>NZ_JBFBAG010000066.1:0-53357 GCF_040682155.1 Amycolatopsis sp. NPDC051371
CCGGCACCGGTCCGCCAGCCGCCGACGACCACTTCGCGCGTCTGCGTCAGCGCGCGCTTCGTCCACGACGGCGAACGAGTAGAACACTGTTTCTCACTCACGACCGTCAGTGCTTCGGAGCCGCCGTGGTCCCGGGCGTCGACTTGCGGATGAACCAGGTCCCCGCGAAGGCCAGCAACCCGACCACCCCGGCGACCACGAACGCGGCCCGCAGCCCGGAAGCGTCCGGCCCCGCGGCGGCGCCGGACGCGCTCCACAGCGTTGCCACGCTCACGAACACCGCGGTCCCCAGCGCTCCCGCCACCTGCTGCAGCGTCGACAGGATCGCGCTCCCGTGGGAGTACAGGTGTTCCGGCAGCGCGCCCAGTGACTCGGTGAACAGCGGTGTCATCATCAGCCCGAGCCCGGTCATCAGCAGCACGTGGATCCCGATCACCGCGATCAGCGGCGAGCCCGCCCCCAGTGTCGTGAACAGCCACAGCGACACCGCCATCGCCGCCGCGCCCGGGATCACCAGCGGGCGTGCTCCCACCTTGTCGAACAGCGCACCCACCGGGCGCCCCAGCAGGCCGAGCACCAGGCCGCCGGGCAGGACCGCCAAGCCGCTGACGAACGTGCTCGTGTGCAGCACCGTCTGCAGGTACAGCGGCAGCAGGATCGCCGCCGCGCCGATCAGGCACACGAACAGCAGCGACGTCAGCACCAGCGCCACCACGAAACTCCGGTGCGTGAACGGCCGCAAGTCCAGCAGCGCCCGGTCGCGGCGCTGCAGCCGCAGCTGCCGCCAGGTGAACACCACCAGCGCGACGACACCGACGACGATCGGCACCCACGCCGGCACCAGCGGCTCCGCGCCGCCCTGCTCGCCGGTCGACGACAACCCGTACAGCACCCCGCCGAACCCGATCGCCGACAGCAGCACCGACGGCACGTCCAGCGGCACCCGCCGGGTCTCACTGTCCAGGCGCAGCTGCAGCGCACCGGTCACCAGCGCCGCGATCGACAGCGGCAGCACGATCCAGAACATCCAGCGCCAGCCCAGCGACGAGAGCACCGCGCCACCGATCGTCGGCCCGATCGCGGGCGCCACCGCGATGACGATCGTGATCGTGCCCATCGTCGCGCCGCGCCGCTCCGGCGGCACCAGCCGCATCACCGTCGTCATCAGCAACGGCAGCATCACCGCCGTGCCGCACGCCTGCACCACGCGCCCGGCCATCAGCATCCCGAACCCGGGCGCGAGCGCGCACAGCAACGTGCCGAGGCTGAACGCCGACAACGAGAAGAGGAAGACCTGGCGCGGCGAGAACCGGTCGAGCAGGAACCCGGTCGTCGGGATGACGACGGCCATGGTCAGCAGGAACCCGCTGGTCAGCCACTGCACGGTCGTGGTCGGCACCCGCAAGTCGACGGTCAGGTCACGCAGTGCGACGCTCAGGATCGTCTCGTTGAGGATCATCACGAACGCGGACAGCACGAGGACCCCGATGAGGAGCCCCGGGCGCACCGGAGCGCGATCCAGGTCGGCGGGCGGGGTGGACACGGTGTCGGTCACGGGGTGAAAGTTCTCCTGGTCAGGCGCACGGGCCCGGCGACGGCCGGGGCGGGAGCGTGCTGCCCTTGCAGTGTGCCCGTTTCGGCGCCTTCGTGTCACGGCGGTTTACGCCGTGCGCGCGGTCACACCCGACCCCCTGATGACCCTCCGGAACCGTCCGATATGCTTCAGCGAGTACGGAGTTCCGCAGCGCGCGATTAGCTCAGCGGGAGAGCGCTTCCCTGACACGGAAGAGGTCACTGGTTCAATCCCAGTATCGCGCACCACGAGCCCGGCCCCCGGGGAACTCGTGGAAGTTCGTACGACGGGCGATTAGCTCAGGGGGAGAGCGCTTCGTTCACACCGAAGAGGTCACTGGTTCGATCCCAGTATCGCCCACTCGAATCGGGAGGGTTGTGTTCGCGGAATGCGCGAACATGGCCCTCTCGTTCTGTGTCTTGTGGGGGTCGAACCCCCACACCCCCGCCGGGGGCACGCCCCCGGACCCCCCGCGTGTGGTTGCGTGTCGTGGCGGGCCAGACTTTCGTCCACTTCGGACTTTTTACAGCAAGCGTCGTTGGACTACGTCCGCGATGACTGTCTGGATGAGTTTTTCCAGCTCTGCTGGGTCTGGGAGGGTGTGGCGTTGGCGGCCTGCGAAGAGCAGGTGGCTTGCTCCGATCAAGGACAGGGCCAGGGAATTCGCGTCTGCGTCCGCCGCTATGCGGCCCTGGGCTCGCTCGGCTGTCAGGTAGGCCGACAGCATCTCTCGCGCTTCCGCCAGGAAGGGCAGGCCGTCGGTGCCTGGGCGGCGTAGGCGGGTGCGGAGTTCGTCGCGGAAGAACACCAAGCTCGTCAACGCCACCGAGACCGGGTCGAACAGCTCCGTCAGCGCGTCCACCAGGTTCGCCGTCACCGTGCGGGTTCCCGCCGACGCTTGGAGGATCGCTGCCTGGTCCGTCAGGCGGGCGATGCGGTCCAGGACCAGCTCCGCCAGGAACGCGTCGAAGTCGGCGAAGTGGCGGTGGAGTACGCCCTTCGCGACGTCGGCTTCGGCGGTCACCGCTCGGCTCGTCAGTGCGTTCGGGCCTTCGCGGAGCAGGACCCGCTCGGCGGCGTGGAACAACTGCTGGCGCACGTCGCGCAGGTGGACACCGGTCGGCATGGCCCCATTCTCCGTTACGCCCGGCGCGAACGGCCACGCGGTTGCCCTAGTGGGCAAGTGCCCATTAATGTGGGCGCATGCCCACTCAGCCTCATGAAGCCCGTGCCTTCGCCGAATCCTTCGGGATCGACACCGAACGCTACGACCGCGCCCGGCCGGAGTATCCCGCCGAACTCGTCGCTCGTCTCGTCGCCGCGAGTCCCGGCCCCGACTTCCTCGACGTCGGCTGCGGCACCGGCATCGAGGCGCGGCAGTTCCGTGCTGCGGGCCGCCGGGTGCTCGGCGTCGACCCCGATCCGCGGATGGCCGCCTTCGCGCGGAACACCGGCATCGACGTCGAAGTCGCGAAGTTCGAGGACTGGGACGGGAAAGGCCGGACCTTCGGCGCGGTCGTCGCCGGGCAGGCGTGGCACTGGGTCGACCCCGTCGCCGGCCCGGCGAAGGCGGCCGACGTCCTGCGTCCCGGTGGCCTGCTCGGCCTGTTCGCGCACGTGTTCCAGCCGCCGGACCCGGTCGCGGACGCCCTCGCGGAGGGTATCCGGCGGGTGCTGCCCGGCTCGCCGTTCGCGCAGGAGTCGAGAAGTGCCGCCGAACTCTACGAAGTCATGTTCGCCAAGTTCGCCGACGGCATCCGGGAGTCGGGCCGCTTCGGCGAACCCGAACAGTGGCGGTTCACCTGGGAGCACGCCTACACGCGCGACGAATGGCTGGATCTCCTGCCGACGACCGGCGGCCTGACGCGGCTCGAGCCCGACGCGCTGGCCGACGTCCTTGCCGGTGTCGGCGCGGCGATCGACGCGCTCGGCGGTGGCTTCACCCTGTCGTACACGACGCTGGCGGTTGTCGCGACCAAGCCTTGACAAAAAAAGTTGTCGGTGAGACCTTGGTGACAAGCAAGACAGACCGAAGAACCTTCGGCCCGAACTGGGAGTCGCCATGTCTTTTCAGGCTTACCTCGACAACGCGGAGAAGCAGACCGGCATCACCCCGCGCGCCTTTCTCGACCTCGCGGCGGAGAAGAAGCTCACGAAGCACGGCGAGATCATCACGTGGCTGAAGACCGAGCACGGCCTCGGCCACGGCCACGCGACGGCGATCGCGCGGCTCGTCACCAAGGGTCCCGAGTTCGTCGCCGCGCACCACACCGACGGCGTGCTCCACCTCGACGGCGTGGCCGCCCGGGCGTGACCGGGCGGCCGGGCCCGCTCAGGCGATCGGCCCGAGGTACGTGCCGCCGGAGACGTCGAGGGTGCGGCCGGTGATCCAGCGGCCGCCCGGCCCGGCCAGGAACCCGACGACGTCGGCGACGTCTTCGGGCTCGCCGATCCGGCCCAGCGCGGTTATCGCCGTGAGGCCGGCCGCCGCCTCGGGGATCGCCAGCAGCGGCTCGGTCAGGTCGGTCCGGATCGGCCCGGGCGCGACCGTGTTGACGGTGATCCCACGACGGCCGAGCTCGTTGGCCAGCGTCGGCGCGAGCGCCTCGACGGCGGCTTTGCTGACGGTGTAGGCGATCTGGCTCTGCACCGCGATCCGCGAGGCCATCGAGCCGACCGTCACGACCCGGCCGCCGTCGTTGAGCACCGGCATCAACCGCTGGACCAGCAGCATCGGCGTCTTGACGTTGACGGCCAGCAGCCGGTCCAGCTCCTCCTCGGTCACCTGGCCGGTACCGCTGTGCGAGCCGATGCCCGCGTTGTTCACGAGGATGTCCAGCCCGGCGTCGCCGAACGCCCCGGTGACCGCGTCGGCCAGCCGGTCGACAGCGCCGGCTTCGCCGAACCGGGCGGACACCGGGAAGGCGCGCCCGCCGGCGTCCTCGATCAGCGCGACGGTCTCCTTGGCGGCGATCTCGTTGCCGCCGTGGTGCACGGCGACGACGGCTCCGTCGGCGGCGAGTCGCACAGCGATCGCGCGGCCGATCCCTCGCGAAGCTCCGGTCACCAAGGCGTTTTTCGTCATGTCCGGCTCCTCCGGGTCGGTGCCGGGCCGTGGTGGCCCGGCGACGACTCCGAGGCTCGCGCCCGGCGCTGACCGGACGCGCACCGCGCGCGAACCGCCCGGGGAGCCGGCGGTCAGCGGCGCAGCGCCGCCGCGGGCTCCGGGCTCGCGGGCGCCGGGGCCGCCGGAGTGTGCCGAGGCAGGAAGGCGGCGACGGCCAGCGCGATCAGCGCCGCGGCCGCCCCCATGCCCAGCACGAGCCGGAAACCGTTCTGCGAAGGCAGTTCCACCGGTCCGAACCGGACGGTCAGCCGCGCGAGGATCAGACCGGCGGTGGCGCTCGAGACCGACGTCCCGATCGAGCGCATCAGCGTGTTGAGGCTGTTCGCGGCCGCGGTTTCCGAGACCGGGACAGCGCCCATCACGAGCGAGGGCATCGCGCCGTACGCGAGCCCGATGCCGGCGCCGATGACGCTCGAAACCAGCACCAGGTGCCAGGTCGCGCTCATCAGGAAGATGCCGAGCGCGTACCCGGCGGCGACGACGACCGCGCCGAGCATCAGCGTCGTCTTCGGGCCGCGCGTGGCCGTGATGCGCGCGGACACCGGCGCCAGCGCCATCATGACCAGCCCCGACGGCGCCATCACCAGGCCCACGACCAGCATCGACCGGCCGAGGCCGTACCCGGTGGCGGCCGGCAGCTGCAGGAGCTGGGGCAGCACCAGCGACATCGCGAACATCGCGAACCCGAAGACCGCCGACGCGATGTTCGTCAGCAGCACCTGGCGCCGCGCGCTCGTCCGCAGGTCGACCAACGGCCGCGGGGTGCGCAGCTCCCACCGGCCCCACAGCGCCAGCACCAGCACGGCCGCGGCGACCAGGCCGAGCGTCGCCGCGCTGCCCCAGCCCCAGTCGGCGCCCTTCGAGATCGCCAGCAGCAGGCACACGAGGGCGATCGAAAGCCCAGCCGCGCCGAGGACGTCGAACCGGCCGCCGGTGCGCACCGGCGACTCCGGCACGAGCGCGACGACGAGCGCGGTGACCACCAGGCCCAGGCCGGCCGCGGTCCAGAAAAGCACGTGCCAGTCGGCATTTTCGGCCAGCAGCGCCGCCGCGGGCAGCCCCAGCGCGCCGCCGACGCCGAGGGACGCGCTCATCAGCGCCGTGGCCGAGCCGAGCCGTTCGGCGGGCAGCTCGTCCCGCATGATGCTGATCCCGAGCGGGATGACGCCGGCGGCCAGGCCCTGCAGTGTCCGGCCGGCGACCATCGGCACGAGGGTGTCGGAGAGCGCGCCGATCGCCGACCCCACGACCAGCGCGCCGAGGCTGACGAGCAGCATCCGCCGCTTGCCGTACATGTCGCCGAGCCGCCCCATGGTCGGCGTCGCCACCGCGCCCGCGAGCAGGGTGGCCGTGATGGCCCAGGTGGCGTCGGCCGCGGAGGCGTGCAGCAGCCCGGGCAGCGCGGGGATCAGCGGGATGACCAGCGTCTGCATCAGCGAGACGGTGATGCCCGCGAGGGCGAGGACCGCGACGACGAGGTTCGCGCGGGGCGACGCCTCTCCGGCGGGCGTGGATGGGTCGAGCACGGGGCGGTCCTCCGGATGTCCGAATTAAATCAGTCGCTTGACTTAGCTTAGCAGTCTTCGGTTGACTGATCACGAACTGACGGCCACCACGGAGGAACGATGACGAGCACCGCCGAGATCCCCGAGTTCCCGATGACGCGCGCCGCGGGCTGTCCGTTCGACCCGCCGCCCGCGGCCCGCGCGCTGCAGGGGGAGGCGCCGCTCGCGCGCGTGCGGTTGTGGGACGGCAGCACGCCGTGGCTCGTCACCCGCTACGCCGAGCAGCGGACGCTGCTGGCCGATCCGCGCGTCAGCGCCGACATCACCCGCCCCGGCTACCCGAGCCCGGCGCCGCTGCCCAAGGGTGGCACCGGGATCAGCTTCATCCTGATGGACAACCCGGAGCACGCGCGGCTGCGGAAAATGGTGACCGCGCCGTTCACGATCCGCCGCACGGCCGCGATGCGCCCGGCGGTGCAGAAGATCGTCGACGAGCAGATCGACCGGCTGCTGGCCGGACCGAAGCCGGTCGACCTCGTCGAGGCGTTCGCGCTGCCGGTGCCGTCCCTGGTGATCTGCGAGCTGCTCGGCGTCCCGTACGCCGACCACGACTTCTTCCAGGAGAACAGCAAGCTGATCATCCGGCGGGACGCGAAGCCCGAGGAGCGGGCGGCCGGGCACCAGGCGCTCGTCGGCTACCTCGACCGCCTGATGGGGGAGAAGCTCGAGGCGCCCGCCGACGACCTGCTCTCCGGGCTCGCCACCCGGGTGAACGCGGGGGAGCTGTCGCGCACGGAGGCGGCGCAGATGGGCGTGCTGCTGCTCATCGCCGGCCACGAGACGACGGCGAACATGATCGCGCTCGGCACCCTGGCCCTGCTGGAGCACCCGGACCAGCTGGCGCTGCTGCGGGAGGGCGACGATCCGGCCCTGGTGGCCTCGGCGGTCGAAGAACTGTTGCGCTACCTCAACATCACGCACAACGGCCGCCGCCGCCTCGCGCTGGAGGACATCGAGATCGGCGGCGTGACGATCCGCGCGGGGGAGGGCCTGATCATGGCCAACGACGTCGCCAACCGCGACCCGGCGGTCTTCCCGGACGGCGACCGGCTCGACCTCACCCGCGACGCGCACCGCCACGTCGCCTTCGGCTTCGGTGTCCACCAGTGCCTCGGCCAGCCGCTGGCCCGGCTCGAGCTGCAGGTCGTCTACAGCACGCTGTACCGGCGGATCCCGACACTCGCCCTCGCGACCGACCTCGACCGGGTCCCGTTCAAGCACGACGGGTCGGTGTACGGCGTGTACGAGCTGCTGGTCACCTGGTGAAGCGGGTCAGACGCTCCGCAGCACCGACACGACCACGCCCAGGATCGCCGCCTGGTCGCCGTCGATGACGTCGTAGGCGGGGTTGCGGGGCTCGAGGTAGACGTGGCCGTTGCGGCGCCGGTACACCTTGACCGTCGCCTCCTCGTCGATCATCGCCGCGACGATCTGGCCCGAGTGGGCCTCGGTCTGCTGCTTGACCACGACGATGTCGCCGTCGCAGATCGCGGCGTCGATCATCGAGTCGCCGCGCACGCGCAGGCCGAAGACGGTGCCTCGGCCGGTGAGGTCGCGGGGCAGCTTGAGGACGTCGTCGACGTGCTCGACGGCCGAGATCGGCGTGCCGGCGGCGATGTCGCCGACGACCGGCACCGGGACGGAGTCGCCGTCCTCGCGCGCCTCGCTGCCGTGCAGGAACGCGCGCACGTCCATCGGGCGGGACACGCCCGCACCGCGGCGCAGGAACCCCTTGTCCTCCAGGCTCGCCAGGTGCTTCGACACCGACGACGTCGACTGCAGGCCGACGGCCTCGCCGATCTCGCGGGTGCTGGGGGAGTAGCCGTGGCCGACCACCCAGTCCCGGATGGCCACCAGGATCTTCTGCTGCCGCTCGGGCAGGGCGGAGGCGTCGAGGTGCTCGAACGTGTCGTCGTAGGTGGTCACCGGCGGAATCCTAGAGGCAGGCGCGTCGCGTGGTGCGTCCCGGTCGCCCCGGCGAGTCCCGCTGAACGGAACACCGGGTGACGGTTGGCGTCTTACCAACATGAACTCGGACTTTGCCATCTGTTGACCAACCGTCCACTCCGACGTATGGTCTAGACCACAATTTTCCTTCGCTCGAACCCCTTCCCGACGCGGTGGGCGTGCCCGCCGCGACTTCGTCGTACCCGGCGGCGGGAAGCGAGCCTGTCCCCGAAGGAGTCGGTATGAACCGCAAACTGGTCGCGGCCGCGGCGGGTGCTCTCCTGGCCCCGGTCCTGGTGGTGGTGAGCCCCGCCGGGATCGCGAGCGCCCACGGCTACGTCAACTCCCCGGCGAGCCGCCAGGCGCAGTGCGCGCAGGGCACGGTGTCGTGCGGCGACATCACGTACGAACCCCAGAGCGTCGAGGGGCCGAAGGGCCTGAAGTCCTGCAACGGCGGCAACGAGCAGTTCGCCGAGCTGAACGACAACGGCAAGGGCTGGCAGGCGTCCCCGGTCGGCACGACGGCGACGTTCACGTGGACCTTCACGGCCCGCCACCGCACGACGAACTACGAGTACTGGATCGGCAACGAGAAGGTCGCCGACGTCAGCGGCAACAACGAGCAGCCGCCGGAAACCGTTTCGCACCAGGTGGACCTGAGTGGCCACCCGGGACGCCAGACGGTGCTGGCGGTGTGGAACATCGCGGACACGACGAACGCGTTCTACTCCTGCATCGACCTGCAGGTGGGCTGAGGTTCCGGGCCGCCCGGGAGCGCGCGGCTCCCGGGCGGCCGCCGCCCCTCAGCCGGAACGAGCGGGACGGCGACGGAGGTCCGGCTGTTTCAGCGGCGGGGGTACGTACTCCACGTCGATCGCGCCGAGGTCGGTTCCCGGCGGGACGATCTCGTCGATGCGGTCCAGGAATTCCTCGTCGAGTGCGGTGTCCGCGCCGGCGAGCAGGTCGTCCAGCTGCCGCTCGGTGCGGGGCCCGATGACGGCCGACGTGACCGCGGGGTGCGCGGTGACGAACGCGAGCGCGAGGTGCGGCAGGGAAAGTCCGGCTCGCTCGGCCACCGGGATGAGCGCTTCGACGGCGTCGAGCTTGCGTTCGTCGGTCATGTGCCGCGGCGCCCAGTGCAGCCGGCCCGCCGAGGCCTTCTCCTCGCCGCCCTTGCGCAGGCGCCCGGAAAGCAACCCCATGGCCAGCGGGCTCCACACCAGGACGCCGAGGCCGTAGCGCTCGCAGACCGGCAGGATCTCGCGCTCGATGCCGCGGTTGAGGATCGAGTAGTGCGGCTGTTCGGTGCGGAACCGGGCCAGCCCCCGCCGCTCGGCCGCCCACTGGGCTTCGACGATCTCCGACGCCGGCAGGTTGGAGTGGCCGATGGCGCGGACCTTGCCCGCGCGGAGCAGGTCGGTCAGGGCGCCGAGGGTTTCTTCGACGTCGGTGCCGGGGTCGGGGTGGTGGACCTGGTAGAGGTCGATGTGGTCGACACCGAGGCGGCGCAGTGAGCCTTCGACCGCGGTGACCAGCCAGCGACGGGAACTGCCGCGCCGGTTGGGGTCCGTCCCCATCGGGCCGTTGCCCTTGGTGGCGAGGACGACGTCGTTGCGGCGGCCGCGCAGCGCCTTGCCGACGATCCGCTCGGATTCGCCGTCACCGCCGTAGACGTCGGCGGTGTCGATGACGTTGATGCCGCCGTCGAGCGCGCGGTGGACGATGCGGACGCACTCGCCGGGGTCGGGGTTCCCGTACGGGCCGAACATCATCGTGCCGAGGGTGAAGGTGCTGACCTGGATGCCGGTGCGGCCGAGGGGGCGCAAGTGCACGGGTGTCTCCTGGGACGGGCGGGGGCGCGGCCGGGCCGCACCCCCGCGACGGACGGCGTCAGGCCTGGGCGTACTCGGCGGCGACGTCGACGATCCAGGTGACGCCGAAGCGGTCGGTCAGCATCCCGAAAGCGGGCGCCCACTGGGCGGGACCGAACGCTTCGACGACGGTGGCGCCCTCGGCGAGCCGGTCCCACACCGCGGCGACCTCGTCGACGGTCGCGCCGCGGACGGAAAGGAAGAACGGCTCGGTGGTGATCGTCGTGCCGTTCTCGCGGCGGGTGGTGGGCGCTTCGGGCGCGGCCGGTGCGCCGGCGCCGGGCACGTCGTAGGCCATGACCCGGAAGCCGTTGTCGGCGACGACCTGGCCGAACACCACCTTGCCGGCGTCGGGCGCTTCGGCGGGCATCCCGAAGTCCCCGTAGGTGACGACGGTGGCCTGCCCGCCGAAGACCGACTGGTAGAAGTCCAGGGCCGCGCGGGCCTGGCCGTGGAAGTTCAGGTGGGCGACAGCGTTGAGCGACATGGTGTGCGGGTCCTTCACGAGCGGTCGGCCGCCGGAGGTCTCCGGCGATGCGGCCGACTTTGGCAGCAGTACCGGTCAGGGAATGTCCGCTACTCGTGACAAGGTGGGACTCATGCCGATCGCCTCTTCGACGGCGACGTCCGGTCGCCTGCTGTCGCTCCTTTCCCTGCTGCAGGTTCGCCGGGACTGGCCGGGGGAACAGCTCGCCCGGCGGCTGGGCGTCAGCGAGCGCACGGTCCGCCGGGACGTCGACCGGCTGCGCGAGCTCGGTTATCCCGTCCACGCGGTCAAAGGACCGGACGGTGGCTACCGCCTCGAAGCGGGCAGCCAGGTTCCGCCGCTGTTGTTCGACGAAGAGCAGGCGATCGCCCTGGCCGTCGCGTTGCGGCTCGCGGTCGGGACGGGAGCAGGCATCGAGGAAGCTGCCGCGCGTGCGCTGACCACGGTGCGCCAGGTGCTGCCGGCGAGGCTGCGGCACCGCGTCGACGCCCTCGCGGTCTCCGCGGTCGAGTCGCGAGGCCGTGACGCCCAGGCCGACACCGACGTCCTGCTCGCGCTGAGCGCCGCGGTCCGGGCGGGGGAGGAGGTGCGGTTCGACTACCGGTCGCCGGGGCGGCCGGAGGACACCCGGCCGCCCCGCCGCGTGCAGCCCCACCACCTCGTGGTCCGGGCCGGTCGCTGGTACGTGGTCGGGTGGAGTCCCGAGCGCGAGGACTGGCGGATCTACCGCGCCGACCGGATGACCCCGCGCACGCCGACCGGCCCGCGGTTCGCGCCCCGGGAGGTGCCGGGTGGTGACGTCGCCGCGTTCCTTTCCGCCCGGTTCAAGGGTTCGGAGGCCACCGACGCGTGGCCGTGCCGCGGCGAGGTGATCCTCGATCTCCCGGCGCCGGAGGTCGCGCCCTTCGCCGGGGACGGGGTCGTCGAGGAGCTCGGCCCCGCGAGAACCAGGGTGGTGTCCGGGTCGTGGTCGTGGGCGGCGCTCGCCGCGGCGCTGGCGCGGTTCGACACCGAGGTCGAGGTGATCGGGCCCCCGGCACTCCGGGAGGCCTTCGCCGAGCTGTCGCGCCGGGCCGGCCGCACCGCCGGCGTGCCTCCACCGGCGTGACACGGTCCGGAGGGCTCGCCCGGTGTGCTCAGCGCCGCGCCGCCCGGGCGGCGCCGGACGGCGATCGCACTGGCCTGGACGGCCGCCGACCTAGCCGCGGAGCCGGTGTGAAGGGCAGCGCTGTCCGGGCTCTCGGTGAGACCGCCGCACATGATCAAGCGCCGCGTGCGCCGCCGGTGGGGGAGGGGGAACGGAGCATCCGGGCGGCGAGCTCGGCGTAGGACTCGCCGAGGGTCTCGGGCGAGTCCGCGCCGTCGAGGCGGTACCAGCGCACGAGGTCGATGCCGAGCGACAAGATCGCGCGCACCGCCCGGCCGATGTCGGGCACGTCGAAGACGCCTTCCCGGACTCCGCGTTCCACCGCGGTGTGCACCATCGCGGAGAACTGCTGCCGGAGCTCGAGGATCTCGCCGAGGTGCGCCGCCTCGAGCGCCGCCAGTTCGTACTGGCACACCCTCGCCACGGTGTGGTGGCGAGCGTGCCACGACACGTGTCCGGCCACCAGCTGCCTGACGTGGCGCCGGGTGTCGCCGTCGTCGTGCTGGGCCTTCAGCGTCGCGAGGGCGCGCTCGTGACCGGTCCGGGCGATCTGGAACAGAACGGCCTCTTTCGAGGAGAAGTGCACGTACAGCGAGCCGGGACTGAGGCCGACGACGGCGGTGATGTCGCGGGTGGTGGTGGCGTGAAAACCCTTGCGGGCGAAGCACTGCACCGCCGAGGACAGCAGTGCGCGAGCCACCGGGGAGGTGCCCTCGCCCCAGAACTCGCCAGGGACCGATTCCGGCCCGAGGTGGGTCGTGAGCTCCATCGCGGCCGTCGCCGGGTGTCTCCCGCCGCCGCGGCGCTCTTTCCCTGCCACCGCCGATCTCCTCTCGACTTGACACGTCCCGGTCCCGAGGTCATGGTAACTGGGCGCTCAGTTAGTTGGCGCGAAGACCTGCGGAACCGTCGACGACGACGTGAGGAGAGGTCACGATGGGACGAGGACAACCGGCTGTCGTGCTCGAGGGCTTCTCCTACCTCGAGTGCCCGAGGTGGCACGACGGCCGGCTGTGGGTGTCGGACTTCTACACCGAGAAGGTCGTGGCGATCGACGGCCGCGGCGGCGCCGAGGTCGTCGCCGAGGTCCCCGGACAGCCGTCGGGCCTCGGGTTCCTGCCCGACGGTCGCCTGCTCGTCGTGTCGATGCGCGACCATCGCGTCTTCGTGCGCGACGGGTCGGGGCGGCTGGCGGAGTACGCCGACCTGTCCGGAGTGGTGTCCGGGGTGCTCAACGACATGGTCGTCGACGACCGCGGCCGCGCTTGGGTGGGCAACTTCGGCTTCGACCTCATGGGCGGCGCGCCACTGCGCTACACGACGCTTACCCGCGTCGATGCGGACGGGAGCGTTTCCGTCGCCGCCGAGGACCTCGGGTTCCCCAACGGCATGGTGATCCTGCCCGGCGGTGTGCTGGTGGTCGCCGAGACCTTCGCCGGCCGGTTGACCGCCTTCGACATCGGCGAGGACGGCGAGCTGAGCGGGCGGCGCGTGTGGGCGCAGTTCGGGGAGACGCCGCGGACCGAGGACGTCGGAGAGGCGGTCCAGCGCCTCGAGGTGGCCCCCGACGGCATCTGCGCCGACGCCGAGGGCGCGATCTGGGTGGCCGACGCCGTCCACAACCGCGTCATCCGGGTTCAGGAGGGCGGCCGGATCCTCGACGAGATCGACGCCGGCACCGGGGTCTTCGCCTGCATGCTCGGCGGCGACGACGGGCGAACGCTGTTCCTCTGCGCGGCGCCGTCCTTCGCCGAGCACGAACGCCGTCCGGTCCGCGAGGCCCAGCTTCTCGCGGTCGGTGTCGAGGTTCCGCACGCGGGCCTGCCCTGACCCGGACCGTCGAGTGAAATGGAGGGCCCTCATGGAGGTCTCCTGCGCTTTCCCGACCGCATTGGATTCGCCGGCCGATATCGTCGTGGCCGAAGAGCTGGGCTATACCCGGGCGTGGGTCTACGACACCCCCCAGCAGAGCTCGGACGTGTGGATGACCCTCGCGCTGGCCGCCGAACGGACCGAGCGGATCGGGCTCGCCCCCGGCGTGCTGGTGCCCAGCCTGCGGCACCCGATGGTCAACGCCGCGGCGACCGCCACCCTCGCCGCGCTGGCGCCCGGCCGCGTCGCGGTCTCCTTCGGCACCGGGTTCACCGGCCGTCGCGCCATGGGATACCGCGCGATCACCTGGTCCTACATGGACTCCTACATCCGGGCCTTCCGCGGTCTCCTGCGGGGCGACGTCGTCGAGTGGGAAGGGGCGCGGATGCAGATGCTGCACCCGGCCGGGCACGCCCCCGCCCGGCCCGTCGACGTCCCCGTCCTGATCGGCGCCCTGGGGCCGAAGGGGCACCGGGTGGCCAAAGAGCTCGGCGACGGGCTGTACGTCACGCTGCAGCTGCCCGAGTTCATGAGTGAGTACTCGTGGGTGCCCTATCTCGTGTGGGGCACAGTGCTCGGCCAAAGCGAGCGCACCGACACCGAGCACGCACGCCAGGCCGCCGGACCCGGCTGGGCGCTGGCCTACCACGGCGCCTACGAGTTCGGCGGCTCCTCCGCCGTGCGCGCCTTGCCGGGCGGCACGGAGTGGCTGGAGGTGGTGGAGCGGACGCCGCCCGAGCGGCGGCACCTCGCGGTCCACAGTGGTCACTGCGTGGAGCTGGGGGAGGCCGACCAGGCGGCGTGGAAGGCGGGCGGCCACTCGATGCTGCGGGACGTGACGATGAGCGGTACGCGCGAACAGATCCGAGAGCGGCTGGACGAGGTCGCCGCCCGGGGCGTCACCGAGATCGTGTTCCAGCCCTGCGGGCCCGACGTCCGGGCCGAGCTCGAGAAGTTCCTCGACGCCGCGACGAGGTAGCCGCGGCGGCTGGGACACCGCGACGCCGCCGCATGCGGAAGTCGCACATTCACGTGCGCGTCAAAGGATCGCAGCACAGTAGCGGACCGTGACCCATCTTCGTGGCAATTCACACGAAAGTGTCACTCGTGCCTGGTTGTGGCGTTGCTCTCGGCCTGTGTTTTGCCGATTTCGCCGCGGTGCGCGGCCGCCGGCCCCTAAGCTCCGGCCGTTCTCACCGACCCGAAAGGTGCTCCATGTCCGCTCGCGCACTTCCCCTGCTCGCCGCCGGCGTCGCCCTGCTGATCGCCGGCTGTTCGGGTGGGGGCGACACGTCGGCGGCGCAGGCGTCCTCGAGCACCGCCCCGGCGCCGGCCACGACGTCGGCCTCGGCGGCGCCGGTCACGACCACGCAGGCTGCCCCGTCGACGCGGAAGGCGGCCGACGACGCGGTCGGGCGGTACGAAACCTATCTGCACGCGGTGGGCGGCAAAGACGTCACCACGGCCTGTGAAATCGCCGCGCCCGCCGCCAAGAAGGCGGAGGACGAGGGTTTCGGGCCGTGCGAACAGACGCTTCCGATCAGCTTCGGGATGTTCTCCGCTGCACAGCGGAAAGCACTGCTGGACGCCACAGTGGACCGGTCCCGGATCACCGAGTCCGCGACGAAGGTCGAGATCCCGGCCAAGGCGATCAAGTCGGGCGCCAAGTTCACCTCCGGCGACCTGGGTGACGCCGTTCTGGAGCTGCGCAACGGAAAGTGGTACGTCACGGACTGAGTGCGCCTGTGGCGGTGCCGTCCTTACACGCGCGAGTGGGCCGAACGGTTTAGCGTGGGAATCCGGACGAATCCCCCGTATGCTCCGGATGGCCGAACGTAGGGGGATGACCATCAGCACCGACTTCACGGCGGACCCGGACGCGATCCGGAAGCTCGCCGCGCTCGCCGGCCGGGCCGGTTCCGCGGCCGGGCTCTGGTCGGCGGCCGCCGGCCAGGGCCCCAACGCCGGCGGCGAGGGGGTGCTGATCAACCTCCTCGCCCAGCCGCTCGACCAGTGGCAGGCGCTCTGCCTCGCCAACGACCGCAAGGCCGCATCGCTCGCCGACGCCTACGACATCGCGCTGGTCGCCGTGGCCAAGCTGTACCGCACGACCGATCACGAGGCCGCGGAGAAGGCGGATCGGTCCTATCCGGACGCGCACTCCGAACGGGTCGACGCCGATGACGTCGTCTCCCCGGAAACCGCCGCGGCCTTCACCGACTTCGACAACGCGTCCCTCAACCCCCGGACCCTCGAACCGTATCCGTGGTCGTTCACCCCGAGCGAGGACGCGTTCGGCGGCTGGAACATCGAACTCCAGCGCATCGCGGACAAGATCGCGGGCGGGGCCGCGATCTCCGGGCCGGTGCGCGGGCTGCTGACCAAGATCATCGGGACCGACCTGCTGACGCTCGTCGAGAAGCTGGTGACCGGCGACTGGGACCTGCTGCTGGGGCAGGGCATGCTGTTCGAAGACACCGGGCTCGCGTTCGGCAAGATCAAGCAGAACATCGATCGCGGTCGCCTCGGCATCCAGGAACGCTGGACCGGGCACGCCGGGGAAGCCGCGCGGGCCTGGCTCACCGACTACTCGTACGCCTGCGCCGCCCACGCCAAGTTCTGCACCGAGGCCGGCTGGAAGATCAAGAACTTCGCCCGCGCGGCCTACGACGCCATGCAGGCCCTCGACATCGCGCTCGAGTCCCTGCTGGACGCCGTACTCGGCAAGGTGCTGAAACTCGGGAAAGCCCTCGAACTGGCCCTGCTCGGCATCGTCGGTCTCAGCGACGGCGAGTCCGTGCGTCAGGCGATCGCCGGCATCCTGGCCGAGGTCAGCCCGCTGCGCACCGCCATCGACACGCTCACCGCGCTGGCGCACACGGTCGCGTCGGTGTCCGAACTGGTGGCGGGCAACGGCGAAATCGCCGCCCGGACCTGGCCGGGCGAGCCCTACAAGCATCCGGGGACCTGACATGGACAGCTCACCGTGGCGCGCCGGGCAAGGCCGGCTCGCCCGGCACAACCAGATGGTGCTCCTCGCCCGCGGCGAGGGCGACCTGGCCGACTTCGCCCGCGACGTGCTGGCGGGCCGGGCGAAGCCGGAAGACCTGCTCTACCGCTCGTACCTGAGCGAAAAGACGCTGGAGGCGGCGCACGCGGAAGTCGACGAGTGGCACGCCCTGCCGGAAGACGAACAGCAGGCCGCCATCGCCGGCGCGGAAGCCGGGACCAAGGCGGAGATCGCCGCGCTCGCGGCCCTCGACCTGGCGGAACCGGATCCCGTCGTGGAAGACGACGATCACGACTTCGGCGGCGGGGTCATGAAGTCGTCGTGGTGACGCGAGGACACAGTGAGGGGAAACGGCGGGGATGAACGACACCTGGCACGTGCCCGGGTACGCCGAAGTGGACGTGCTCGGCACCGGCGGTTTCGGGCGGGTCGTGCTGGCCAAGCACGAGGCCTCGGGGAAGATGGCGGCGATCAAGTACCTGCACGCGGACTTCCTCGCCGACGCGCGGATCGTGGACGGGTTCCGGCGGGAGGCGTGGCTGCTGTCCGGCGTGCGGAGCCCGCACGTGGTCCGGCTCTTCGACTTCGTCGAGACGCCGCAGGGCGCCGCGCTGGTCATGGAGGCGGTGCCCGGCGTGTCGCTGCGCGCGCTGCTGGTGGCGGAGAACGTCCTGGCGCCCGAGGCGGCGCTGGCGATCCTGAAGGGCTCGCTGCTCGGCCTGGCCGACGCGCACGCGGCCGGCGTGGTCCACCGGGACTACAAGCCGGGGAACGTGCTGGTGTCGCGGGAGGGCGAGTCGAAGCTGGTCGACTTCGGACTGGCCACTTTGGACGGCCACAACGGACTGACCGCCGGTTCCCCGGCCTACATGGCCCCGGAGCAGTGGGCCGGCCAACCCGGCCTGCCCGCCACCGACGTGTACGCGGCCACGTGCGTGTTCTACCAGTGCGTCACCGGGAACCGGCCGTTCGAGGCGGACACCAGCGAGCAGCTGCGCGCCCTGCACGGAGCGGCGCCGGTGCCGCTGGAGGCGGTGCCCGAGGCGCTGCGCCCGCTGATCGCGCGGGGCATGGCGAAGGACCCGGCGTGGCGACCGGCGACGGCGGACGGCTTCGTGACCGAGCTGGAAGCCGTCGCCCGCAAGGCATACGGGAAGAACTGGGAGAAGCGCGGCTGGAAGCGGCTGGCCACCTCGGCCGCGGCGCTGACGGCGCTGACGCCGTTGGCGCTGCTGACGGCCGCCGGGACGGCCGCCGCACCGGTCGCGGCGGCCGGCGCCGGGGCCGGCGTGACGGCTGCGGGCACCGGAACGGGCGTGACCGCGGCGATGGTGGGCAAGATAGCCGCCGCGGTCGCGATCGTCGGCGGGCTGGTCGCCGGCGGACTGGTGATCTTCTCGCCCGGCGACGACCCGCCCGCCCCACCCGCGGCGCTGTCGGTCGCCGTGCAGACCATGTCGGGGCGGGACCAGACGTTGCCGATCAGCTACGAGCTCCAGTACCCGCAGGTGTCCGGCGGTGCGGACGCCGCGGTCCGGCAACGGATCAACGACGCGTTGCGGGCGCCGATCGACAAGCGGCTGAAGTCGGTGCGGGACGCGGTCGCCCAGCCGGATCTGGTCGAGCGGTTCCGGGAGGCGGGCGAGACGGCCGCGCTGCACTCGTCCGCGCGGATCCTGCTGCAGACACCGGGCCTGCTTTCCGTGCGGTACGACCACGATCTCGACTCGGACACCCTGGGGCACACCACCTGGCGGTTCCCCGAAGCGTTCTCCGTCGACCTCGCCACGGGGCAGGTGCTGGGCCCCCAGGACGTGTTCCGGCCCGAGATCCTGACGGCCGCCGGCATGCGGACGCTGACCCAGCGGCTGGCACCGCACACGAAGAACGGTTTCTGCACCGTGCCCACGGTCGTCGGCTATCCGGAACGGCAGGTCGGCATGGACGCGGCGGAGCGGCCCGGCGGCGGCGACCACGTGCCGGCCGCGACGTTCGGGTTCACCCGGACCGGGGCCGAGTTCGAGATCCTGTGGTACGAGCTCGGCTGCGCCTCGGCGGCCGGGAACGAGCCGGTGGTGCTTCCGTACGACCAGCTCGACGACCTGCTGCAGCCGAAGTTCCTGACAATGGTGGGCAGGACGGCGCCGCCCGCTTCTTCGACACCACCGTCGACGTCGGGGCAGCCCGGTGCCGGGACCACGTACACGAACTCCCGCTTCGGCTTCACCACGCAGGTGCCACCGGGCTACACCGCGTCGTCGTGGGTCCCGGAGAATGGCGAGGGGATGCGGTTCACCGACGCCGGTCTCGGCGCGACGCTGACGGTGTGGGGAACCAATTCGGGAGGTCGCCTGCCGGCGGACGAGCTGGCCCAGCTGGTCGCCTCGGTGGAAGGAAACGGCGGCCGGGTGACCTTCCGCTCCGCCGACGGCGATGGTTACACGGTCTCCGGCTACCAAGGCGACGGCAAGATCTTCTACGAGCACGAGTCCATCGGAGCCGGTTCGACAGCCGGCCTGCGCTGGGTCTACCCGGCCGCGCACAAGGCGGACCTCGACAAGCCCGTCACCGACACGGTGGAGGCCTTCAAGCCCGGCGATCTTTCCCGGCCGCACTGACTTGAAGCACGGCAGGTCAGGATCGAGGCGGTGCCGCCATCGTCGTCGCGGTTCCCCGGCCGAGCGGGCGGTTCACCGCTGACGTGGCGTCGGATGCGGAGGTCGGACAGTCGGATTGCCCGGGTGCACCGGTTCGGCCGGTTCCGGTACGACTTCGTCGTCGGAGACGACTGGCGGATCGCGTGGCTGTGGTCGTCGGCCTGGCAGCGATCTTCGGGCTCGAGCGGGCCGCGGTTTCCGCCTGGTGGGTGCTGCCGGCGGTGGTGGTCGTGGTGTTGCC
The DNA here is from genome assembly GCF_040682155.1 of Amycolatopsis sp. NPDC051371. Classification (NCBI taxonomy): domain Bacteria; kingdom Bacillati; phylum Actinomycetota; class Actinomycetes; order Pseudonocardiales; family Pseudonocardiaceae; genus Amycolatopsis; species Amycolatopsis sp. NPDC051371. Next base: position 19,498 of record NZ_JBFBAG010000066.1, read on the forward strand.
GTGGAGTCTGTGGCGCGCTCGTCGCCGCGCCTAGTGTCGCGCGTCCGAGGTGCGTTGACGGCTCGGCGGCGAGTGCGAACGTCTTGAATGAGTCATTCAGGTCTTCGGAGGTCCTGAATGACTCATTCAAGACCTTTGGTCCGGGCTACCGAGCCGGGTTCGGGCTCGGCGAGCGCCCTCACTCCAGCGGCCCGAACGTCAACGAACTTGCCGCGCGCGACACCAGCGGTCAAAGCAGTGTGTCGGCGTCCCCGGTGCACAGGATCCGGAGCCTTGCGCCCACGTCGTTTCGGCGACGTGGGCGCAGGGTCAGCCGGCCGGTGTCAGAAAGCTGTCACGGTGGACTGTGCCGAGGGCACCCGCGGCGCCGGGGTGTCTGTCGTGCGGCGGGCGCCGCCGGTGAGGGGCAGGCCGCCGGTCGGGGCGAACATACCCATGGTGAACGTCGAACCCGTTGGCACGGAGGCGATGGGCACGATCGGGAAAGCATTTCCGCCGGCCCGCACCGACGTCGAGATGTAGTCGCCGAACATCCGGCCCTGGCTCGTGTTCGGGATCCACGACAGGTTCATCGGCCCGGCCACCTGAGTGGCGGTGCTCCAGCTGGTGCCGCCGTTGATCGAGGAAATGAATCCGACGTCGAGCCGGCAGGTGGCGGCGGTGCAGTTGGCGTTGGGGTAGAAGTAGTACGTCAGGCCGATCCGGGCGCTGGTGCCGGAGCTCGAGGCGTCGACGCCGATGCCGGGGACGAAGTGGTCGACGGTGCTGGTGGTGGCGTCGATCGGGACCCGCGCCGGGGTGGTCCAGGTCGTGCCGTTGGCGGACTTGCTGAGCACGATGTCGTTGCTGGGGCAGCCGGAGCGGAACCGGCAGTCGGACCAGGCGAGGTAGACGGTGCCGGTGGCGTCGGTTTCGGCGGTGGGCAGGGCTTCTTCACGCAGGCCGCCGGCCGCGTCGTGGTGGCTGATCGTGGCGATTCCGACGGTGGAGCTCCAGCCGGCGCCGCCGTTGGTGGAGCGGAAGCTGCGGATCTGGTCGTTGAGCGACAGGTACGGGACGACGACGGTGCCGCCTGCCTGCACGACCGGCTGGCCGCCGAGCCCGGTGTGCGTGCCGGCGGGGGCGCGGGCGGGTCCCCAGGTGAGGCCGCCGTCGGTGGAGGTCCGCATCCGGATCGAGTCGCCGGAGCTGGTGATGTCGTACTGGGTGTAGCAGTTGCCGAAGAACGGGCTGGTCGCGGTGTTGTCGCAGACGATCCAGTTCTTGTCCAGCGAACCCGTCGCGGTCGTGATGGGGTTGCCGAAGGTCTTGCCGCCGTCGGTGGAGCGGCTGGTGAGCACCGGCTCGCCGGTCGGGCAGTTCACGCCGAGGGAGGAGATCAGCCAGACGTTGTGCTTGGCGTCGAAGGCGACAGCGGCGTCGCTGATCTGGCCGCACGGGCCGCCGGTGTCGGCGGTGGTGCCGGGCAGGAAGCCCTGGGTCCAGGTGGCGCCGCCGTCAGTGGAGGTGGCGAAGCCGATGTCGGAGGAGCCGCCGCCGGAGACCCGCCCGACCTGGAACGCGGAGACGATGGTGGTGCCGAACGCGAAGGTGTCGGGTTCGACCTCGGTTCTGTGCTGGGCCTGGGTGTCGGTGAACGGGTCGGAGCTGACCTGGGTCACGGTGACGTTCGCGGACGCGGACGTCGCGCCGACCAGGAGCCCGCCGACCACGACGGCCGGCAGGACGGCGGCAGTGAGGAGTTTTCGGGAAAGCGGCATGGCGCGTTCACCTTCTCCGTCGAGGTGAGGCAGCGAGGCGGGCAGCGGTGTCGCCGCTGCGGGCGATGACGACTGTCGATCCAGCCACTCGGATTCATCGCGGTAAATCCGCCATGTGGAGGATCCGGTTGATCAACTGTCTCGCTTGGACTGTTATGGGCGATTTCTTGTAATTGTTGACGCTCGGCAAACATTTCGACGGTGCCAGGTGCTCGACCGATCCAGAACATTCGGTGGCAGCTGAACGGGTTACGAGTTGGCCCTGCGCTTACCTTTTCCGCAATGGACAGTCGAGGGATCGGTAACGGTTCGGCGTTTCGGGGCGACGATGCCAGCGGCGGCCAAGGCAGGGCTGATCCCGTGTGGCTGGCCGCGTACCGGATACCCGGTCAAACAAAGGGAGCACGCCCGTGTCGCGTCCCCGCACTATTTCCCTGATCAGTATGACGACCCTCAGCGTCGCCGCGCTCGGCCTGTTCGCCGTGTCCCCGGCCACCGCTCAGCCGTTCGGCTACCACCAGCTCAACCCGGTGCAGCAGCGCCACGTCTCGGGCCTGCTGTCCACCGTCCTCAACGGCGAAGACCCGGCCAACGCCGCCCGCGCGCTGGCCCCGAACCGGGCCACGCCCTCAGCCGCGTCGCCGTGCGCGAACCGGCTCGGCGGAGACGTCAAGGTCAACCAGAACTGCCTGAACCTGACCGACCCGGACCTGCAGGGCCGGGCGCAGGCACAGAACGAGACCTGGGCGGCCGCCGACCCGAACAACCCGGGCCACATCGTGGCCAGCTACAACGACTACCGCCGCGGCGACGGCACCTGCGGCGTCAGCTATTCCCTCGACGGCGCCCGGTCGTGGGCCGACGCGACGACACCGAACGGCTTCAGCCGAGGCGACGACTTCGGTGGCGCAGCAAGGGAATACTGGCAGTCCGGTGGCGACACCTCGGTGGCGTGGGACTCCCGTGGCAACGTCTACCTCTCGTGCCAGGTGTTCAACCGCGGCAATGCCGTATCGCCGAACCCGGACCAGTCCAGCGCGTTCCTGGTGTTCCGCTCGACCGGAACCAACGGCGCTTCCTGGAATTTCACGGGACGTCCCGTCGCCACCCACGACGACACCGCCGGCGCCGCCAACTTCCTGCTCGACAAGCAACTGCTCACCGTGGACGCCAATCCGCGCAGCCCGTTCCGCGACCGGGTGTACGTGTCGTGGACGACTTTCGCCGATGACGGCACGGGCTACATCTACGAGAGCTATTCCGCGGACTACGGCGAGACGTTCTCCGCGCCGGTGCTGGTCAGTGCTGACACCGCGTTGTGCGCCAACGCGCTCGGGTTCCCGACGCCGCGGGGCCGGTGCAACCAGAACCAGGACTCGCAGCCGTTCGTCGGTCCGGACGGCGCGCTGTATGTGGTGTTCAACAACTTCAACAACGCCACCACGAACGCGGCCGACAACCACAACCAGGTCCTGCTGGCCCGCTCGACCGACGGCGGGCAGAGCTTCTCCGCCCCGGTCCTGGTCGGGAACTACAACGAGCTGCCGGACTGCGCGACCTACCAGAACGGCCAGGACCCCGGCCGCGCCTGCGTCCCGGAGAAGGGCCCGTCGACCAACTCGGTGTTCCGCGCGAGCAACTACCCGATCGGCGGAGTCGACCCGCGCCACGCCAACCGGATCCTGGTGACCTACGGGTCCTACCTCAACCGGAACTCCAACGAGAACACCGGCTGCACGCCGACCGGGTTCAACCCCGCGACCGGGATCAACACCTACACCGGGGTGAAGAACGGCGGGTGCAACAACGACATCGTCCTGTCGACGTCGGCGAACGCCGGTGCGTCGTTCACCGGCGGTACCACCGGTGTGCGGCAGTTGCCGGTGGTGACCACCGCCGCCGGCCAGGCCCGGTCCGACCAGTTCTGGCAGGGCGCCGCGTTCACCCCCGACGGCACCTTCGCGGTCAGCTACTACGACCGCCAGTACGGCGCCGACGAGACGACCGGGTTCTCCGACATCACCGTGTCCACCACGGCGGGTGCGGGCTTCGCCCACACCCGTGCGACGTCGGGCAGCATGCCGCCGCCGACGCAGTTCACCGGCACTTTCTACGGCGACTACGCCGGAATCGCGGTCACCGCCCGCACCGCGTACCCGGTCTGGTCGGACACCCGCCCGCCGGACCTGTTCCTGTGCCCGGGTACGGGCGCGCCCGGCGCTCCGCCGGGTACTTGTCAGGCCGGCGCGCCGAACGCGTCGATCGCCAACGACCAGGACACCTACACGACCAGCGTCGGCATCCGCTGACAAGGCCCACCGGGCGTTGACGTGATCTGGGCGTGGAGCTTCCATCGGGTTGCGGTGCACGGCTTCGAGGCCCTGGCCGCCGCCGGTCCGGGGCAGCGCGGCAAGCGACGTCGTCGTGTAGCGGTCACCGTGTCCGGGCGAGCTCACCCGCGGTCAGGACCCGGTTCCACACCTGGACGTCGTCGACGCTGCCCGGCCACAGGTCGCTGTGGTGCCCGCCGGAGACCGCGCGGCCGATCGCCAGCGGGCCGGGGGCGGCGTCCCCGGTGGGCTGGCTCCACGTCTTCGCCTGCGCCACGCCGTCCACGTAGAGGACATACGTGCCGGCGTCGGCGTCGTGCACCCCGACCAGCCGGTACCAGCGACCCGGTTGCGGCGCGACGTCCGACAGGGCGCGGCCTGAACTGGTCGAGAACGCCAGCCGGTCGTCGGCCGCCGAGTACTGGAGGTAGAACCCGCTGCTCGGGTCGCCGTCCTGGCTGACCGCCGTCGCCCAGGAGCCCGTCCGGTCCAACCGGACCCAGGCGCCGACCGAGAAGTTCCCGGTCGTGTCCAAGACGGGGCCGCTCGTTTCCGCGTACTGGCTCGAGCCGTCGAGCTGCAGGGCGGTGCCGGTCACGCCGGGGACCCACCCGGGTGCGCCGGCCAGGGTGGCGTCGTGGGCGCCCGCGGTGTCGTGGGCGACGGTGCCGGTGCCTTCGTCGAGGTTCCAGGCGCCCACCGGGTCCTGCTGGCCCGCCGGGTGGGCGATCTGGAGGTTCTGGCGCTGGTGCGTGCTTTCCGTGCGGCCGCCAGGGCCGCGGTAGGACGCTGTCGCGTTCACGGCGGCGGCACTGCCAGGCTCGGCGCCCGCCGGTGCTGTCAGCGTGTAGGTCCACGTCCGGGACTGGCCGGGCGGGATCGTGGCGGCGGGCCGTCCGGTGGGAGCCGCCGACCAACCGTCCGGCACGGCGAGGCTCACCCGCGGGGAGACGAGCGGGCTCGACGTCGTGTTGCGGACCGTGACGGTCAGCGGGGTGCTGTGGTCGACCGTGACGACGCCGTTGGCGTTGACGGGCCCGACGGCGATCCGGGCGTCCGGGCTCGACGGCGTCCAGGACTGCAACTCGGTGACGCCGACGAACGCGCCGGGCGGGTTGGTGAACACCAGCCGGATCTTGCTGGTGGTGAGGGTCGGGAAGGTGACGCGGTTGACCCCGTTGCCCACCGGGCTCGCCTGGGCCCGGACCTGGCCGGGGATCTCCTGCCAGGCCGAGCCGGCCCAGTACTCCAGGCGATAGGCGGTGGCCGGCTTGACTCCGCCGCCGTCGTCGTAGCCGTGCCAGCGGATGTCGCCGACCGGGGTGGGCGCACCGAAGTCGACGCCGTAGAAGTCGCTCGGGTTCGGCGAACCGTAGTTGGTCCAGCGGGTGTTCTCCGGGACCTCGCTGTACCAGACCTTGCCGTCGAGCGCGTTCCACGGGTTGTCGTGGGGCCAGGTGTACGAGGTGATCGGTTTGGGGTAGCCGGTGCGAAGGGGGTTGGCGGCGTCGTTGACGAGGTCGTCGGACGGGGGGAGGACGGCGCGGCCGACGTCGATGGTCGTGTTCCGCAGGGTCGCCGACTTCTGGACGAGCCGTCCGTCGACGTAGAGCCGCATCCCGGCGCCCTGCCCGTAGTGCTTGCCGTCGCGGTCCCACAGCACGGTGACGTTGTGCCCGTGGTAAGGCACGTTTTCGGCGGCGAAATGCTCCCATGTGGACGGTGTGAGCGGCCGGACCTCGAGGGTGTTCCCGGTTTGCGGACGCAGCCCGATCAGGCCGGACAGGACCAGGTCGGTGTAGGTGGAGTGGTTGTAGTCTTCGCTGTGGCCGGGGCCGTCGTAGATCCACGCGTCCCGGTCCGGATCGTGGGCTTCGGCGACGTAGGGCTTGCCGTCCTTGGTCTGAGTCCGGGCGTAGGTGGCCAACGCGGTGGCGTAGTCCTCTTTGGACACCGTGCGCTGGCCGGGGTAGTCGTCGAGCAGGTTCGCCAGGCCGGTCAGCGTCTGCGAAGTGGCGAAGGGCCAGCTCGGCCCGTCCCAGCGGCAGCAGGAGCCGGCGTCCTTCATGAAGAACGGGCTGCGGCGCTCGGCGGTGGTCGGTCCGTAGGCGCTCGCGAACCCGCTGGGGTCGAGCAGCTGGGACCACGCCGTGCTGTCGGCCGGCTGGGCGGCGCCGAACATCCACGGGAGGTAGCCGATCTGCTCCCGGCTGCCGGACAGCCGGTGGCTCGGGTTGTCGTCGCGGGCCATGGCGTAGTAGAAGCCGCGGTTCGGGTCCCACAGCCACTTCTGCAACGAGGTCTTCAACGCGGCGGCGCGGTGGGAGTATTCGGTGGCGAGCCGGTGGTCGCCGACCGAGTCCGCGATCCGGCTGATCGCGATGGCGTCGCCGTACTGGTAGGAGTTGAGCGTCGGCCGGTACCCGGCACCGCCGTGGTACGGGTTGGGCGACTCGTAGGACGAGGCGGAGAACTCCATGGCGTCCCACACCGGGACCGACCAGTACAAGCCCAGGTCCGGGGTGAACTGCTTGTCCCAGCCGCGGTACTGGCGCACCAGGGCCGGAAGCAGTTCGCGCAGCGGCGCGAAATCGCCGGTGACCTGAGCCTGGCCGTACGCCGAGGTGGCCAGCCAGACGCTGTACTCGTGCGCCCAGTCGGTGGTGTCGGCGTTGACGTCGTCGGTGGCCGGCTTGGCACCCGTGCCGGGACCGGTGAGCCAGAACTTGAGGTAGTCCTGGCTGTAGCCGGGATCGCGCAGCCAGCGGCCTTCGGTCAGCTGGTGCCCGGCGGCCGCGTTGATCGCCTGGTAGGGCGCGGCGTACCCGCAGCAGTCGAGGAACTCCGTCGAGATCCAGCCGTCGACGGGGTTCGTGTACCGCAGGTGCTCCTTGAAGACGCGCCAGCGGTAGTAGTAGACGCTCTGCATCGTGGCGTCGGGCAGATCCACGAACGGGATGTTCGCGTCGTACCAGCCGGGTTCGCTGTAGCCGGCCAGGTAGGAGCTGTGGTCGAGGAAGTGCGTCCCGGCTCCCGTCGCCGGGCGGGCGGTATCTTCGGCCGCGCCGGCGACGCCGGTGAGCGCGACCTGCGCGAGCAGGCCCACCGCGGCCAGCCAGATACTTCCCCAGGACAGTCGCCCGCGCATCGGGTCCTCCACAGGTTTACAACGTTGTAAAACTCAGACTCGACCACTATCGCTCAGAATCACTCAAAAGGGAACACTTCTGATCGCTGCCGAGTACTCGCGCCGCCAACAGGGCGCCGACCGGGGGCGGCGACTCGCAGGACAATGCCTCGTTCGCGGCGCTTCGGCGGGCCGCGGGACGCGGGCCGAAATCGCAAGGTGATCGTCAGGTTCGGCCGCGTGCGGGTGCGGAAGGCTGGCGGTGGCACCGGCGACCGCCGGGCCGTGGTGGAGGGCGGCCGGTGGGGCACGAAGAGCTGATCGATCTGGAGCAGCGGGGCTGGCAGGCGCTCATGGCGACGACGGCGGCCGCCCGGAAGTTCTACGACGGCGTCTTCGACGAGCGGATCGTGGTGCTGCTTTCCGACGTGCCGCCGATCCGGACCCGGGGCGAGGCGCTCGACGCGTTGTGCGGCACGGCCTGGGAGGAGTTCCGGTTGCACGGACTGCGCTGCGTCCAGCTCAGCGAGGGCACCGGCGTGGTGCGCTACAGCATCGCGGCGACGCGCTCGGCGCTGCCGTATTCGGCGCAGGTGAGCAGTGTCTACGCCCGCCGGCGCGACGGCTGGAAGCTCACCTTCCACCAGCGGACCCGCCGCTGAGACGTGCGGCCGCCACCGGCGCGAGGCGGTTCCGGCGAGCCGAGCTGCTGCCGGTGGCGGATCGCAAGGCAATCGTCAGGTCCGGCCGACGATCGGTGCGGGACAGTGGAGTCCGGCGTCGGCGGGTCCGGAGCGGCCGTCGTGAGAGAGGAACGCGTCATGGGTTCGGGGGCGCGGGCCCCGGGGTGCCGCAAGGCTCCGGCCCGGGCGGAAGCGGCGTCATGACGCGGCGGCGAGGCACGATGCTGTGCCTCGTCGCCGTTCGTCGGCAGCGGGGGAAGACGTGATCGGGGAGCCCCGGTGTGTACTCATTCTAAGTGTTGCATACTGCAATAGTGTCTTCAGGTAACAGGGTGTCGGAACGACGGGTCCCGGTTCCGGCTCGGCAGCCGGTCGGGAGGTGGCTGCGGGAGAGCCGGAGTGGCCTGGTCGGCCTCGCCGTGCTCATCGGGGCGGGCGCCGGCCTCGGTGCGGTCGTGTTCCGCTGGCTGATCACCACGTTCACGCACTTGTTCTCCGGGCAGGCCGACTACGCCGACGCGGGGAGGGCGGCGCACCCGTGGTTCCCGGAGCTCGGGCCGTGGTTCCTGCTGCTCGCGCCGGTCGTGGCGGGCCTGGTGTACGGGCCGCTGGTGTACAAGTTCGCGCCCGAGGCCCGCGGGCACGGGGTGCCTGAGGTGATGTACGCGGTCGCCGAGCGCGGCGGCCGGATCCCGGCGCAGGTGAGTGCCGTCAAGGCGCTCGCGTCGGCGTTGACCATCGGCTCCGGTGGGTCGGTCGGCCGGGAGGGGCCGATCGTGCAGATCGGCTCGGCGCTGGGCTCGACCCTGGGGCGGGTCACGCGGCTCCCTGAGTCCCGGTTGCGCGTGCTGGTGGCCTGCGGTGCGGCCGGTGGCATCGCGGCGACCTTCAACGCACCCCTGGCCGGTCCGTTCTTCGCGATGGAGCTGATCCTGCGGGACTTCGCCGCGGAGTCGTTCGGCGCGGTGGTGCTGGCGAGTGTCACCGCCAGTGTGGTGGGCCGGGCGGCGTTCGGGAACACGCCGTTCCTCGACCTCCCGCCCTTCACCCTGCGCAACCCGGTCGAGTACCTGCTCTTCGTCGTGCTCGGGGTGGTCGTAGGCGCGTGCGGGGTGCTGTTCACGAGGGTGCTGTACCGGATCGAGGACTTCTGCGACTGGGTGTGGCGCGGTCCGGAGTGGTTGCGCCCGGCCGTCGGCGGGTTGTTCCTCGGCGCACTCCTGCTGGTGCTGCCCCAGATGTACGGCGTGGGCTATCCGGTGCTGCAGAACGCCGTCGAGGGCAAGTACCTGATCGGGTTCCTCTTGCTGTTGCTGGTGGGGAAGATCGTCGCGACCAGTCTGACGATCGGCATCGGCGGCTCGGGCGGGGTCTTCGCGCCGTCGCTGTTCATCGGGGCGATGGGCGGGACGGCGTTCGGGATCGTCGTGCACGCGTGGCTGCCATCGCTGACCGCCTCGCCCGGCGTGTACGGCCTGATCGGGATGGGCGCGGCGTTCGCGGGGTCGGCGCGGGCGCCGATCACGGCGGTCATCGTGCTGTTCGAGCTGACCGGGCAGTACACGATCATCCTGCCGATGCTCACCGCGATCGTGATTGCGACCGCCACCAGCCGGGCCTTGTCCCGGGACACGATCTACACGTTGAAGCTGCGTCGCCGCGGCGTCAATCTCGATCGCCACCCCCAGGAAAGAAGACTGGCCGCGACGACGGTCGCGGCGGTCATGGAGCCCCTGCCCGAACCGCTGGCCGCCGACACGCCGATCGACCGGGCCGCGCACGCCCTCGCGGTGTCGGGGCACGGAATTCTGCCCGTCGTCGACGCCGAGGGCCGCTACCAGGGCTGCGTCACCGCCCGCGCGGCCGCCGAGGCCCTGGGCGACGACCGCGACGGCACCGTGGACGAGCTGGCCGAGCTGCCGCCGCTGGTGACGGGTGAAACGACGCTCGCCGACGCGCTCACCGCGCTCACGAACGCGCCGGGCACCGGCTTGCCGGTGCTGGCCGGTGACCACCGGCTGGCGGGCTGGCTCACCCACCAGTCGGTGCTCTTCGCCATCACACCGGCCGCGCGACGGGAGTGATGATCAGCCACCCCGGAAGCGTTCGGTCGGCCGGCTACGCCCTCCGCTGGAAGGCGGCCCGGCGGTGGTGACCGTTCAGATCCAGACCGCTTCGGGGGCGACGGCCGAGGCGGGAGGTTCGCCACCGGCCTCGGCGAACGCCGTGAGGACGTCGACCAGGCCGTGCCGGGCCTCGTCCGGCATCCGGGCGACGATCTTCGCGATCTCCTTGCGCCGCCGGGCAGTCACCTGGCGTACCACCTTCGCGCCCTCGCGGGTGAGGGCGAGCACGATTTCGCGACGGGACATCGGGTTGTGCTGCCGGTCGATCATGCCTCCGGTGACGAGGCGGTCGACCATCCGGCTCGCGGTGGAGGGCGTGACCTGCAGGTGCTCCGCGAGATCGGCGTGCTTGAGCGGGCCCCGGGTCTGCAGGACCACCAGCAGCCGGAACTGCGGCAGCGTGATCGTGTCGCCGGCGGCCGCGATCGACCGCGCCGAAACCGCGACCAGCAGGCGGGAAGCGGTCAGTACGGCGTCGGTGACAGCGTCGACGTCCGTCGCGTCGAGGGCGGGAGTGCTGCGAGGCATACCTGCAAGTGTGCCCGACGGGGGCAAGGCCGCGCAGATCAGCCGTCCTACCCGATGTCCGGGGTGGCCGGCCTCCTTCACAGTCCTGGTACCGGAAGCTGCGCGTAGTCGACGTCGCCGGTCTTCTCCAGCAGGTTGATGTGGGTCTTGATGTAGCCGCCCGCGAGGTCCGCGAACGGCCGGACCAGGCTGTTGCGCGTGTCGGCGCGCACCGTGGACACGAGGATCAGCGCTTCGGCGTGGCCCTTCCGCAAGGTGTTGACGTAGTCCCGCTCGAAGGTTTCCCCGAATTCGCCCCGCATGCGGTCGATCCCGGCCTGCATGTCGGGGGCGGGTTCACCCGGCACGGCCAAGCCCATCCGGGTGCTGATGTCGGTGTCGCGGCTCTCGAGGTCCTTGTGCTGGGTGATGATCGTCCGGGCGGCCTCCTGGACGGCGGGTTGGTGGAGCGCTCCTTTCGCCGAACAAGTTCCCGGCGCAAGGTCCCCGAATTTACCAGGAAGCTAACTGTTGTATTAGTAAACAGTTGTGCTAGCATATCTGCTGTCGGCCAGGGCGATCGTACAGGTCGAACGCCCGGAACCTGCTCGTTGACGGTCTTCCACTGCGCCGGCCGGGATGAGAAGAGGCGCACCGATGAAGGTGGCGATCTGCGGGGCCGGCATCACCGGCCTGGCGCTGGCGAACAAGCTCGCCCGCGACGGCGCCGAGGTGGTGGTGCTGGAGCGCGCGCCCGCCCCGCGCGAACAGGGGTACATGATCGACTTCTTCGGCGCGGGGTTCGACGCGGCCGAGGCCATGGGCCTGCTGCCCCGCATCCGGGAGCTGGCCTATCGCGTCGATGAGGCGAGTCTTCTCGACGAGCACGGCCGCCGGCGCGCGGCGATCCGGTACACGACGTTCGCCCGCACCCTCCGGGACCGGTTGTGCGGCATCATGCGCCCGGACCTGGAACGCGCCTTGCGCGAGCAACTGCCGTCCACCGTGGACCTGAGGTTCGGCGCCCCGGTGACCGCGGTCGAGGACCTCGGCGACCGGGTGCGGGCCACCGCGGGGGACACCTCGGTGGAGGCCGACATCCTCTTGGGAGCCGACGGAATCCACTCGGCGGTGCGCCGCCTGGTCTTCGGGGACGACGGCCGCTTCCTGCGCTTCCTCGGCTTCCACACCGCGGCTTTCGTCTTCGCCGATCCCGAGATCCACGCGGCGGTGGGGGACCGGTTCTGCCTGACCGACACCATCGGCAGGCAGATGGGCTTCTACGGGCTGCGCGACGGCAAGGTGGCCGCGTTCGCGGTCCACCGGACCGACGACCCGGCGCAGCCCGGCGACGCCCGGGCGGCGCTGCGGGCCGAGTACGGTTCGCTGGGCTGGCTGGTGCCACGCGCGCTCCGCCGCTGCCCGCCCGCCGAGGCCGTGTACTACGACCAGGTCGCCCAGATCGAGATGCCGGCCTGGCACCGGGGCCGGGTCGCACTCGTCGGCGATTCCGGTTACGCCGTCTCGTTGATCGCCGGGCAGGGCGCGTCCCTCGGCATCGCCGGCGCCTACGCCCTTGGCGAGCAACTCGCCCGCTCGGGGTCGATCGGCGAGGCGTTCGCCGAATACGAACGCCTGCTCCGGCCGGTCGTGATCGAGAAGCAACAGGTCGCGCGGCGGAGCGCCCGCTGGTTCCTGCCGGCGAACCCGACGCAGCTGCGGATCCGCCGCACTGCCCTGCACTTGGCGCGCGTCCCGGTGCTCGACCGCTACGTCGCCGGCGTGCTGGCGGGCAAGCCGACCGCGGTGATCACGAACCTCCACCGTGCCTCGGCCGGCGCCCCGCGATGAACCGGATCACGCGGGTCGGTTCCGCCCGCACGTAGCGGACGGCTCTCGAAGCACTCGGCGCCGAGCGCCGGGTCTTGACCCAGAACGATCGTGCGAGCCGGCGTCGCAGGGACGTCCTGCACGCTGACGCCCGGCGGACGTCAGCCGCCTTCGGCGACCAGGGACTCCAGCACCAGTTCGGGGTTTCCGCGTTGCAGTAGCCGGACGTCCATCTCTTCGCCGAACAGGGCCAGGTCGGCGCCGTCGAGCCGGGTGAGGACCTCGCTGCGCCGGCCGGCGTCGACGAGCGGACGCTGAGCCGGGTCGGCGAGCCGCCGCACGGCGTGGTAGGACAGGTGCTCCAGCCGGATCGGCGAGGTGAACTCGTGCTCCATCCGGTGCGCGGCCACCTCGAACTGCATCGGCCCGACCGCCGCCAGGACGGGTGCGGCGTCACCGCGGCGGTCCGAGCGCAGCACCTGCACGACCCCTTCGGCGCCGAGTTGCTCGACGCCCTTGCGGAACTGCTTCGCCCGGCCCAGATCGGCCGGGCGCGCGACGGCGAAGTGCGCCGGCGCGAAGCTGGGCAGTCCCGGGAACCGCACCGGGGGCTTGTCGGTGTAGAGGGTGTCGCCCACGCGCAGCGCGGTGGCGTTGACCAGGCCCACGACGTCGCCGGGGTATGCGGTGTCCACTGTGGAGCGTTCCTGGCCGAAGATCTGCTGGGCGTACTTGGTCGCGAAGGGCCGCCGGGTGGTGGCGTTGGTGACGACCATCCCGCGTTCGAAGACCCCGGAGCAGATCCGGGCGAACGCCACCTGGTCGCGGTGCGCCGGGTCCATGCCGGTCTGCACCTTGAACACGAACGCCGAGAACGGGGCGTCCAGCGGACGGACGCGGTCCTCGACGTCCCGGCGGGGAGCGGGCTGCGGGGCGACGTCGACGAGCAGGTCCAGCAGCCGCCGGACCCCGAACCCGCGGACCGCGGCGCCGAAGAGCACCGGGGTCGCGGTGGCGGCGGTGAAGCGGGTGACGTCGAACTCGCCGCCGCTGGCCTCCAGCAGCTCCACCTCCTCGCGAGCTCGCGTCCACTCGCGGCCGAGCTCGGTTTCCGCCTCCGCGCGGTCCAGGCGGACGTCCGGCGCGGCGTCACCGGCCGCGGGCACGTATCGGATGAGGTCGCCGCGGTCGACGTCCAGCACGCCTTGGAGGTGCCCGGCGGGGCCGACGGGCCACGTCACCGGCATCGCCGCGAGGCCGATCCGGTCGGCCAGTTCGTCGCACAGTGCGAGGGCGTCGCGGCCGGGCCGGTCCCACTTGTTGACGAACGTGATCACCGGGATCCCGCGGTAGCGGCAGACGTCGAACAGCTTGAGCGTCTGCGGTTCGAGGCCCTTGGCGGCGTCGAGCAGCATGACCGCGGAGTCGACCGCGGAGAGCACCCGGTAGGTGTCCTCGGAGAAGTCGGCGTGCCCGGGGGTGTCGACCAGGTTGATCACCGTGTCGCCGTAGGCGAACTGCAGCGCGGCGGAGGTGATGGAGATCCCGCGGGCGCGTTCCATCTCCATCCAGTCCGAGGTCACGCCGCGCCGGCCGGCCTTGCCGTGCACCGCGCCGGCCGCGGCGATCACCTTCGCGTGCACCGCGAGCGCCTCGGTCAGCGTCGACTTGCCCGCGTCCGGGTGGCTGATGACCGCGAAGGTCCGCCGTCGTCGCGCTTGCCCGGAGACGTCGTCGGTCCGGTGGTGCGTCGTTCGTCCTGCAGTCACACGTCCTCGCAGCGATCAGAAAGCTATCCTTACGCGAGAGTAGTCGAGGGTCGGAATCGCTCGCGACGACGGCACCCGTCGGCCTGGGGCCGGCGACCGTGGGTCATGACGCTCCTGCTCGCGGACATGCACCTGACCGCGGCGGTTCAGGGCAGCAGGGCCAGCTTGCCCGTGGTGGATCGCGCTTCCAGTTCCGTCAGCGCTTTCGGTCCGTCGGCCAGGTCGTAGGTGCTGGGCCGGCCGGGGGAGAGCACTCCGGCGGCGAGGAGGCCGAACAGTTCACCCATGACCTCGCCGAAAACCTGCGGTGCGGCCTGGATCAGGACGCCGATGTTCAAGCCGATGAGGTGGACCTGGTGCCGGTACACCAGGTCCCAGTTCGTGATCGGGGCCTCTCCGCCGGCCAGGCCGTAGACGACCACCCGGCCGGTGACCCGCTTGGCCGCGGCCAAGCTCGCGTCAAGGGTGGCGCCGCCGGCCGACTCCAGCACCAGGTCGGCGCCCGCGCCGCCGGTCAGCCGCCGCACCTCGGCGGCGAGATCGGTGCCGCGGGAGTCGAGGACGTGGTCGGCGCCCAGCGCCCGGACGGCGTCGTGTTTGCCGGGCGAGGCCGTGGCGATCACCGTCGCGCCGTAGTGCTTCGCCATCTTGACCGCGGCCTGGCCGGTGGCGCCGGCCGCGGCGTGGACGAGCACGGTCTGTCCCGCGGTGAGGCCACCCAGCGGCTTCAGCGCGGCCAGCGCGGTCGGCCAGTTGACGACCAGGCCCAGCGCCTGCTCGTCGGCCCAGCCCGCCGGCACCGGCAGCGCGGCGGCCGCGGGCAGCACCACGTACTCGGCGAACGCCCCGCCGGTGATGCCGACGCCGATGACGTGGGAGCCGGGCTCCGGCCCGGTCACCCCCTCCCCGAGGGCGGCGACCTCGCCGGCACCTTCGATACCGGCGATGTACGGCGGCTGTGGCCCACCGGCGAATGTGCCACGGGCCTGCGAGAGGTCGACGAAGTTGACGCCGGCGGCGGCGACCCGGACCAGGACCTCGCCCGGGCCCGGCCGGGGGACCGGCGCGTCGGTGACCAGGCGCAGGTCCCGCGGGCCGTTGAGGGACGTCTGCCGCAGGGCACGCATCGTGGCGGGAAGGCTCATGAAGATCGGCTCCCAGGTTGTTTATCGAACGACCAACAAACCGTGTCACGGGCGATGACGCCGGTCAAGGTAAACTTGGTCGAACGACCAACAAGTCCGGGAGGATGCTGGATGGCCACTCGCGGCAGGCCGCGCACCTTCGACCCGGACACCGCGCTGCGTCAGGCGCTCGACCTGTTCTGGGAGCGCGGCTACGAGGGGACGTCGCTCAACGACCTGGCCCAGGCCATGGGCATCGCCTCGGCCAGCATCTACGCCTGCTTCGGCAGCAAGGAAGACCTGTTCCGCCAGGTCATGGCGCTCTACGGCACAACGTCGGGCGAACCGCCGAGGCGCGCGCTGCGTGCGGAGCCGACCGCTCGCGCCGCGATCCACGCGATGCTGCGCGCCACCGCCGACCAGATCACCGGCCCCGGCACGCCGCACTACTGCATGCTCATCCTCGCCGCGCCCACCGGCGCCGTGGAAAACCACGAGGTGCGCGAGTTCCTGGCCGACCTCCGGCGCGACATGCGCACCACGATCGAGGACCGGCTCGCCCGCGGCGTGACCGACGGCGACCTCGCCGCGTCGCCAGCCGGCCTCGAGGCCATCTCGCGCTACTACGCCACGGTGGTGCAGGGCCTTTCCATCCAAGCCCGCGACGGCGCCACCCGCGCCGAGCTGGAAACGGTCATCACCTGTGCGATGGCCGCCTGGGAAGCGCTCACGTCCGAGCCGGAAGTGTTCGTGGCAGCCCGAAGTGGGGCGCGGTCGCGGTGTCGAAACGGGTGAACTCGCTGATCCGGTCGCCGGCCAAGCCGACGACGATGACCCCCGCGAGGTGCAAGCCGCCGGTGACGCGGTCGCCGACGTACTCGCCCCAGGCGGGCTGACGGTTCGCCCCGACGGGCACCATGCGGTCGATCCGGCTCAGGTGAACGCTGATCGCGCTGAAGAACCGGTGCACCGCCTCGCTCCCGCGGTACTCGAACGGCAGCGGCGGCATCCGCACCCAGACGTCGTCGGTCATGAGCGCGATGAGTGCGTCGATGTCCAGCTCGGTGAACGCCGCGACGAAGCGGTCGAGCAGGGCTCGCTCCCCGGGCCCACCGGTCGGGGACGGCTCCGGAGACCGTGACGCGTTCATCGTCGCGCGGGCACGCTTGAGGGCGCTGGTGACCGCGTCCTCGGTGAGGCCCAGCAGTTCGGCGGTCTCCTTGGCCCGGTAGCCCAGCACGTCACGCAGCAGGAGCACCGCGCGCTGGTTCGGCGGCAGCAGCTGGACGGCGGTGACGAAAGCGAGCGAGATCGCTTCGCGGGACTCGTAGCGGGCCTCGGGCCCCGGCGCCTGATCGGAGACGTCCTCCAGCAGCGCGTCGGGATAGGGCTGCAGCCACAGCACCTCGCCCAGGCGCGTCGGCTCCGGCAGCGGCACGGCCGCCGTCCGGTTCACCGGTTGCCGCCCGGACGACCGCAGCAGGTTGAGGCAGCGGTTGGTGGCGATGCGGTACAGCCAGGTCCGCAGGGACGAGCGCCCCTCGAAGCCGGCCAGGCCGAGCCACGCGGCCAGGAACGTCTCCTGGAGCGCGTCTTCGGCGTCCTGGAGCGAGCCCAGCATGCGATAGCAGTGCACGTGCAGTTCAGCGCGGTGCGGCGCGACCAGGGCGGTGAACGCGTCCCGGTCTCCGGCGCGCGCCCGCTGGAGCAGTTCCGCCGACATCAGGCACCTCCGTTCGGATCTTCTCCCGGTATCGACACCGGCGGCGCCGCGAACTGGGCGCTGGCGGCGCGCCCAGTTCCGGACCGGCCCAGTGTCTGCCCTTTCCGAACCGCCCATGAAGGGCGGCCGGATGTTCAGGAGAACGGAATGACAATCGCCGACAGAGCGGTTCTGGTCACCGGGGCCAACCGCGGCCTCGGTCGTGCCCTGGTCGAGGAAGCTTTGCAGCGCGGCGCGAAGCGGGTGTATGCCGGGATGCGCACGCCGTCGCCGCACCCCGATGAGCGCGTCACGCCCGTGAGGCTCGACGTGACCAGCGCGGCGCAGATCCAGGCCGCGGTCGAGAGCATCGGCCCTCTCGACGTCCTGATCAACAACGCCGGGGTGTCTCTGCCCGACGACCTCACCGACCCTGCCGCACTCGACCAGCACCTCGCGGTGAACCTGTTCGGCACCTACGGCGTGACCCGGGCGTTCCTGCCCGCGCTGACGCGTTCCCGGGGAGCCATCGTCAACGTGCTGTCGCTCGCGGCGCTCGCCACCGTCCCGATCACCCCGTCCTACGCGATCTCGAAGGCGGCGGCGTTCTCGCTGTCCCAGTCCCTGCGGGTCCTGCTGGCCGGCCGGGGCGTGACCGTGCACGTCGCCCTGCCCGGGCCCGTGGACACCGACATGATCCGGGACTGGGACATCCCGAAGACCGCTCCGGAGTCCGTCGCGCGAGCCATTCTCGACGGGGTGCAGCAAGGCGAGGAGGAGATCTTCCCCGATCCGCTGTCGGCTCAGGTCGCGGAGAGCTGGCGCGGTGGAGCGGTGAAGGCGCTCGAACGCCAGAACGCGGCACTCCTGCAAACGGTGCCCGCCGATGGCGAACGAGGTGTCGCGTGATGGACACCAGCGTGTTGCTGCCGAAGAAGAACGCGATCGTCTACGGCGCCGGCGGAGCTGTCGGGAGCGCGATCGCCCGGACGTTCGCCGCCGAGGGCGCGCGGGTCTTCCTCGCGGGGCGCACCGCCGGCACGCTGCGGCTGGTGGCGGACGAGATCCGGGCCGCGGGCGGTTCCGCCGAGGTCGCCACGGTGGACGTGCTGGACGAGGACGCCGTCGAAGCCCACGCCGATGCGGTGGCCGAGACGGCCGGTTCGCTCGACATCTCCATCAACGCGACCAGCCTTCCCCAGAAAGGCATCCAGGGCACCAGGCTCGTCGACCTGTCGCCGGACGGCTTCGCGTTGCCGATGGGCACCTATCCCATGGCGAACTTCCTGACCGCCCGGGCCGCCGCACGGCGCATGTCCGGCCAGGGAGCGGGCGTGATCCTGACGATCACCGCGAGTCCGTCCCGGACGGCTGTCCCGTTGATGGGCGGCATGGCTCCGGCGTGGGCCGCGATCGAAGCGCTGTCGCGGGGCCTGGCCGCCGAACTCGGACCACAGGGCGTCCGGGTCGTCTGCCTGAACGCGGCGGGCATGCCGGAAACGCCGCAGCTGACCGAGGTGTACGGGCTGCACGGCGCCGCCTACGGCATCGGCCGGGACGCGTTCCACGACCGGATGGCGAGTCTGACGTTGCGCAAGCGGCTGCCGACGGTCGCGGAGGTCGCCGACGTGGCCGCCTTCGTCGCGTCGGACCGCGCCGGCGCGATGACCGGGGCGGTCGCCAACCTCACCGGCGGCTTGATCGCCGACTGAGCACCCGGGGGAAGGCTGTCCGGACAGCCTTCCCCCGGGTAGGTGGTCGCCTCAGCGGTGTTTCCGTGCCATCCACTGCCAGACGTGGGTGCCGTGGACGCTCGGGTCGTTGCGGGCCACGTAGATCCACGACCAGTGGCCGGGGAACTGGTGGCCGTTCCGGATGACGTGGTCGTAGAGCGTCAGTTCGGAGTGCGGGATGAGTTCGTGCGCGTGGACGGAGTTGGCCTGCGGGTCGACCGTGTCGTCGTCGCGCGAGGCGACCAGCCAGGTCGGGGTGCTGATCGCGGTCAGCTCGGCGTCGGGGATCAGCGGCGGGTCGCCCTCCTCTCGGGCGGTGACGACTCCGCAGATCGGGACCGACGCGGCGAACGTGGTGGGGTAGACGGTGGTCATCTCGAGGCTCATGTAGCCGCCGTTGCTGCAGCCGACGACGTAGACGCGTCGGGCATCGATGGGCCGCGTGCGGAGCAGGTCCCGGATGATTTCGTGGATGAGCGGGGCGAAGCGGGGACCGTCGTCCATCCAGGCGGACGTGCTTTGCGGGGCCACCACATAAGCGTCGTCGAAGATCGCTTGCGCTTCCCGGGTGGCGAAGCCCAGCGCGCCGCGGTTGGCGCGCAAGGTGGTCTCGTTGTCGTAGTAGTCGTCAGGCAGGGAAGCGCCTTCACCGCCGCCGTGGAGCCAGACGATCAAGGGCCGCAGGCCGTGTCGTGACGCGGGGGAGTACAGCCGGTACTTCATTCCGGAGCGCGAGGTGTGGTAGCTGAAGGCGTCGACTTCGGGGTTGGTCAGCCGGCCTTGCACGAACCGGGTGAAGGTGACCGGGCGACCGTGCCGCTGCCGGACGGGGGCGTTCTGCGTGACGGTGTAGACGAGGTGGAGCCGGACGTTGCGGCCTTTGCTGTTGATGTAGCCGAGGGTGCCGCCGCCGGTCTGGCCTTCGCCGTGGCTCAGCTCGAGCACGATGTTCCCGCGGCGGTCGAGCCGCGCGGCCGTGACGGGCCGGTCGAGGTCGTAGCCGATGTCTTGGCCGCCGGTGTCGATCGGACTGGTGGCCTTGACGTGCACGCTGAAGGTGGTGGTGGTCAGGCTCGCCGGGTCGATCGGGCCGGTCCGGGAGGTGTCGAGGGTGAGCGAGGTGACTTGTTCTCCGCCGTCGAGTGTTTCGGCGTCGAGGACGAAGCCGACGCTGCCGGCCCCGCCGGCGTGGGCGACGCCCGGCAACGTCAGGCCGGCGGTGAGGCCCGCGCCGGTGACCAGAATGGTGCGGCGACTGAACACCTTGTCCATGCGAACTCCTTGTGGTGGGTCTCCGTTCGGAACAGTCAGGTGGAGCCGGTGGAGCGTCATGCGGACGACCGAGCGCGCCGCCGTCGATCCGAGCGGCGCGTGAGGGGATGGTGGTGTGAACCATCTTCGATCATGCCCCGGCTCGTTGTCCACGCCTCTGCGTCGACACCGACACCCCTAGCCGGCTGGACGCCGGGGCAGGGCGATGGTGCGATCTCGCCAACGCCGGGCTGCGTGCTGCTGCAGCCCGCGGGACGACGGCGGTGATCGGACCAAAAAGGACGGTCGCCCGGGCTGAGCGGTGCAGGCACGTCGGGATGGCCTGCGATAGCGCGAGGCCGTCCGAGGAGCCGAAGCCCGAGTGGCAATCGTACGAAAACGCTGCAAAACACCCATCCGGCCGCTAGCCTGGCTGATTCGGGTGCTACCGAACTTCAGGGGGAAATCGTGGACCTGGTTGTGGACATGCCGGAGCTGCGCAGGTTCGGCACGGGCGTGCTCGGCGGCGACGGCCTCGGTGACGGGGGCGGGGTGATCGACTACCTGCAGGTGCAGCACAGTCTTCTCCGCGACATCGCCGTCGAATCGGAGCAGGGCGCGTTGAAGGGCGGATGGGGCAAGACCGGACAGTTCCAGGAGGGCTTGCTCCGGTTCGCCCACGAATTCGCGCTCAAGATGACGGACTTCGTCAACGAGGAGGGCGAATTCGTCGAGTTCCTCAGCGGGCTGCGCGATCGGATGCTCCAGTCCGCCCAAGCGTACGAAGGAGCCGAGGCGCAGAACGTCCAGACCTTCGATTCGATCGCCAAGACGCTGAACCCGGAGTAGGGGAACCGACATGGCCCAACGGTGGTACACGGAAGACGACGGCGGCCCGGTCGCCGATCTCGATCCGGTTTTTCGCCATGGTTACGCACCGGCCCTGCACGGCATGCTCAAGGCGTTGAGCGTCGTCGACCAGCACGGGCCGCCGTGGGGGCCGAGGTGGGCACAGTACGAGGACCCGATCTACGACCCGACGGAACTGCGCTCGGCCACCAACGACGTCGCGGTCTCGGTTGCGTACTGCACTCTCCACCCGATCATGCAGGGGTCCGTCCACGGCGACGGCAGCCGGGACCTCAGCGTCGCCGAGTTCTTCAGCCACGCGGAAATCCTCAGCGGGCAGGACGTCGGCACGGTCAAGGGCTACGCCGACCGCGACCACCCCGAAGCGCTCGCCATCCAGGACGGCGGTTGGATCGAGCGAGCGGGAAACGCGCTCGAGAACACCCGCGCCTCCGGACGCGCGTTGACCGAGTACGGCCTCCTCGAACCACTGCAGGTGGGCAACGGGTGGTGGGCCCAGCACTGGAGCGGGCCACCCGGTTCGGTGCCCCACGAAGCGCAGGCGCGGTGTTCGACCATCAACGAGTGGTACGAGAACTTCCGTGCGTCATCGCTCACGGTGCTGGCGGAGTCGCTCACCCGGTTCGGCGCGATCATCCACGGCGCCCGGTTCAACCTGAACAGCCTGATGGGCGCGTGCGTGGACCAGCTCGAAAAGTTCGACGCCGAAGGCGACGGCGCTGTCGGCCTGTCCACCGGGTGGAAGACCTACCGCGGAATCGTCGACCTGGTGACCGCCGGTCCGATGGTCCCGTTCGTGATCGCCGACAAGATGGTCGAAGTGCTCAGCGACAACGGCAACAAGGATCTCGATCCCGGCGGGTTCTACGGCACGCTCTACAGTTTTCTCCAGCAGGCCGACGAGTTGATGCACCGCACGACCGACGAGGTCGACGCGCTCATCGACGAGATGCGGAAGAAGTTCATCGTCGCGGACAAAGACCTGGGTGCGCCGTCCTGGACGGGGACGGCGCCGGAGATCGCCTGAGCGGGCAGGTTCAGAAGCGAGCGGCGACGGCAGATCACGTCCCGGCTGACCGGGCTGATGGAGGCAGTGCCGGCTTGCCGGGCTGGTAGAGCCAGGTGTGGAAGAACGAGTCGAGGTCGCGGTTGGTCAGTCGCTCGACGAACTGGATGAATTGCCGCGTCGAGACATTTCCGTATCGGTGAGCCGTCGGCCACAGCGTGAGCACCTCGAAGAAGGCGCGGTCGCCGATCTTCGTGCGCAGCGCCTGCAGTGTCATCGCGCCGCGGTTGTAGACCAGATCGTCGAAGATGCGATCACGTCCGGGGTCGGCGACTTCGCCGCTCCAGTCCTTCTCGTCGGCGTAGGCCTTCGCGAAGGTCTGTTGCACGGGGACGTTGTTGAATTTCTCCTGGTAGAGCCATTCCGAGTAGGTCGCGAAGCCTTCGTTGAGCCAGATGTCCGACCAGTGCACCGGAGTGAGGCTGTCGCCGAACCACTGGTGGCCGAGTTCGTGGGCGAGCAGGTCGCCGTCGACGTCGCTGGTGCTCTGGTCGTAGACCGGCCGGCTCTGTGTCTCGAGGGCGTAGCCGACGCCGACGTCGGCGAGGATGCCGCCGGTCGAGTCGAACGGGTACTGCCCGTACATCGAGGATTCCCATTGGATGATCTGTGCCGTGGTCTGGTTGAACACCTTGCCCTGACCGGGCTTGGTGTCGATCGACTTGCCGATCGCGGTGATGTTCGGCAGGCCACCGGCCGCCACGCCGCGGGTGACGTCGTAGTCGCCGATCGCGATCATGCTCAGCTCGCTGGCCATCGGCCGGTTCATGGACCAGCGGAAGGTGGTCTGGTGATCGTGCGTGGTGGTGGGCCCGGGTTCGCCGTTGGCCAGCACGGTGAGTCCGGTCGGCACGGTGATGGTCTGGGTGTAGGTCGCTTTGTCGTTGGTGGTGTCGTTCACCGGGTAATAGGTCGCCGCGCCGATCGGCTGGTTGAGTGCGACCGCGCCGTCTTTCGTGGTGACCCAGCCGGAGACGCCCAGCGCGGGGTCGTCGATCTTCTGCGGGACGCCGGCGTAGGTCACCGAGACGACGAACGCGCTGCCCTTCCGCAGACCGTACGGCGGGGTGATCACCAGCTCCTGGGCGCCGCTGCGGGTGAATTCGGCGTTCAGGCCGTTCACCGAGAGCCTGCTGATCGTCAACGGTCCCTGGAAGTCCAGGTCGAAGCGGGAGAGATCCTGGGTGGCCGTGGCGAGAATCGTCGTGGTCGCGTTGATCGCTTTGGTTTGGGGGCTGAACGCCAGGCGGATGTCGTAGTGGCTGACGTCGTAGCCGCCGTTGCCCATGTCGGGGAAATACGGATCCCCGGCGCCTGGCGCACCGGGGGAGTACCGCGGTGGTCGTGCCGGCGCCGCATCCGCTGCCGGGCTCGTCGCGGCCAGCAGACCGGCGGACAGCGCGCAAGAGATGATCACCAAGTGGCCACGGCTACGGTGGGCGCTTCGCATGGGTCCTCCTCGGCCAGCATCGACGCTGAAGAGTAGGACCGATCCGACGCGCGGATCAACCCTGCTGCGGCGCGTTCGTCGTTCTCAGTGGACTCTTCGCGTACCCGCTCAGATCGGTCGACGGCGCACCCGATAGCGCAGGTGAAGCACCCGGTTGCCCTGAATCGCCACGTCAGGATCCTCCAACAGGTGCTGCGCGTGGACCGACCCGAAGTAGCGCTTGCCGGACCCGAACACGACGGGTACGACGTCCATGCGCACCTCGTCGACCAGGCCCGCGGCCAGCACCTGGCCACCGACGTCGCCGGCGGCGACCTCGACCAGGCGGTCACCCGCGAGCTCCTGCGCCTTGGCCACGGCTGCCTCGACGCCGTCGACGAAGTGGAACGGCGCCTCGGGGTCCCAGCCCTCGGGCTCCGGCCGGTGCGTCACGACGACCACGTGGTCGATCCCGCCCGGAGGCTTCCCGTCCCAGCCGTCCGTCATGTCGAAGACGTGACGGCCGACCACTGTCGCCCCGATCCGGTCCCAGTACGGCCGGGTGTAGTCGTAGGAGGTCTGCGACACCTTCAGCTCGCCGCTCTCGTCCAACGGGACGTCACCGCCGGCCAGCCAGTCGAACAGCGGTCCGGGCTGGTCGTTCTCGTCCGCGACGAAGCCGTCCACCGACACCGAGCTGTACATGACCACCTTGCCCACGGGGCTCTCCTCTGCTTCGGGGTGCCCCGAAATTAGCGTGTCGTGAGCTGTGGCTCTTGTAAGAAATCAATCGGCCGGCAGCGGCCAGCCGTCCATCGCGTGGCCGGGATGTTCCCGCAGGAACCGCCGCCGGACTTCGATGTACCGGGTCGGCGTGAGCCCGGTGAACGCCCGGAACTCGTGACCGAAGTGGGCCTGGTCGAAGTAGCCCGCGCCACCGGCGAGGCCGCCCCAGTCGATCGGTCCGGCGGGGTCGATCGCGAACACGGTGGCGGCGAAGCGGTGGGTGCGGGCCAGCCGCTTCGGCGTGACGCCGATGAGCTCCTTGAACCGCTGTGCCAGATGAGTGCTGCTGACACCGGCTGCCGCGCTGAGGTCGCCGATCGCCACCGCCCCGCCGGTCGCCGCGATGACGCTGCTCGTATGGCGGACCAGCCCGAGGCCGGCGGTCTCGCACAGCCGTCGCATCAGCTCCTCTTCGAGCAGCGTCAGCATCTCGTGCGGTCCGTCCGCTGTGGCCAGCCGGTCTCGCAGCTCGGCAACGGCGGGCCGGCCCCAGACCTGCTCGACCGTCACCGGCCGGTCACACAGCTCGGCCGCGGGCATCGGCAGGAACGGCGCCGGCCCCCACGGCTTGAAGTGCACGCCGACGGACCGGGTCGGGAGTGGGTAGCCGAACTCCAACGCGTGGGTGGGCGTGGTGACCACGCAGCCGTCGGCGTACTCGGCCGTCTCGAGGTCGGTGCCGGCGCGGATGCGGAACGGCGCCCCGAGGTTGACGATGAGGAACGCCGCCGGCATCGGCGGCAGCGTCAGCCGGGCGTACGGCGGCGCACCCGCCAGGTAGTAGATGTCGTCGATCAACCCGTCCAGCGGCGGTCGCGGCACTCTGGACACGTACTCCACGTGCACAGCATCGCCGACGTCCCGGACGGGCGCCCGGCCGAGTCGCAAGTGGATCGGAAACGCGATAGCGGGCACAGCGTGCGGCGTAGGCTTTCGGGTATGCGGATCGGCGAACTGTCCAAGCGCACGGGCGTGAGTTCGCGCTCACTGCGGTACTACGAAGAGCAGGGTTTGCTGACCAGTTCACGCTCCGACGCCGGGCAGCGGCACTATTCCGACGCTGTGGTCGAGCGCGTGTCGCTCATCCGGCAGTTGTTCGACGCGGGCTTGTCCAGCCGGGTGATCGCGTCGGTGCTGCCGTGCGTCGAGACCCCCGGCGACGCGGGCGTCGTCGAGCAGGCGTTCGTGACGATGACCAGCGAGCGCGACCGGATCGACGCTGAGATCGCGCGCCTGGTCGAGGCCCGTGACGCGCTCGACGTGGTGCTCGAAGCCAATCGGCGACACCAGGCGGATCTGACGACCCGGGCGGCCTGACGCTGTGACCCGCGCCTCAGCCGGTTGCCCCTGACACCGGTGTGAGCGGTGAGGATGGCCGCAACGCCCGGAAGCACCGGGCCGGTCATCCGGAAGGCGGCGGAAAATGGGGCAGGCGTGGGGTTTCAGCAGGTTCGGCGGACCCGAGGTGCAGGAGTTCTTCGAGCGTCCCGATCCGGTCCCCGGTCGCGGTGAGGTGCTGATCCGGGTTCACGTCGCCGGCGTGAACCCCCTTGACCACCTCCTGCGCGCGGGGCTGGTCCCCGGGCTCGACGGCGGGCGCCCGTTCCCCCGCGTGCTGGGCATGGAAGCGGCGGGGACCGTGCTCGCCCTCGGCGAAGACGTCGACGGGCTCGAGGTGGGGGACGCGGTCTTCGGCTTCGCGCTCACCGGTGGCGGCACCTACGCCGAGACGACGGTGCTGTCCGCGGCGAACACCGCGCGCACCCCGGTGGGGTTGTCCCCGACCGTGGCGTCGACGCTGCCGGTGGCCGGGACGACCGCGGTGGACGCGCTGGACCAGCTCGGCCTTCCGGCCGGTGCCACGATCCTGGTCAACGGGGTGGGCGGTGGGGTCGGCCTCGCGGTCGCCCGGCTGGCCGCGGCGCGCGAGCTGCGGGTGATCGGTACCGGCAGCGCCGCCAAGCGTGAGCAGGCCGAAGCGATCGGAGTGCGGTTCGTCGACTACACCGCCGAGGACGTCGTCGCCGCGGCCGGCGAGCTGGTTCCGGCGGGCTTCGACGGGATCGTCGACCTGGTCGGCGGCGCCTCGCTGCGGACGGTCGCCCCGCTGGCACGCGATCCCCGCACCGTCATCGCGGTGGGCGATCAGTCCGTGTCCGAGCTGGGTGGCCGTTTCGTCGAGCGCCGTCTGGACCGCGAGAACCTGGCGCGCTCCGCCCGGCTGGCGCTCGACGGGATCCTCGCGCCGGTGATCACCGCGGTCCACCCGCTCTCCGACGCACCGGCCGCCTTGGCCACGGTCGAGAACGGCCACGCTTCGGGCAAGGTCATCATCAAGGTGACGTGAGCTCGGCCGGCCGGCCGACGCTGAGCGTGGGGCGAAAGCCTGACCGCGTGGAATCGGGCAATAGCTGTGGCGGGGTTGAGTTTCGGAGCCTGCCCTGCTGCCGGGCCTCACGTTTTGCGAGACTCGAGTGCTCGGGAACGCTTCATCGGCGTTACGGCCCACATCGCCGTCCGGGTCAGCGAGACGTGCGTGTGATAGCTGCCGTCTTCGGCCGCGAAGTCATTCATGTGAGCACTTCGCATCTCGCCGACGTCACGAACCCGGCGGTCTGCTGCAGCCGCTCGCGGAGCGTGAGGATGCTCGGGAAGACGTCCGGTGCGGCGCGGGTGCCGCGATGTGCAGCACGGCACCCGCGTCGCAGGTGTGCCGGTCCCCGGCACGAAGGACATCAGGAGAGCTGGGCGACCTCCGCGTCCGTCAACGCCTTGCCGACCACGCCGACCTCGTCGACCGCGCCGCTCCAGAAGTCGACGTTGCGGCCGTCGTACTTGGCTCGCCCGACCGTGAACGCGCCCGTGCTGACGAGCGCCGGTCCGGCCGGTGCCGTCGCGACCTTCACGCCGTCCACGTAGAGCCGGATCTCGTTGCCGGCCCGGACACCCGTCAGCTCGTACCAGCGGCCGATCTCCGGCACGACCTCGTACCGGGCCCGGTTGCCGCCGGGCGTGCTGAACGCGAACGCGCCCTGCCCGTACTGCAGGTAGAACGGACTCTCCCGCTCCCGGCCGTCCTGGCTCACCGCGGTCGCGTAGTTGCCGGGCAGCTCGTCGAGCCGCACCTTCGCGGACACGGTGTAGTCACCGGTCGTGTCGACGACCGGGCCGTAGGTGTCGGCGGAGCCGCCGGTGAACTGCAGCGCGCCGTCCTTGAACGTCGCCCCGGTCGGGGTGAGCGTCAGCGGGTTGTTGCCGCCGCTCGAGTCCTTCGCGGTCGTTCCCCGGCGCTCGTCGAGGTTCCACTCGGCCTTTCCCGCGTACGGGTAGGGCTTGCCCGCGTTGGCACCGGCCTCGATCACGCGCCGGTTGATTTCGCGGACGGGACCGGGATCGACCTTGATGCGCTTGCGGTCGTAGGTCCAGAGCCCGTTGAGCTCGCCTTCCAGGTCGGTGACCTGCGTGTAGACCGACGCCGACAGCTCGGCCCGAGCCTGTCCGAGGTAGAACGTGCGGGTGTTGTCGACGTACTTCGCAGTCAGCGCCGCCTTGTCCGCCACGCCGCTGTAGATCGCGATCGGCGCACCCGGCCACTGGTGACCCGGCGTGCGCAGCGTGAAGCCGCCGTGCTCGCCGTCCATCGCGACGCGCTTGCCGTCGGAGTGGGCCGGGTCGGTGTTGTTGTAGTCGTGGTGGTCGATGACGTCACCCGCGCCCGAGTCACCCTTGGAGGCGCAGCAGTTCACCCCGCTGTGGGCGTTGACGATCCGGCTCGGGTCAGCGGCCTTGACCTGGTCGGTGATCCGGCCGGTCGCGGTCTTGTCCCACTCGCCCCAGCCCTCGTTGAACACGATCCAGGCGTAGACCGACGGGTAGTTCTGCAGCTGGTGCATCTCTTCCAGGCCCTGGCTGAGCCACGCCTGCTGCGCCGCGGCGTTGTTGCCGTCGTCGAGAGACACGAAGTCCTGCCACACCAGCAGTCCCAGCTGGTCCGCGTGGTAGTACCAGCGGGCCGGCTCGACCTTGATGTGCTTGCGGACCGCGTTGAAGCCGAGGTCCTTCTGCGCCTTCAGGTCGAAGACGAGGGCGTCGTCGCTCGGCGCGGTGTTCAGGCCGTCCGGGTAGAAGCCCTGGTCCAGCTGCATCAGGGAGAAGAACGGCTTGCCGTTGAGCGTCAGCTTGGGTGTCCCGTTGACGTTCGTGATGCCGGTGGACCGCATGCCGAAGTAGCTCTTGACCTTGTCGCCGCCCAGCTTGATCTCCAGCTGGTACAGGTACGGGTCGTCCGGCGTCCACAGGTGCGGGTTCGGCACCGCCAGCTTCAGGTTCGCGTTCGCCGGTCCGGTGACCGTGCCGACCTGACGGCCGCGCGAGTCCTTGGCGACCGCCGTGACGGTGGCGTTGCCGGCGGACTTGACGTTGAGCGCCAGCGAGCTGGTGGTCAGGTCGGGAGTCGTCTTGATCTCGTCGATGCCCTTGTCCGCCACCGGTTCCAGCCACACCGTCTGCCAGATACCCGACGACGGCGTGTAGAAGATCCCGCCGGGGTTGGGGGACTGCTTGCCCTTGGGCTGGTACGGGCCGGTCGTGTCGGTGACGGCGACGACGATCTCCTGCTCGTCGCCGCGCTTGAGCGCGTCGGTGATGTCGGCGCTGAACGCCGTGTAGCCGCCGGTGTGCTCGGCGACGAGCTTGCCGTTCACCCAGACCTTGGCCTGGTAGTCGACCGCGCCGAAGTTGAGCTTGAGGCGCTGCCCGCCGCCGATCTTCCAGTCGCGCGGGACGGTGACCGTGCGGCGGTAGAACATGTGGTCCTCGTGCCGCTCGAGCCCGGAGAGCTGCGACTCGATCGGGTAAGGCACGACCACCTTCTCGGGAAGCTTCCTGCCGAACGTCGGCTGCTGGCCCTCCTTCGCGGCCGAGAACTCCCACGGGCCGTTGAGGTTGACCCACTTGTCGCGCTCGAGCTGCGGTCGCGGGTACTCCGGCAACGGGTGGCGCGTGTCGACGTTCTCGCCCCACGGCGTCCGGAGGCGTTCCGTCGACGCGTTCGCGACGAGGCGTCCGGACTTGCCGACCTTCGTGCCGTCCACCGCGAGCGCACCCGCGCCGTCGTAGTAGAGCGTGACCCGCTGGCCCTTCAGCACGGCTTCGGCCAGCCGGATCGTGGCCCGGGTGCGGCTCGTCGAGATGGACGAGATCGGCATCGGCGTCGCGTCGACCTCGATCCGCAGGTGGTCCTTCAAGTCGTTCGTACCCGAGACGCGGCCGCCGAAGTCGGCCGTGAGCGTGCGACCGTCCCGGGAGATGTCCGCCGTGCGCGGCACGACCGCGAAGTCGGCGGGAGGCGTGAACGCCGACAGCGGCACGATCTGCTTCGCGATGGCCGGGCTCGACCAGCGCAGGAACATGTTCGCGCCGCCGGTGTCCTGGAACATCTCCAGCTTGAAGTCGTACTGCCGGCCGGCGGTCAGCGTGACCGGGGCGCTGGTCTGCTCCTTGTCCCAGTCGCCGACCCAGTGGTCGATCACCGGCGCGCCGTCGATGAACAGCCGGAACCCGTTGTCGCCGATGGCGTAGAACGTGTAGTCGCCGGTCTGCGGCACGGCGAGCTGCCCGGTCCACCGAGCGGTCGTGTTCTCGGTGCGCCCGGCGACCAGCCCGAAGACCGAGGTCAGGTCCGCGTGGTCGACCTCCCCGTCGAGCGCGGTCCCGGCCAGGTTCGCGAAGTCGTGCGCACCCGGCGCCGACATCGTGAAGTATTCGGCCTTCAAGCCGTGCACGGGCTCGGCGGCACCGGCGGGCGGCGTTCCCGACGCCACGCCCAGCGCCACCAAGAGGGCGAGGAGGACGGAAGCGGCTCTTCTCATCGGCGAGATCCCCTTCATTTTTACAACGTTGTAAAACGCTCTGCTGGGGATCCAATCAGACAAGTTGGACTCCTAAGTACCGCCAAACGTCGGTATCTTGAGGGCCGACTGCCGAGGTTCGGGCCACCGTGGGTGGTTGCGAGCTCGCGCACGCAGGTGTGTCGCGCGGTGGGTCGGGCCGGTGTCGGGCTCGCCCTCGTCGCGGTCACGGCTGTTCGCCGGCTGGAGCTTGACGGGCCGACCTGGTCTGCGTGTTCGGCCGGCTGTTCCGGCGCAATCGGGACAAGCGGGGTGTCAGCTTATGTTGACGACCATGCCGTGTCAGCATAAGCTGACGGCATGGAGACGCGAGCGGAAATCGCCGAGAGTGCGGCGAGTGTCGATCCGGATGTCGGTCTGCGAGCCGTGGCGGCGCTGCGGCTGCTGACCGAAGAACTCGAGCAGTTGCAGGTGGACCGGGCGCGCCGCCTGGGGTGGTCCTGGCAGGACATCGCGGCGCGGCTGGGGGTCAGCAAGCAGACGGTGCACCGCAAGCACGGCCGGCGGGTAGGGGGGTCGCGATGAGGAACCCGCATTTCGACGAGGATGCGCGTGCGCTGGTGCGCAGGGCGCAGGACCGCGCCCGGGTGCTGCGGCACCCGGGCCTGGGTACCGAGCATCTGCTGTTTGCGGTCGCGTCCTCTCCGGGGCGGGAAGGCGTGGTGGCCAGGGACCACGGCGTGACCCCCGAGGGGGTCTCCGCGGAGACCGTCCGGTTGCTGGCCCGGCCGCGCAGCGTGTTCGACACCCTGGACGCCGAGGCGCTGGCCACGATCGGGATCGACTTGGACGCGGTGCGAAAGGCCGTCGAAGCGTCGTTCGGAGCGGCGCCGGTGTCGTCGGTCGCGGTCCGGCGGCGGAGGGCCCGGTTGTCCGGGCACCTGCCGGTCACCGGCCGGGCGCGGTCGTGCCTGACGGCGGCCGTGCACGAGTCCGGCCGTGTCGGCGTGGGCCAGGTCGGCGCGTCGCGGCTCGCCGCCGTGGTGGTGACCACCGACGGGGGCCTGGTGCCGCCGATCCTCGCGGCGCTGGAGGTCTCGGCGCCGCTGTTGCGTGCCGCGATTCTCGAGCGGGCGGGGTGACCGTGGTGGCCCGGTGGGCGACGGTGGTCTCGCTCGTGGTCTGGGCGGGCAGCTGGCGGATCATGTACCTGGAGGTGACGCGATGGCGTCACCTCGACGCGCGGCTGAGGTTCGTCACGCCCGAGGTGCCGCCGGGCTTCCCGGTCCCGCGAGCCGGGCGCCCGGTGCGCGCGGCGCGTGCCGCGGCCGTCGTGGCACCTGTGGTTTCTCTCGTGTTGCTGTGGTCGTCGGCCAGGTCCGCCAGACGCTGACTGCGCCGAGGTGATCCGCCGCCGGCACCAGGACAATCCGACCGGGCTCTGTCGAGGAGGCCTCGTTGTGCAATCGGCTTACCGCGTAGTGGTCGGTGTTGGCTCGTCCTGGTGTCGTAGGGACGGCGCAGGTCCAGCCGGTCGGCTCGGTCCTGCCGGTCGACCGCGGACTGCCGAACCGATGCCGGGGCGGAGCGCGACTGCGCGGGCGGCGGTCATGGCACCTGTCCTTCCCGGCGGGCGCCGAGTCACGTGCCGCGGTCGGCGGCGCATCACCAGGAGTTCGTCCCGGCCGGGCCGCGCGGATTGGTGCTGTGACGAGAAACTCAGCCGGTCACCCGCACGGAGGAGCAGACCATCGCTGTCCACAGTGGATCGCAAAGTCGCGGCGCCGTGACGAACGACGAACTCGAGGACCGACTCGGGACGTCGGATGCGGGGATCCGCGAACGGGTGAGGAAACACCCCGGACCAATACTTCGACCGGGTCGCGTCGAACTCCGGTCATGACCGCCACCGAGCTCGACCCCCCGGAAGCCCCGTCAGCACCGCCGCGCGTCCGGCTGCGATTCTTCGCCGCCGCGTTCACCGGCATCCTGGCGCTGGCCGCCGCGCTGGCGGCCGGACACCTGGTGGCGGGGTTCATCAGCGTCAACGCTTCGCCCTACCTCGCGGTGGGCAACGGCGCGATCGACCTGACGCCGGTGGAGCTGAAGGACTTCGCCGTCCGCACCTTCGGCACCTACGACAAGCTGGTGCTGCTGGGCAGCATGGCTCTGGTGATGCTGGGCGTCGCCGCGCTCGCGGGAGTCCTGTCGCGACGGTCACCCGTCCCGGGCACCGTGCTCATCGCCCTGTTCGGCCTGGTCGGTGCCTTCGCCGTGTTCGAACGCCCCGACCTGACCGCGGTGGCGCTGCTCGCGCCGGTCGCCAGCCTGGTCGTGGGCATCGTCGTTTTCCTTCTCCTGCACCGGATCGCTCCCCGCATCCGGCGGGAAGCCGGTTCCGGCGAGAAGACCGGCACGTCGCGGCGGGCGTTCCTGCTCGGCGGCGCCGGGGTCGTCGTCGGCGCCGGTGCGGCCGGTCTCGGCGGTCAGCTGATCGGTTCGTCGAGGGACGCCACGGCGTCCCGGGAGGCGGTCGGCAAGCTCGTTCCGGCGCGGACGGCCCCGATGATCCCGGCCGACGCGGACTTCGCCAAGCTCGGCACCCCGCCGTTCGTGACGCCGAACGACAAGTTCTACCGCGTCGACACGGCGTTGTCGGTGCCGCAGTTGCGCACCGAGGACTGGAGCCTGCGGCTGCACGGCATGGTCGACCGCGAAATCCGGCACAGCTACCGCGACATCCGCGACCGACCGCTGGTCGAGCGGACGGTGACGATGACCTGCGTGTCCAATGAGGTCGGTGGCGACTACGTGTCGACGTCGAACTTCATCGGCGTCGACCTGGCCGACCTGCTCGCCGAGGCCGGCGTGAAACCGGGTGCGGAGCAGCTGTTCTGCACGAGCGTCGACGGCTGGACGTCCGGGACGCCGGTCGCCGCGGGGCAGGACCGCGGCCGCGGCGCGATGCTGGCGATCGGGATGAACGGCGAGCCGCTGCCGCTGGAGCACGGGTTCCCGGCCCGGCTCGTCACACCCGGGTTGTACGGGTACGTGTCGGCGACGAAGTGGGTCGTGGACATCGAGGTCACGACGTGGGACGCCCGCCAGGCCTACTGGCTCAAGCGCAGCTGGGCTCGCGAGGCACCGATCAAGACCGAGTCGCGGATCGACTCGCACCGCGGGTTCGCCAACGTGCCCGTGGGGAAGGTGCGCGTCGCCGGTGTCGCGTGGGCGCAGCACACGGGGATCGAGAAGGTCGAGGTGCGCATGGACCAGGGACCGTGGCAGGAGACCGTGCTTTCCCAAGAGGTCAACCTCGACACCTGGCGGATGTGGTGGACCGAAATCGACATCCCGTCGGGTGTCCACCAGGTGTTCTGCCGCGCCACCGACAAGTCCGGCTACACCCAGACCGACATGCGCGCGGGCACGGTGCCCGATGGCGCGACCGGCTGGCACAACGTCACTTTCACGGCCGCCTGAGAAAACTTTCCCCGAACGACCAATCCGTTCCGGGACAAGCCTCGAATCACCAGCAGTCAGAGAGTTTCCCGCAAGGGATCAGCCGCTTTCATTCACCTCATGGAGTGATTTTCGTGCGTAACCTTCGTATTGCCGGAATCGGTCTCACCGCGGCCGCCACGCTCACCCTGACCGCCTGCGGCAGCAGCGACTCCGCTTCGTCGGGCAGCTCCAGCGCCCCGGCGCCGTCGTCGTCGATGGCCGCACCGTCGTCCAGCGCCGACTCGGGTGCGTCGAACGGCATGACCACCAACGCCGACGTCTTCGGCCCGGCCTGTTCGCAGCTGCCGCAGGGGTCCGCGCCCGGCTCGCTCGACTCGATGGGCCCGCAGCCGGTCGCGTCGGCCGCGTCGACGAACCCGCTGCTGACCAAGCTGGTGGCGGCCGTCAAGGCCA
>NZ_JBFBAG010000067.1:0-51602 GCF_040682155.1 Amycolatopsis sp. NPDC051371
GGCGTGACCAGCCGCTGCCCGGCGTCGAACATCTCCTCGGTGAAGACGCCTTCGAGGTCGCCCGCGACGGCCACCGAAGACACGTGGTGCAAACAGTGTTCTAACCCTGTTTCTCACTCACGACCCCGGCGGCAGGGGGCCTTCGCGGCATCGTGAGTAAGGAACCCATGGCACGGCAGGTTTCCGGGCACGAGCAGCCCGTCGGCACCACCCGCACGCTCGAGTCCACTCCGGACGGTGCGGTCGTCAAGCGCAGCGTCCTGCCCGGCGGTCTGCGCGTGATCACCGAGCACGTCCCGGCGTCCCGCTCGGCCACGGTCGGGCTGTGGGTCGGCATCGGCTCCCGCGACGAGCCGGTCGCCGTCGCCGGTGCCGCGCACTACCTCGAGCACCTGCTGTTCAAGGGCACGAAGAACCGCGACGCCGCGCAGATCGCCGAGGAGATCGACGCCGTCGGCGGCGAGTTCAACGCCTTCACGGCGAAGGAGCACACCTGCTACTACGCGCAGGTGCTCGACGCCGACCTCCCGCTCGCCGTGGACCTGGTCACCGACGTCGTGTTCGAGGCGCTCTGCACCGACCGCGACATGGACATGGAACGCAGCGTCGTCCTCGAAGAGATCTCGATGCGCGACGACGACCCCGAAGACCTGCTGCACGAGACGTTCGTGACCTCGATCCTCGGCGACCACCCGCTGGGCCGCCCGGTGCTGGGTACCGAGAAGTCGATCATCGGCATGACGCCGCCGGCCCTGCGCAACTTCTACAAGCGGCGCTACACGCTGCCGCGGATGGTGCTCGCGGTGGCCGGGAACATCGACCACGGGCAGGTGCTTCGCCTGGTGCGCAAGGCGTTGCGCGACAAGCTGGCCGGCTCGGCGACGCCGGTCGCGCCGCGCGAGGGCCGCGCCCGGATCAAGACCGTCCCGAAGCTCGCCCTGCACACCGACGACACCGAGCAGGCGCACGTGATGCTCGGCCTGCGGTCGCTGTCGCGCCACGACGAGCGCCGCTTCGCGCTGTCGGTGCTCAACGCGGCGCTCGGCGGTGGCATGTCGTCGCGGCTGTTCCAGGAGATCCGCGAGCAGCGCGGGCTGGCCTACCAGGTGTACTCGTCGGTCGCGAGCTACGCCGACACCGGGCACATGGCCGTGTACGCGGGCTGCCAACCGGAGAAGCTCGGCGACGTCGCCGGCGTCATCCGCGAGATCCTCGACAAGGTCGGCGTCGACGGCCTGACCGACGCCGAAGTGGCCCGCGCCAAGGGCCAGTTGCGCGGTGGGATCGTGCTGGGCCTGGAAGACACGTCGTCGCGGATGTCGCGGATCGGCAAGAACGAGCTCAACTATGCCCACTACCTGGGCGTCGACGACACGATCGCCCGCATCGACGCCGTCACGACCGACGAGGTGTGTGCGCTCGCTCGCACTTTGTTCGCGCGGCCGGGCGGGGTCTCGGCGGCGGCGGTCGTGGGGCCGTACGCTCACGCCGACGACCTTCCGGACGACCTGCACGAGGTGATCGCTTCATGACCATCAACGTCGGTGTGCTCGGCGCGCGCGGCCGGATGGGTGCGACGGTGGTGAACGCCGTCGAAGGCGCTTCGGACATGAAGGTCGTCGCGGCTTTGGACGCGGGTGACGACTTCGCGGCGCTGGCCGAGGCGCAGGTCGTCGTCGACTTCACCCACCCCGACGCCGTCATGGACAACCTGAAGTACCTGGTGGAGCACGACATCCACGCGGTCGTCGGCACCACGGGCTTCAGCGACTCGCGACTGGCCGAGCTGCGTGCCCTGCTGGAGCCGAAGCCTTCGCTGGGCGTGCTGATCGCGCCGAATTTCGCCCTCGGCGCGGTTCTGGCCATGCGGTTCGCGGCCCAGGCGGCGAAGTTCTACGCGTCGGCCGAGATCATCGAGCTGCACCACAACCGCAAGGCGGACGCTCCGTCGGGCACCGCCGCGCACACCGCCCGGATGATCGCCGCGGCGCGCGCGGAGGCCGGCGTGGCGCCGGGGTCCGACGCGACGACGTCCGAACTGGACGGCGCCCGCGGTGCTTCGGTCGAAGAGGTCCGGGTGCACTCGGTCCGGCTGCCGGGCCTGGTCGCGCACGAGGAGATCCTGTTCGGCGGCGAGGGGGAGACCCTGACCATCCGGCACGACTCGCTCGACCGGACGTCGTTCATGCCCGGCGTGCTGCTCGGCGTGCGCACGGTGGTGGCGCGGCCCGGCCTGACGGTCGGGCTGGAAAACGTCCTCGACCTGTGAAGGCCCGCAACGTCGCGCTGTTGATGACGGCGGCGCTGGTCGTCTACCTGGTGCTGCTCGCGGACCGGGCGTTCGCGCTGTTCCAGTCGGGGACCGGGGCCGGCATCGCGCTCGGGATCGGTGTGCTGCTGCTGCCGCTGCTGGGTATCTGGATCGTCGTCGTCACCTGGCGCAACGGCCTGCAGATCCAGCGGCTCTCCCGCCGGCTGGACTCGGAGGGCGCGCTCCCGGACGTCTCGGACCTGCCGCGCCGCCCTTCGGGACGCGTGGATCGCGACGCGGCCGACGCGTGGTTCCAGGACCGCCGCGCGGAGGTCGAGGCGGACCAGGAGAACTGGCGAACCTGGTACAAGCTGGCGTACGCGTACGACATCGCGGGTGACCGGCGCCGGGCCCGCGAGACGATGAAGAAGGCCGTGGAGCTGGAAGCCGCCGAACGCTGAGTCCGGCGACGCCGGTTCCGCAGCTCAGTGGTGCAGCCAGCTCGCGAACACCGCGGGTGAAGCGGCTATCAGGCTGAAGCGGATCCACCTTCCGGCCAAGCCGGTCGTCAGGAACGTCGCGAGCCGCATGCGGACCACGCCGGCCAGCACGCTCGTCGCCATGAACGGCGGCAGGCCGACCAGTGAGCTGACCCCGTACGTTCCCGCCATCCAGTGCGGGTGCCGGTGACAGCGCTCGCGCAGCCGGTCGACCCAGCCGCGCAGCCGCTTGGTCCGCAGCTCCCAGCGCACTCGCCGCGCGGTCATCGGCCGCTCGCGGTGGAGGCGGTCGTGCAGCGCCTTCGGCAGCTTGATGGTGCCGCGCGCGGCGAGGAAGTAGAGCGACTTCCCGGCGATCTGCCCGACGGCCACCGCCGCGCCGAGCCACAGCCAGTGCAGCCCGGGCTGGCTCGCGCACAGCCCGATCAGGAACACTTCGGCGTTGATCAAGGGCACGATGGCCGAACCGAACGCGACCCCCAGCGTCAACAGGATCCAGCTCATCGTGTCACCTCCTGCGCTCGTTCGTGTTTCTCCAAGTTATCAGTTCGAAACCTGGGGTCACGGGGGTTAACCCCCCTATGCGGTAGGGGGGTCGCACCAGAAGATCACCTGCAAGACGGTTTCCGGTCACCTCCCGCTGGAACGCTGAGGGAGTGGCCGCCGAGCAACCCCGTACGCCCGCTGACCGGTTCGGTGCCCGCTGCCGGGCGATCGTGCGGGTACTGCCACTGGGCTTGTCGCGGATCGTGGCGCCGACGTTTCTCGGCTTCTGCCTGATCAACGGGTTCACGTTCGGCGTCGACCTGGGGCTGCTGACCGTTTTCCACGGCCTCGCCGGCTGGCCCGTCTGGCTTTCCATAACGGTGTCTTACGTTTGCGCGTTCGGATTGAGCTTCGTGCTGAACCGGACGTTCAACTTCCATTCCCACGCCGCGGTCGGAATCCAGCTGGTGCTTTACATCGGTGCGATTGCTGTCAATTACGTGGCGTTTTTGCTGGGTGTGGGCGCGGGGTTGACGGCCCTGGGCGTCGAGTACCACCTCGCGCGGGTGCTCGCGGGCGCTTGCGAGGGCGTGTTCATGTACGCCGTGCTGCGATGGGTGATCTTCCGGGACGCCGGCTCAGGCGAGCGCGAGGTCGAGGGGGCCGGTGAGGCGGACCTCGCGGACCATGCGGTCACCGGTGTCGAGGGTGCGGACCGTGCCGTCGGGGTTCCAGCCGGCCCGGCGGTAGAAGCCGAGGGAGGCGTGGTCGCCCTGGGCGACCCAGGCGATGCCGCGGCCGGCGCCGTCGGCCCGCAGGCCCGCGGCGGCCGTCGCGAGTAGCCGTCCGGCGTGCCCGCGCCGTCCCCACCGCGGCTCGACGAGCAGGCTGGCGACGAGGCCGGTGGTGCCGGCGTCCTCGGGCAGGCTGCCGTCGGCGGCGGCGACCTCGCCTTCGGGCGCCCGGCCCACCACGCAGAACCCGACGGTGAACTCGCCCTCGGTGGCGACGTAGACCTGGCTGCCCGGGTAGTCGATGGTCTCGGTCCAGGTGCCGACGAGGTCGGCGGCGTCCAGCTCGGCCAGGGCGCTCTTCCCCAGCAGGTCCTCGTAGGCGGCGTGCCAGGTGTCGCGCTGGATGCGGGCGATCTCCGCGGCGTCGGACAGGTCGGCGGGGCGGACGGCGGCGTCGCTCATGCGCTGAACATATCGGGGGCCGCGTTTTTGTCGGTGGTGGGTGGCACCATGACGGGACCATGCAAACGATCAGCGTCTCGACGGCCCGGAAGACCTTCCTGGCCGCACAGGGCTTCAGCGACCCGCGTCCCTCCGGTGAGCCGTCCCGGCGGCACCTGAAACGCGTGCTTTCGCGCGTCCAGCTGCTGCAGCTGGACTCGGTGAACGTCGCGGTCCGGGCGCACTACATGCCGGTGTTCTCGCGGCTGGGCGCGTATGAGCCCGCGCTGCTGGACAACGCGGCGTGGTCGCACTCGGCTCGTCAGCCCCGGATGCTGGTCGAGACGTGGGCGCACGAGGCGAGCCTGCTCCCGGTCGAAGACTGGCCGCTGATCCGCTCGGGCGCGAAGCGCGACGGCTGGTGGAAGCACTACGGGCCGCTGATCGAGAAGTCACCGGGGCTGGTCGAAGAGATCCTGTCGGTGGTGAAGGAGCTGGGCCCGATCGGCGCGGGCGGCATCGAGCGCGAGGTGGAAGCGGACGCGCAGCGCCGCGGCCCGGGCTCCTGGTGGGAGCGCTCGGAGGTCAAGCGCGTCTGCGAGTACCTGTTCGGCATCGGCCAGCTGACCACGGGCACGCGCCGTTCGTTCGAACGGCTCTACGACCTCACCGAGCGGGTCGTCCCGCCGGAGATCCTCTCGCGGTCGGTGTCCGCGGAGGAAGGCGCGCGCGGCCTGATCGAGCGTTCGGCGCGGGCACTGGGCGTCGCGACGGAGACGGACCTGCGCGATTACTACCGTCTGGGCCCGGCCCCGGCGCGCCAGGCTGTGTCGGAGCTGGTGGAGTCGGGAGTCCTGGAGCCCCTGTCCGTCCACGGCTGGAAGGCGACGGCGTACCGCCACGTCGACGCGCGCACCCCGCGCGCGGTCACGGGGAGGGCGCTGCTGTGCCCGTTCGACCCGCTGATCTGGGAACGCGCCCGCACCGAGCGGCTGTTCGGGTTCCACTACCGCATCGAGATCTACGTCCCGGAGCCGAAGCGGGTGTACGGGTACTACGTGTTCCCGTTCCTGCTGGACGGCTCGCTGGTCGCGCGGGTGGACCTCAAGGCCGACCGCGCGGCGGGCGTGTTGCGGGTCCAGGGAGCGTTCGCCGAGGAGGGCGCGGACGTCGCCCGGGTGCTCCCGGAGCTGGCGGCGGAGCTGCGGCACATGGCGGAGTGGCTGGGCCTGTCCGGTGTGGCGGTGGGCACCCGCGGTGACTTGGCCAAGCCGCTGGCGAAACTGGTGCGCTGACTCAGTAACTCACTGTTCGGGCCGTCTCGGTGGCGAAGTCGTCGGCGAGACGGGTGATCGTCGTCCGGCCCTCGAGGCGGGTGAGCCATTCGAACGGCAGGACTTCCTCGCCCGACGCCGCGCCGAGGAGGTTGCCGCAGATCGAACCCGTCGAGTCGCTGTCGCCCGAGTGTGTCACCGCCAAGCGGAGCTTTTCCTTGAACACCACCGACTTCAGGTGTCCCGCCGGCGCGCTGATCCGTGTCGGCGCCAAGGCCGCGTAGACCGCGATCGCCAGGGCCTCCTCCGCCACCCAGCCGCCCCCGAGCGACTCCACCCGCTCCGGTCCGGGGTCGCCGGCTTCGACGAGGTCGAGCGCGCGGCGCAACGCTGCCGCCGTCTCTTCGTGGCCCGGATGCCGGGCCAGCAACCGCATCAAGCGCAAGACGGCGCCTTCCACCGACTCGCCTTCGAAGAGGTACGCGATCATCGCCGCGAAAGCACCCGCCGCGTAGTAGCCGGTCGGGTGCCCGTGGGTGATCTGCGCGCAGTTCGCCGCGAGCACGAACGCGCCCTCCGGCCGGCCGGCGAACCCGAACGGCGCCGAGCGCATCACCGTCCCGCAGCCCTTCGAGTCCGGGTTCACCGGCCCCGGCCGGCCGGTCAGCTCGGCGTACGGCTGGGGCGTGAACGACGCCCGCAGGCCGGAAAGGCACGCCGAACCGGGACCGCGCCGCGCGTAGAGCCACGGTTCCAGCCGCAGGCGTCCGCTCCGGTGCCCGGCGTCCGCGGGCGGGGGAGCCGGGTGCTCCTGGGTGTCGAGCCAGCGCAGGTAGCCCTCGCGGACCAGCGCGCCCAGCGCGCCGCTGATGCCCTTCGCCTGAGCCCGGACCCACCCGCGCTGGAAGCCTTCGAGGCCGAACAGCGTCATCTGCGTGTCGTCGGTGATCTCGGCGACGCCGTGCTCGTCCGGCACGAGTTCCACCGGCTGCCGGATGTTCGCCAAGGACTCGAGCTCCACCGGCTTGCCGAGGGCGTCGCCCAGCGCGCCGCCGAGCAGACAGCCCCGCAGCCGGGTCCGGTACACCGCGTCCGCCGTCCCCGCGAAAGTCATGCCGCCATCCTGGCAGCAAGAACGGGTCGTTCCCGGCCCCCACCGGGAACGACCCGTTTCCCCCTTACTCAGCCGGCCGCGCGCGTCACCACGGCGTTGCCGGAGCCCGTGCGGGCCCGCACCTTCAGCTTCACGCCACCCGAAGGGGCGCTGTCGGCGACGTCCAGCTCGCTGGACACCTTGCCGCCGCTGGAGGTCAGGTCGACCTCCGCCGCCGTGCCGCCGCGGATGCCGATGCGGACCTCGCCGGAGCCGGTGATCAGGTCGAGCGTGCCCGACGCCGCGTCGGCCACCGACAGGTCGCCGCTGCCCGTGCGGGCCATCACCTCGCCCGAAACCGCGCCCAGCCAGACGTCACCGGTGCCGGTGGCCAGCGTCGCGGAGCCGGCGATCGACGACGCCTCGACGTGGCCGCTACCGCTGCGCAGCTGGAGCCCGCCGAGCGTCGGGCCGAGCTTGATGCCGCCGCTGCCCGTGCGGACCGTCGCCGAGCCGTCGGCCCGGTCGAGCTTGACCTCGCCGGAGCCGGTCAGCAGGTCGACGCGCCCGGCCGAACCGGTCACCGTGACGTCCGCCGCGCCGGCCCGCACCTCGACGTGCGAACCCGCCGGGGCGCGCACGATCACCGACAGCGCGACGTTGCGCAGCTGCCACGCCTTCGGCGCCTGGACGACCAGGCGGTTGCCGAGCTTTTCGATCCGGCTCTGCCGCACCGCCTCGGCGGGGTCGGCCCCCGACGGGTCGACACCCAGCTGGTCGCCGAAGCGCTCGCCGACCCAGGACAGCAGGCTGTTGACCCCCGCGACCCACGGCTGCTGCTCGCCCCGGTCGTGCCGCAGCTCGACGCGGGCGCCGGAGTCGCCTTCGAGCACGACCTCGACGCGCCCGATCGTCACGCCGACGTCGAGCTCCAGCGGGACGTCGGTCTCGAACTCGTCGATCCGCACCAGCTCGTCACCCGGCGACGAGGCCTCGGAAGTCTCAGCAGCCTCAGCAGGCTCTTCGGCCGGTGTCGTCGTCTCTTCGTCACTCATCTTCGATCCCCTCAGCCTTCGACCCAGCCGTGCAGGTGCGACCCGGGCCGCTCGCCCTTGCCGTGGTGCTTGGGGCCCCCGCCGAGCGCGCCGTGCCCCAGCGCGCCTTGCACGGCTTGGGAAACGAACGTGTTCAGCGAGACACCCTGTGCCTGTGCTGCCCGCTCGGCCTGGCCCTTGATCTGCTCGACCAGGCGCAGCGTGATGCGTGAGATGTCACCGCCGTCGATCGGTGGTGGCGGCGTGGTGTCACGTGGTGTCGCGCGGGGCGGCGCCTCTTCGGCGGCTCCGGTGACGACCACGCGGACGTCCCGGCCGTCCAGTCGCACGTCGACCACCTGGCCGGGCAATGCGGCCGTGACCTCGGCGGCGAGGTCGGCGAGGGCGTTCATCAGCGTCAGGCGGACGGCGGGTTCGAGCGCGGAGGACAGCAGCGCGGCCGCCCGCCGGGTGTGCTCGTCCCCGGCGGCAGCCGTGTTCGCGAGGTCCTCGCGAAGGTTGGCGATGTACGGCGTCAGGTCCATGACACCACTATGACGTCATTCGTGGTGTCAGTCAAGGAAGCCGGTGATGTCACGTGTCCCCCGGGAGTGGGGGCCGGCGCGCGGTTAGGCTGCCGGGGGGAGCTTGCGGAAGGAGTGCGGACGTGGCCGAAACTGTGTCACCGAGGGTGCAGCTGATCGCGAAGACGGAGTTCTTCCCGCCCGCGGACGTCCCGTGGACGACCGACGCGGACGGTGGCGAGGCGCTCGCGGAGTTCGCCGGCCGTGCCTGCTACCAGTCGTGGAAGAAGCCGAACCCCGCCACCGCGACCAACGCCGGCTACCTCGAGCACATCATGGACGTCGGTCACCTTTCGGTGCTGGAGCACGGTTCGGTGACCTTCTACATCACCGGGATCTCGCGCTCCCTGACCCACGAGCTGATCCGCCACCGCCACTTCTCGTACTCCCAGCTCTCCCAGCGGTACGTGCCGGAGCGCGACGCCGAAATCGTCGAGCCGGACGTCATCGCGAACGACCCCGTGCTGCACGAGAAGTTCCTCGCCGCGGCCCAGGCGAGCGTCGACGCCTACACCGAGCTCCTGGCCGGTCTCGAGGAGAAGTTCGCCGACGTCCCGAGCGCGACGCTCCGCCGGAAGCAGGCCCGCCAGGCCGCGCGGGCCGTGCTGCCGAACGCGACCGAGACCCGCATCGTCGTCACCGGGAACTACCGGGCCTGGCGCCACTTCGTCGCGATGCGCGCCACCGAGCACGCCGACGTCGAAATCCGCGAGCTGGCCGTGGAGTGCCTGCGCCACTTGCAGAAAGCCGCGGCGAACGTGTTCGCCGACTTCACCATCTCGACGCTGCCGGACGGCA
Organism: Amycolatopsis sp. NPDC051371; assembly: GCF_040682155.1. NCBI lineage: Bacteria > Bacillati > Actinomycetota > Actinomycetes > Pseudonocardiales > Pseudonocardiaceae > Amycolatopsis > Amycolatopsis sp. NPDC051371. The sequence continues at coordinate 9,196 of NZ_JBFBAG010000067.1, forward strand.
CCGAGATCGCTACGAGCCCGAAGGTGTTCGAAGGCTGATGAAGCGTCTCGCGATCGATGTCCGGCCCGGTGAGTACGCCGTCGTGCGGCTGCCCGCCGACGCCCCGGTGCCCGCCGAGCTCCTCGCGCCCGGCGAACCCGCGTTCGTCTCGGTGACCCGGACGCCCGAAGAGCTGTCCGTGATCTGCCCGGCCGGGCGGGAACCGTCCGGCGGCACGGCGTCCGAGGACGGCTGGCGGCTGCTCTCGGTCCGCGGGCCGCTGGAGTTCACGCTCACCGGCATCATCGCCGCGCTGGCCTCGGAGCTGGCCGCGGCCGGGGTCGCGCTGTTCTCGATGTCCACGTTCGACACCGACCACATCCTGGTGCGCGCCACCGACCTCGGCCACGCCGTCAAGGCGCTGCGCGAGTCCGGTCACGAAGTCGCGCACCCCTGACGCTTTTCGGCGGGTGATTCACGGGTACTCCCGGCACGAGGGTGGGAGCCATCACCCTTGAAATCGAAAGTTCGGCACGCCTAAACTTCGATTTGGGATCCCCGACACCCGGTTGAGAGGCAGGCGCCATGGCGGTCACCGAGGCTGTCCGGCCGAGACTCGCGACGCGGCTGCGCACGGGCTCGGCCCTGCTGGGCCCGGCGTTCGTCGCCGCGATCGCCTACGTCGACCCCGGGAACGTCGCGTCCAACATCAGCGCCGGCGCCCGCTACGGCTACCTGCTGGTCTGGGTGATCGTCGCGGCGAACCTGATGGCCGTGCTCGTGCAGTACCTGTCGGCGAAGCTCGGCCTGGTCAGCGGGATGTCGCTGCCGGAGGCCCTGCGCGCCCGGCTGTCCCGGCCCGCGCGGCTGGCCTACTGGCTGCAGGCCGAGGTCGTCGCCATCGCGACCGACCTCGCGGAGGTCGTCGGCGGCGCCATCGCGCTCTACCTGCTGTTCGACCTGCCACTCGTCGCCGGCGGCCTGATCACCGGTGCGGTCTCGCTGACGCTGCTGGCGGTCCAGGACCGCGGCGGCCAGCGGACGTTCGAGCGCGTCGTCACCGGCCTGCTGCTGGTCATCGCGGTCGGCTTCCTGGCCAGCCTGTTCGTCGAGCCGCCGTCGGCGGCGGGCACGCTCGGCGGCCTGGTGCCGAAGTTCGACGGCTCCGGCAGCATCCTCATCGCCGCCGCGATGCTCGGCGCGACGGTCATGCCGCACGCCGTCTACCTGCACTCCGGCCTGGTCCGCGACCGCCACGGCCTCCCGGACGTCACCACCCGCCGCCGCCTGCTGCGCGCCACCCGCGCCGACGTCGGCCTGGCGATGCTGCTGGCCGGCGCGGTGAACCTCGGCATGCTGCTGCTCGCCGCGACGAACCTGCAGGGCCAGGCGGGCGTCGACAGCATCGAGGGCGCGCACGCCGCGGTCGCGGTGGCCCTCGGCCCGGGCATCGCGCTGCTGTTCGCGATCGGCCTGCTGGCGTCGGGCCTGGCGTCGACGTCGGTGGGCGCGTACGCGGGCGCGATGATCATGCAAGGGCTGCTGCACAAGCGGATCCCGCTGGTCCTGCGCCGTCTGGTGACGCTCACGCCGGCGATCGTGGTGCTCGCCCTCGGCGCCGACCCGAGCGCGGCACTGGTCGTCTCCCAGGTCGTGCTGTCGTTCGGGATCCCGTTCGCGTTGGTACCGCTGATCCGGCTGACGGCGGACCGTGATCTGATGGGCGCGGACGCCAACCGCAGGCTGACGACCATCGCGGCAGCACTGATCGCGCTGGTGATCATCGCGCTCAACCTGGTGCTGATCTACCTGACCTTCACCGGTTGAGCCCACGAACAGGGAGGCCGCGGCCATGGCCTGGATCTTCGCCCTCAACGCCGAATGCGGTGGGCGGGAGACCCACGCACGGGACCTCGCGCGCCACTTCCAGGGTTTCCCGTCCCGCATCTTCTCCGACCGCGGCAACGGCTGGTGGTGCGGGATCGCGCCCGAAGACCTGGCCGAGAAGGGGATCGAGTCCGCCGAGGACGCGACGGCCGTGACCGCCGCCGGGCGCCGGCTCTACTGGCTGCTCCGCACGGCGCCGCCGGTCTACCGCTACGCGCTGGCGGGGACGGAGACCGACGGGTTCCGCACGTACGACGAGCTGATGGCCGAGAACGACCTGACGCGCTTCCCCGGTCTCGTGGTCAGCGAAGACATCTGGACCGCGACCGGCAAGCGCGCCGCGTTCAGCGACTTCGCCCCCGGCTACCGGTGGATCCCGTACCGCGGTGAGGCGCACACGCCACGCCGTTGAGTCGTGCCCCGCGCGGTCACCCGGCCGAGTCACGAATTCGGCGGAACCCCCAGCGGCGCCCGGCGGTCCGACTAGCATCTGCGCGACCGCCGCTTGAAGGAGCACCGTGACCGACGAACAGACCCGGCCGTACCCACCGCAGGCGCCCGTCACGCCTGGTCAGCGGGTTGTCGCCGGCCGTTACGCGCTCCTCGGCGAGCTCGGCCGGGGCGGCATGGGCGTCGTGTGGCGGGCGCAGGACCAGGTCATCGGCCGGCAGGTCGCGGTCAAGGAGCTGCGGCTGCCCGACGCCGAATCCGCCGCCGTCTTCTCCGAACGCGCGCTGCGCGAGGTGCGCACCGGTGGGCGGCTCAACGACCCCGCCGTGGTCACCGTCTACGACGTCGTCACCGACGGCGGCGCCACCTTCATCGTGATGGAGCTCGTCGAAGCCCCGAGTCTCGCCGACCTCGTCCGCCAGCGCGGCCCGATGCCCGCCGCGCAGGCGGCGCAGCTGGGGGAGCGGGTGCTGGCCGCGCTGCAGGCCGCGCACGCCGCCGGGATCGTGCACCGCGACGTCAAGCCGGCGAACATCCTCGTCGCGCCGGACGGCCGCGTGAAGCTCACCGACTTCGGCATCGCCCACGCCATCGACGACCCGCGCCTCACCACCAGCGGCATGATCGTCGGCTCGCCCGCTTTCATGGCGCCGGAGCGCGTCGAAGGCCGCGAAGCGATGCCCGCGTCCGACCTGTGGTCCCTCGGCGCGACGCTGTTCTACGCCGTCGAAGGCACCATGCCGTTCGAGCGCGCGACCACCGCCGCGACCTTGCACGCGATCATGACCGAGATCCCGTACCTGACCCGCGGCCAGGGCCCGATCGCCGCGGCCATCCTCGGCCTGCTCGTCGCCAACCCGGACGCGCGCCTCACCGCCGCCCAGGCGCAGAACCTCCTGACCACGGCCCAGGGCGTCCGGCCGACGCCGCCGAACGGCACCGCGATGGTCCAGCCCATGACCCGGCTGACGCCGCAGCCGCCGAAGAAGAACTTCCGCGCGCTGTGGATCTCGCTTGCCGCGGTGGCGGTCATCGGCGCGTTGATCGGCGGCTTCTTCGCGGGCAAGGCCTACGAGACGCCCGCCGTGGACCAGCAGAAGCAGCCGACCATGACCTTCGGCGTCAACGGTCAGCTCCGCGTCGACGTCAGCGACTACTACCGCTGCTACAACGGCCCCGTCCAGGACGGCGGGATCATCAGCAAAGAAGACAACAACACGCCGTGCGAGAAGAGCCACACGCTGGAGATCTACGAGATCGGCGGCATCCTCTCGGTCGAGAACTGGAACTCCGACGACGCGAAGCTGGCGGCATACCCCGGACAGGCCGCGGTCCAAGCGACCGCCGAAGCGGCGTGCGCGACCGTGTTCCGCTCCTCCATCGTGCCCGAGGCCAAGCGGCAGGACCTGAACTTCCGCGCGCTCATCCCCACCCAGGCCGAGTGGGAGCGCGTGCCGTCCGGCGTCGACGGCGACAACACGCCCACCCGCGAGTACTACTGCGTGCTCGCCCGTGCCGACGGCGGACCGATCACGGCGCCGATCGCGACCAAGGTCAAGTAGAAGTTCCGCGACGAGCGGCAGGCTCACGGAAATCCTCCGCACTTCGCCGGGCGTGACCAGGTCGGCGCGGTTTTCGTCGGTGCGACGGGGTACCGTCTGGGCATGTCCAACCCACCTACCGCAGCGCCGGGAAGACCCTTCGGGCGCGTGCTCACCGCGATGGTCACCCCCTTCGACGCCGAAGGCGCGCTGGACCTGAAGCGGGCGCAGGAGCTGGCCGAGCACCTCGTGGAGCTGGGGAACGACGGCCTCGTCATCAACGGCACCACCGGCGAGAGCCCGACCACGAGCGACGCGGAGAAGCAGGAGCTCATCCGCGCCGTGGTCGAGGCCGTCGGCGACCGCGCGACCGTCGTGGCCGGCGCCGGCACCAACAACACGGCGCACAGCATCGAGCAGGCGAAGCAGGCCGAGGCGGCCGGCGCGCACGGCCTGCTGGTCGTCACCCCGTACTACTCGCGGCCGAGCCAGGCCGGCCTGCACGCGCACTTCACGACGGTCGCCGACAGCACCGGCCTGCCGGTGATGCTCTACGACATCCCGCCGCGCTCGGTCGTGCCGATCGAGGTCGACACGCTGCTGCGGCTGGCCGAGCACCCGCGGATCGTCGCGGTCAAGGACGCCAAGGGCGACCTGATCGCCGGCTCCGAGGTCATCGCCAACACCCACCTCGCCTACTACTCCGGCGACGACGGCCTGAACCTGCCGTGGATCTCCGTCGGCGGCACCGGCGTGGTGAGTGTGATCGGTCACGTCGTCGCCGGCCGGATCCGCGCGATGATCGACGCCTACGAGAACGGCGACACGTCCACCGCGCGCACCAACCACCGCGGCATGCTGCCGGTGCTGCGCGCGATGTCGCGGGTCGGCGGGGTCGCCTTCAGCAAGGCGGCGCTGCGGCTGCGCGGCTTCGACGCCGGCGAGCCGCGGCTCCCGATCGTCGCCCCGACGGCCGAACAGACGGCCCTGATCGCCGGTGATCTCGGGCAGGGCGGCGTGCCCCTGGGCGACACGGCGGCCCGGGACTGGCATGGTGAGCGGGTGGCACAAGCAGATTCGAGGGCCGCCTACGTGGCGCCGACCTCGCACACCAGCGTTGGGACCCTGCCTCGGTGAGCTCACTTCCCCCAGGTCCAGGCCCCACCAACGCCCCGCCCGCACTGCCCGCCGGAGCCCTGCGCGTCGTCGCGCTGGGCGGTATCGGCGAGGTCGGGCGCAACATGACCGTCTTCGAGTACGGCGGCCGGCTGCTCATCGTCGACTGCGGGGTGCTCTTCCCCGAGGACGACCAGCCCGGCGTCGACCTGATCCTGCCCGACTTCCGCGCGATCGAGGACCGCCTCGACGACATCGAAGGACTGGTGCTCACCCACGGGCACGAGGACCACATCGGTGCCGTCCCGTTCCTCCTGCGCCTGCGGCCGGACCTGCCGATCTACGGCTCGAAGTTCACCAACGCCCTGCTCGCGGCGAAGGCCAAGGAACACCGGCAGCGGCCGAAGCTGATCCAGGTCCGCGAGGGCGAGCGCCGCGACGTCGGCGTGTTCAACCTCGAGTTCTTCGCGGTCAACCACTCCATCCCGGACGCGCTGGCCGTGGCCATCCGCACCCCGGCGGGCGTGGTGCTGCACACCGGCGACATCAAGCTCGACCAGCTCCCGCTGGACGGGCGCCTCACCGACCTGGCCGGCTTCTCCCGGCTCGGCGACGAGGGCGTCGACCTGTTCTGCGTCGACTCGACCAACGCCGAGGTGCCCGGGTTCGTCATGCCCGAGCGCGACATCGGCCCGGTCCTCGACGACGTCATCCGCCGCGTCGACCAGCGCGTGATCGTGGCCTGCTTCGCCAGCCACGTCCACCGCGTCCAGCAGGTGCTCGACGCCGCGCTCCGGCACGGCCGCCGGATCGCGTTCGTCGGCCGGTCGATGGTCCGCAACATGGGGATCGCGGCCGAGCTGGGCCTGCTCAACGTCCCGGACGGCCTGCTGGTCGACCTCGACCAGGCCAGCAACCTGCCGGAGAGCAAGGTCCTGTTCGTCTCGACGGGTTCGCAGGGCGAGCCGCTCTCGGCGCTGTCGCGGATGGCGCGCGGCGAACACCGGCAGATCTCGATCCGCGCGGGCGACACCGTCGTGCTGGCCAGCTCGATGATCCCGGGCAACGAGACCGCGGTGTTCGGCGTGGTCAACGGCCTGACCCGGCTCGGCGCGAACGTCGTCCACCAGGGCAACGCCAAGGTGCACGTGTCCGGCCACGCGTCGGCGGGGGAGCTGCTCTACCTGTACAACGCGGTGCGCCCGAGCAACGTGATGCCGGTCCACGGCGAGTGGAAGCACCTGCGCGCGAACGGCGAGCTGGCGATCCGCACCGGCGTCGCGCCGGACAACGTGGTGATCGCCGAAGACGGCGTGGTCGTCGACCTGGTCGACGGCAAGGCGTCCCGCACCGGCCGCGTCGAGGTCGGGCACGTCTACGTCGACGGCCTTTCGGTCGGCGACGTCGGCGAGTCGACCCTCTCCGACCGGCTGGTCCTGGGCGAGGGCGGGTTCATCTCGATCAGCGTGGCGGTGGACTCCAGCACGGGCCGCCCGGTCAGCGCCCCGACGGTGTCCGGCCGCGGCTTCTCCGACGACCCGAAGGCGCTCGACGCGGTCGTGCCGCTGGTGGAGATGGAGCTGGCGCGCACGGAGTCCGAGGGCATCACCGACACGCACCGGATCGCGCAGGCGGTCCGCCGGGTGGTCGGCCGCTGGGTCGCCGACACCTACCGCCGCCGCCCGATGATCGTCCCGACGGTCATCCCGGTCTAGCTCCAAGCCTCTGAAGGCCACCATCAGGGCACCAGGTGCCCTGATGGTGGCCTTCAGCGCATTCAGCGCCCCAGTTTGGCGAGGAGCAGGGCGAGACCCACCGTGGCGGTCTGGCGCAGCAGGGCCCAACGGTCCCGGCGCTGGTCGGTTCGTGTCGGTTTCATGCGTACCCCCAAGCGTTGAGGGCTCCAGTGTCGCGCGCGAGCCGGGCGCGGACATCCCACTCCGGGATATACGCATCCTTCCCGGGTATGAGGCCGCCTGTTACGCCATCCGGACCACGAGCCGGTGGTTTCCCGGGCGCTAACCTTGATCCCCACCCCGCCTCCCGAAGAGAGGCCGCGCCGATGGGACGTCACTCACCGGACGGAAGACGACTCCGGCTGTTCGTGCCCGCCATCGCGACCGGTCTGGTGGTCGTCCTCGGGGCCGCGGCCTGGGTCACCGTCTCGGTGGTGAAGTCCCGCTCCACGTGCGAGCAGCCGGCGAAGGTCCTCGTCACCGCGTCCGCCGACATCGCACCCGCGCTTTCGCTCGTCGCGCGTGGTCTCGACCTCCGGTGCGGCAGCGTCGAGGTCCAGACCAGGGAGGCGGCCGCCGCGGCCGAGCGGCTCGCCATGTCCGACGGCAGCCCGCGGCCGCAGGTGTGGGTGCCGGACTCGACCCTCGCGCTGCGCCGCGCCCGCCAGCTCGGCGCCGCCGACGTCCCCGAGACCGGGGCGTCGGTGGCCAGCTCGCCGGTCGTGCTGGCCGTCGCCGAGGACGTCGCGAAGGGCATCGGCTGGCCCGAGCGCACGCCCACCTGGGCCGACGTCCTGGGCGCGCAGGGTGCCGTCCCGGGGATGTCCGACCCGGCGCGTGACTCGGTCGCCGCGATGGCGCTGCTCGGCCTGAGGGAGAGCGTCAAAGCGACGCCCGAGCCGGCGGGGTCGTACGTCGCGCTGCTGCGGCGGTTCTCGGCCAACACGCTCGGCGCGGAGACGGACCTGATCGCGCGGCTGCCGGGGTCGAGCGGCACCGGCGGCACGGCCGCGGTGACGATGTTCCCCGCGTCGGAGAACTCGTTGCTGCGCCACAACATCGAGGACGCGACGTCACGGCTCGTCGCCGTCTACTCGGCCGCGGTGCCCACCTTGGACTACCCGTTCGCCGAGCTGGGCGGGATCACGCCGGAGCAGCGGCCGATCATCGACGCGCTGCGGGAAGCGGCGCTCGGCGACGCGGGCGCGGACGCCATCGCGAAGACGGGCCTGCGCGCGGCGGGCGGGCAGGCCCTGCGCGACCACGCCGACGACCCGAGGGTGTCGACCGCCGGTTTCCGGGCCGCGAACCTGCCTGCCGCCGCGTCGGTCGACGAGCTGCTCAACCAGTGGGCCGGAATCAACCTGAGCGCGCGGGTGCAGGTGCTCGTCGACGTGTCGGGGTCGATGAACGCGCAGGTGCCGGGGACCGGGCTGAACCGGATGCAGCTGTCGATGCAGGCGACGGCGAAGGCGCTGCACCTGTTCAAGCCCACGACGCAGCTGCGGATGCTGGCGTTCTCGACCCGGCTGGACGGCGACAAGGACTACCGCGAGCTGCTGCCGATGGCCCCGGTGGCGCAGCACCTGGCGAGCGGCGCGCTGGACAAGCTCGCCCAGGTGAAGGCCACCCCGAACGGCGGAACGGGGCTGTACGACAGCGTGCTGGACTCCTACCGCACGGCGCGCCGCGAGTGGGAGCCGGGCCGGCTCAACCTGGTGATCGTGCTGACGGACGGCCGCAACGAGGACCCGCACGGGATTTCGCGTGCGGATCTCCTGGCAGAGCTGGCGAAGCTGCAGGACCCGCGCCGCCCGATCCCGCTGATCGGCGTGGGCATCGGCCCGGACGCGGACAAACCGGAACTGGACCAGCTGACCGCGGCGACGGGCGGTCAGGCGTTCGTCGCGCCGGACCCGGCGAAGATCACGGACGTGTTTTTCGGGGCGCTGAGCCGGATCGCCGGCGGCTAGCTGAACCAGGCTCCGAACATCGAACTTTGTGATCGGCCGCTCAACCTTTCGTCCAGATCGACGGCCTGAGCTTCGGTCAGCACGCAGATGTAGTCGACGATGGCGCGTGCTTCCCGGGCTTCCGAAGACCTCGGGTAGAGAGATGCGAACTCGGCGTCGTGTCCCAAGTCTCGATATATCGAGCGAAGCTGGATGGGCAACCGAGGACTTTTCGGTGACTCGGCCAGGCAGTCATGGAGCCGGTCGTAGAGGGATTGGACGATGCGCTTCTGCCCTTTTTGCATCACTGCCAACGACGGTCTGTCGATGACGTAGAACCAGGTGAGCTCCTTCAGCGCTTCGACGAGGTACTGGCAACGTGGATCCACCGTCACGTACGGAGGTTCCGCCACCAAGGAGACCGCACCAACGCACTCGGTGAGGTTCATCGTCGTTATCGTGTTCATCGCGGAGCGGTTCTGGCGCGTATCCCAGCACGACGAGGTGATTCCCTTCGCGAACCTGTCGATGACCTTCTTCAGTTGGTCGTCGAAGTCGGCCGGGGCGAAATCCGCCATTGCTCCCAAGCGGCGGTGGGCGTGCTTGGCGATACGGGCGTGGTCCCTTCCCAGGTCGTGCAGCGGAATGAGCCCGGCCCGGAAGTAGTCCTCGATGTCGTGGGTCGCGTATGTGATGTCGTCGGCCCAATCCATGAGGATGGCGTTGGCCGACCTGAGCCCGACCGGGGTTCCCTTCCGAGTCCACCGGAAGTCTTGGAGTTCGCTCGTGTACGCCCCCCACTTGCTGCCAAACCGACGGTCGGTCCAGGGCGGGACGGCGAAGGGATCGTCGGCGGACATCGATCGCGGCCGGGGGTACTTGAGCATCGCGTCGAGGGCCGCTCGGGTGAGGTCGAGGCCCGGATAGTCGGTTCTCCGCCTGGCGAGCTTCGTGACTATCCGGAACGACTGAGCATTCCCTTCGAACCCTTCCATACCGTGAACGCGGCGCAGGCACGTGTCGAGGACTGGTTCGGCGATATGTCCGAAAGGCGGATGTCCGATGTCGTGGACGAGTCCCGCCGTCTCCACGACGTCGGCGTTGATCCCCGACATCTTCCGGAGCTCCCGACCTTCCTCCGATTCGCCGTGTTTCAAGTGCTGAACCAGGCGACGGCCGAGCTGGGCCACCTTGAGGCTGTGGGTCAGGCGGTTGTGCAGAACTCGCTGCTCGTTCACCGCGGCCACTTGGGCCACACCGGAGAGGCGGCGGAATGCTGACGAATACAGGACCCGGTCGCGGTCTCGTTGGTAGGGAGAACGGAAAGGGTCCTTCTCGACTTCGACGTGCCTTCTCTTCGCTCTTCGCGGTTTCCCCATGGTCGCCCCTCGCTGGTTCGCAGTTGCCGTATATCAACGTCGTGGCTGATGGCTTGTTACTGCGTAGGGGCGGGGGATTGCCATAGTTGCCGTGTCGTGTCACACCTGCAAGCGTGTTGCGATCTTTGTGCGCCGTCTATTGCGATTGAGCATCTTCGGTGCCGCGAGTGTCCGACTCAAGCACTTGAGATGCTGAGCCGGATCGCCGGCGGATGAGGGCGTACACCGCCAAGATCACCGCCAGGCTGATCAAGCTCAGGTAGAGCTGCACCCGCGTGTCCTCGTCCACGAACAGCATCGACGCCACCACGACCAGCGTCACCACCAAGGTCAGCCAGCTCAGCCACGGATAGCCCCACATCCGCAGCTTCAGCAGCTCAGGCGACGACGCTTCCAGCCGCCGGCGCATCCGCAGCTGCGAGCCGCAAATGATGGCGTACACGAACAACGCCACCGCGCCCGCCGAGTTGATGATGAAGTAGAAGATCTTGTCCGGCGACACGTAACTCATGACCACCGCGACGTAACCGACCGAAGTGGACACCAGGATCGCCTTCCACGGCACGCCGCGCGCGTTGGTGTCCGCGATCCAGCTCGGGGCCCAGCCGTGGCGGCGCAACGCGAACAGCATGCGGGATGCCGTGTACAGCCCCGAATTCAGCACCGACAGCGCCGCCGTGAGGACCACCGCCGAGACGATCGTCGTCGCCGCAGGGACGCCGAAACGGTCGAACGCCGCCGCGAACGGGCTCGTCTCGCTCGGGACCTCGCGCCACGGCGTGATCATCACCAGCAGTGCCACCGAGCCGACGTAGAACACGATCACGCGCCAGACGATCGTCGACGTCGCCTTGCGGACCGCCGTCTCCGGCTCGCTCGACTCCGCCGCCGCGATCGTCACGATCTCCGCGCCGAAGTAGGAGAAGATCACGATCACCACGCCGTGGACGACGGAAAACCCGCCGTTCGCGACGAAGCCGTCGAGGCCGATGTTGCCCACCGAGAAGTGCGCGCCCGGCCAGAGCCCGAGCACGAACAGCAGCCCCAGCGCCAGGAACACCACGATGGTGGCGACCTTGATCGACGCGAGCCAGAACTCCGTTTCGCCGAACGACCGCGCCGACGCCAGGTTCGTCGCCGTCAGCAGCAGCATCAGCGCCAGTGAGAACACCCATTGCGGCACACCGGGAATCCAGCCCTGCAGGATCTTCGCGCCGGCCACGGCTTCGAACGCGACCACGCCGACCCAGAAATACCAGTACAGCCAGCCGATCGTGAAGCCCGCCCAGCCGCCGAGCGAATCGCGCGCGTACTCCATGAACGAGCCGAGCGCCGGTGCGGCCGTCGCCATCTCGCCGAGCATCCGCATGACGAGCACGACGAGCAGCCCGCCCAGTGCGTAGGAGAGCACGGCCGCCGGGCCGACGGTGTGGATCACCGCGCCGCTGCCGATGAACAGGCTCGCGCCGATGATGCCACCGAGGGCGATCATCCGGACGTGCCGCTGCCGCAATTCGGGCCGCAGTCCCTGAGTCGTCACGGTGGGGGATTCTCGCACCCACGTGCCATTCAGTGAAGAGATCAGCTCGTCAAGATCGCCGACTTCCGCTGCACCAGGTACGCACCGGCCAGCAGGATCGCCGAGCCGAGCAGCTGCGCCAAGGTGAGCTCCTCGCCGAGCAGCGCCCACGCCGTGACCGTGACGATCACGGGCTCGACCAGCCCGAGCACGCTCGCCACCGACGCCGGCAGGTGCCGCAGCGACGAGATCCCGAAGATGTAGGCGAGCACCGTCGCGACCAGCACCAGCAGGGTCATCAGCAGCCACACCGGCGGGTGCCAGGCGCCGAACTCGACATCCACGGCGAGCAGGCCGACCGGCCACGTCCACGGCGGGGCGACGAGGCTGATCAGCACCGCGCCGATCACCATGCCCCAGGTGACCAGGCCCAGCGGGTCGATGTCGGCCACCGCGCGCTCGCCGAGCAGGAAGTACCCGGCCGAGCACAGTGCCGCGCCGAAGCCGGCGAGCAGCCCGACGCCGTTCAGCGTCACGCCCTGCCAGACCTGGGCGACCAGCGACAGCCCCACCATGGCCAGCGCGATGCCGCCCCACACCGACCGCGGCAGCCGGTGCCGCCGCACGAACCGCACCCACAGCGCGATCAGCACGGGGGAGATGAACTCCAGCAGGATCGCGATGCCGACGGGGATCCGGCCCGCGGCGACGAAGTACAGCAGCTGCACGCCGGCGACGCCGAGCAGCCCGTACCCGGCCAGCACCGGCAGCTCGCTCCGGCGCACCCGCAGCTTCCGCGGCGCCACCAGCGCCACCCCGGCGAGCAGCACGAGCCCGGCGACCCCGATCCGCATCGCGGCCACCTGCTCCGGGCTGAACCCGGCGGACATCGCGGACTTGCCCAGCGTGCCCGACGTGCTGAAGAACAGCGCCGCGAGCAGGACGAGCGTGGTCCCGCGGCCGCGGTGGGCGACCCGGGGAGGTGTGAGGACGGGCAGCTCGGTGGTCACCACCGCGACTGTAGGGCCCACGGCGTGACTGCCAAAGGGGTTTTTCCGGTTATTCGGCCTGCTTCAGCCCGGTCGCGACGTGCGTCGCGATGGTCGCGAGCCGCCGGCCCTGGACGCGCAGCGCGCCGAGGGCCAGCTCGTCCGGTGCGGCCGACTTGCGGGACACGAAGGAGCCGCCGTACGGGTTGCCGGACTCCATCAGGTGCGGGTCGGTGTAGCCGAGCGGCACGACGATCGCGCCCCAGTGGTAGAAGACGTTGTTGATCGCCAGCAGCGTCGACTCCAGGCCGCCGTGCCGGGTGGACGCCGTCGTGAACGACGTCGCGACCTTGTCGGCCAGCTTCCCCTTGGCCCACAGGCCACCCGTGCTGTCCAAATAGGACTTCAGCTGGGCCGCGGGGCCGCCGAACCGGGTCGGGCTGCCGACGGCGAGGCCGTCGGCCCACAGGAGGTCGTCGAGCGTGGCCAGGGCGTGGTGCGGGCCCGAGTCGATCCAGGCCTGCCAGCGCGGGTTCTGCGCGATCGCGTCGGCGGGCACCGTCTCCGGGACGGTCCGCACCCGGACGTCGGCGCCGGTCTCGCGAGCCCCGGCGGCGAGGCCTTCGGCCAGGGCGGCGGTGTTCCCGGTCGAGCTGTAGTAGACGACGAGTATCCGTGTGCTCACGTCCGCCGACTCTAGGCGGCGTCGGGACGGCGTCTCAGAATCCGGACTTGGGCTGCTGAGGTTTCCACGGGCTGACGGTGTCGGTCGGCCGCGTCGGGTCGTGGAAGCGGGGCCGGTCGAGCTCGCCCGCGCGCAGCGGGATCAGGCCGTCGGTGATCGCCTGCATGATCTTCGCGTGCGCGCGCACCCCCGCGCCCGGGCGCTCCGGCTCGACGTCCGACAGGTCGACGGGGTCGCCGAAGTGCACCCGGAACTTCGGCCGGCGCAGGGGAGCGCTGAGCCCGGAGCGGGCGAGTGGGACCAGGTCGGCCGGGCCGTTGACGGTCTCGGTGCCCCAGTACACGGCTTCGTGCGCGCCCCACTGGCTGATCGGGATCACCGGCACGCCCGCGGCCAGCGCCAGCCGCGCCGCGCCGGTCTTGCCGCGCTCGGGCCACAGGCCCGGGTCGTGGCTGATCCGGCCCTCCGGGTAGACGATGATCGGCTCGCGCGTGGTCTTGAGCGCTTCGACGGCCTCGGCGAACTGCCCGACGGCGGTCGCGGCGACCTTCCGGTCGACCCGCAGGTGGCCGCTGACCCGCAGCGCCGGGCCGATGACCGGGGCGTCCAGGATGCCGCCGGCCAGCATGAACCGCGGGTTGATGCCGATCCGCTTGCACGCGGCCATCAGCACGAACGCGTCGAACACGCCGATGTGGTTGGCGGTCATCAGCAGCGGCTTGCCCCGCAGCTGGGCGGGGATCCGGCCGGAGACGGTGAGCCGTCCGACGAGGTTCACCAGCCCGCGGTCGATGTTGAGCATGGTCCGCCAGATGGCGGGGGCTCGGCGAGAGGTGTTGTCGGAGTGCAGCGCGACCATGGGGCAGAGCATGGCAGACGCCGATTTCACCCGAATGCGCGCTGGCCGATCGGTTCACCCGGATGGCCGCCGGCCCGTCGCCAAGGTCTTGAATGAGTCATTCAGGACCCGGGAAGACCTGAATGACTCATTCAAGACGTTCGGGGGCGACCCTCGCGGCGGCGTGCCCCCCGCTTCGAGCCGGCGCGGCGACCTGGTTCACCCGGATGGCCGCTCGGGCCCGGATGTGAGGCAGAAGTTCACCCTGCGCCGAGAGTGGCGCATGGGACGAACGGCCACGGCCGGTTACCGTTGAGGGCATGGCTGGGTCGGCGACGAGGAAGCGAAGCACGGGAAGCGGCGCGAAGGGGGCTGCGGCGCGTAAGCCGCGTACACCCGCGAAGCCACGTACGTCGTCCACTCGCAAGCCCGCCCCCCGCTCGCGCCGCAAGACGCCCGGGATCTTCGGCAAGGGTGTCCGCGGCACCTGGAACCTGCTGGCCAAGGGCATCGGCACGCTGGCCAGGACCGTCGGCCGCACCCGCGAGCTCGAGGCCGAACACCGCCGTGACGGCCTCGCGCTGGGCCTGATGGCGCTGGCCATCGTCGCGGCCGTCGGGGTCTGGTGGCGCGCCGCCGGGCCGATCGGGGCCGGGGTCGAAATCGCCACCCGGTCCGTCCTCGGGGCCGGGGCCGTGACGCTTCCGCTGGTCCTCGTCGTCGTGGCCGTCGCGCTCATGCGGTCCGAACCGCACCCCGAGACGCGGCCGCGGATGGTGATCGGCACCATCATGGTCGTCCTGTCGGTCCTCGGGATGCTGCACATCTTCACCGCGCTCCCGGCCACGAACGACGGCCGGATGTACGCCGGCGGAATCATCGGCGCCTTCTCCGGCGGCCTGCTCGCCCTGGGGGTCACCACCTGGGTCGCCGTGCCGCTGCTCATCCTCGCGCTCGTCTTCGGCGTGCTCGTGTTCACCGGCACCCCGGTCCGGGAGATCCCGCACCGGCTGCGCAACTGGGGCCTCGACGAAGAGGAGATGGCCGAAGCGGACCAGAAGGCCGGCTTCGCGACCGACGAGGACACCGTCACCGAGGCCGACCCGAAGGCCGCGCGCCTGCGCAAGCCGTCTCGCCGCCGCCAGAGCAGCGGGGACCACGACGGGGAGCAGCTCGACCTCGACGCCGCCCTCGCCGAGCTGCCGACGCCGATCAAGCCCCCCAAGGCGAGCGCAGTCGTGCCCAAGCCGGTCGAGGTCCCCGAAAAGAAGTCGAAGAAGGCCCCGGAGCCGCCGCTCGCCGTCACGCGGACCGTCGAGGGCGACTACCAGCTCCCGCCGCCCGACCTGCTGAAGCTCGGCGACGCGCCGAAGTCCCGCAGCAAGGCCAACGACGCCATGATCGAGGCGATCACCGGCGTCCTGGAGCAGTTCAGCATCGACGCGCAGGTCACCGGCTTCACCCGCGGCCCGACGGTCACCCGCTACGAGGTCGAGCTCGGCCCGGGCGTGAAGGTCGAGAAGATCACCGCGCTGACCAAGAACATCGCCTACGCCGTCGCGACCGACAACGTCCGGCTGCTGGCGCCGATCCCCGGCAAGTCCGCCGTCGGCATCGAGGTGCCGAACTCCGACCGCGAGATGGTCCGCCTGGGTGACGTCCTGCGCGCGCCGACCACGGTCAAGGACAACCACCCGATGGTGATCGGCCTCGGCAAGGACATCGAGGGCCACTTCGTCACGGCGAACCTGACGAAGATGCCCCACCTCCTGGTCGCCGGCTCCACCGGTTCCGGTAAGTCGAGCTTCGTCAACTCCATGCTGGTCTCGCTGCTCGCGCGGGCGACGCCGGACGAGTGCCGGATGATCCTGATCGACCCGAAGATGGTCGAGCTGACGCCGTACGAGGGCATCCCGCACCTGATCACGCCCATCATCACCCAGCCGAAGAAGGCCGCCGCCGCGCTGGCCTGGCTGGTCGAGGAGATGGAGCAGCGCTACCAGGACATGCAGGTCAACAAGGTCCGGCACATCGACGACTACAACAAGAAGGTCAAGTCCGGCGAGATCACCGCGCCGCCCGGGTCCGAGCGCGAGTACCGGCCCTACCCCTACATCATGGCGATCGTCGACGAGCTCGCCGACCTGATGATGACCGCCCCGCGCGACGTCGAGGACGCGATCGTCCGCATCACCCAGAAGGCCCGCGCGGCCGGCATCCACCTGGTCCTCGCGACGCAGCGGCCGTCGGTCGACGTCGTGACCGGCCTGATCAAGACGAACGTGCCTTCGCGGCTGGCGTTCGCGACGTCGTCGCTGACCGACTCGCGGGTCATCCTCGACCAGCCGGGCGCGGAGAAGCTGATCGGCATGGGCGACGCGCTCTACCTGCCGATGGGCGCCGGCAAGCCGGTCCGCATCCAGGGCGCGTTCGTCGGCGACGAAGAAATTTCCGCCGTCGTCAACTACGCCAAGGAGCAGGCGCAGCCGGACTACCAGGACGGCGTCACGGCGCAGAAGGCCGGCGAGAAGAAGGAGATCGACCCGGACATCGGCGACGACCTCGACGTCCTGCTGCAGGCGGCGGAGCTGATCGTGACGTCCCAGTTCGGTTCGACGTCGATGCTGCAGCGCAAGCTGCGGGTCGGCTTCGCCAAGGCGGGCCGCCTGATGGACCTGCTGGAGAGCCGCGGGATCGTCGGCCCGTCGGAGGGCTCGAAGGCCCGCGACGTGCTGATCAAGCCGGAGGAGCTGGAAGGCGTCCTGTTCATGATCCGCGGCGGCGACCCGGTCGCGGCGGACCCGGACGACGAGTAGTGCAACCCGCCGATGGGGTCGTTCCGTCCTGAGCACATGGACCTGCAGCGTTTGGCAGCCGGACTGTTCGCCTTCGCCGTCGTCGCGGTGGGCGCCGGGAGCTCGGTCGCCTCCGGGCAGCCGGTTCCGGCCCGGCCGCCCGCGCCGGCGACCGTGAGCACCACGCCCGGGCAGGAAGTGACCCTTCACCTCGGCGAAGAGGCGGCCGTGCAGGGGAAGGACCTGGCCGTGCGCTACCTGCGGGTCGTCTCCGACTCGCGGTGCCGCCCGAACATGACCTGCATCTGGCAGGGCGAAGCGACGCTCGCGTTCCTGCTGAGCGAGCCCGGCCGCGGCGAGAGCACGACGGCCGAGCTGCACAGCGGGCCACGGACCGGCCCCCAGGCGACCTCGTTCGCCGCCAGCCGCGTCGAGCTGGTGTCGGTGAGCGAGGACGGCCTGGAGGCGACGGTACTGGTCGGCTGAGCGCGAATCAGCTGCCGAACTTGCGCACGGCCTGGTAGTACGTCCAGGCGGCGGCCTTGCAGGCCACGTTGGAGCCGCAGACGCCCTTGAGGTCCGAGTAGAGGTTGTCGTCGATCTTCAGGCGGTTCGCCTCGGAGAAGCGGCCCTGCTTCTTGTAGTTGCGGTAGCCGAAGTCGTGCCGGTGGCAACCGGGCAGGAACTTCCAGCCGAACGGGTTGTCCGGCGCCCACGAGCAGCCGTCCGAGGACCAGTCGAGCTGGCCGTTGTAGGGCGCCTGGCCCCGGATCGTCTCGAAGTTCGAGAGCGAGGTCGAGAAGAGGTACTGGTCGGTGACCGTCGGGATGTCGACGGCCGCCGCGGTGCCGGCGCCCAGCAGGGCGCCTCCGCCGACAGTCGCGGCCACCGCGATGGTGGCCCCCAGGTTCCGGAGAGTCGTGCGCATCGTGTGCAGTCCTTGCTGATCAGGTGGAGGATTAACCAGATCATCTTGGAGCCGGGCGGTGGCGCGCGTCACCGCCCGGAAGGATGTTAAGGGGAAACCTTCAGAATCCAGGCGGTGATTAGGGGTTCAGAGCTCGAGCAGCATCCGGGAGTTGCCCAGGGTGTTCGGCTTGACGTACGGCAGGTCGAGGAACTCGGCGACACCCGTGTCGTGCGAGCGCCGCATCTCCTCGTAGACCTCGTGCGAAACCGGCGTCCCCTGGATCTCCACGAAGCCGTGGCCGATGAAGAAACTGGTCTCGAACGTCAGCACGAACAGCCGCCTGAGACCCAGCTCACGCGCTTCGTCGATCAGCCGGGCCACGAGGACCCGCCCGACCCCCTGGCCGCGGACGGCCTTGTCGACCACCACCGTGCGCAGCTCGGCGATGTCCTCCCAGAGCACGTGCAGCGCGGCCGCCCCGACGACCTCGTCCTCCACCTCGGCGACCCAGAACTCCTGGACCGCTTCGTACAGCGTGACCAGGTCCTTCTCCAGCAGGACGCGGCCGGCGTCCGAGTCGACCAGGGCCTTGATCTTGCGGACGTCGGCGATCCGCGCGCGGCGGACGGCGGGCGAGGCGGACGGCACGATCGTCAACACTGCCACATCGCCCGGCGCCGGCGCCGACACGACCGGGCTACGCCGTCGTCGGCCCGCCCGGGACCGGCGGCTACCCTGAACGTCGTGCCTTCCCCTGCCGTTGACCCTGCCGCCACCCGACGCGTCTCCCTGCTGACCCTGGGCTGCGCCCGCAACGAGGTCGACTCGGAGGAGCTGGCGGGCCGGCTGGCGGCCGGCGGCTGGGAGCTGGCGGCCGATCCGGAGGACTCCGACGTCGTGGTGGTCAACACCTGCGGCTTCGTCGAGTCGGCCAAGAAGGACTCCGTCGACACGCTGCTGGCGGCGTCCGACACGGGCAAGAAGGTCGTCGCGGTCGGCTGCATGGCCGAGCGCTACGGGCACGAACTCGCCGACAGCCTCCCCGAGGCCGACGCCGTGCTGGGCTTCGACCACTACGCCGAGCTCTCCGACCGGCTCGACGACGTCGTCGCGGGCCGCAAGGTCGCCTCGCACACCCCCGGCGACCGGCGCAAGCTGCTGCCGATCAGCCCGGTCCAGCGGCCCGCCGCGGCCGAGACCGTCGAGGTCCCGGGCCACGCGCAGCACGGCTGGGGCCCGCGGGTGCTGCGCACGCGTCTCGACGACTCGCCGGTGGCCGCGCTGAAGATCGCCTCCGGCTGCGACCGGCGCTGCTCGTTCTGCGCGATCCCGTCGTTCCGCGGCTCCTTCGTCTCGCGGCAGCCCGACGAGATCGTCGCCGAGGCGATGTGGCTGGCCGAGCACGGCGTCAAGGAGCTGTTCCTGGTCAGCGAGAACTCGACGTCCTACGGCAAGGACTTCGGCCGCGACGGCGCCACCGCGCTGGAGCGGCTGCTGCCGCGGCTGGCGGAGATCGACGGCATCGAGCGCGTCCGCGTCTCCTACCTGCAGCCGGCCGAGACGCGCCCGCAGCTGGTCAAGGCGATCGCCACCACGCCGGGCGTCGCCGAGTACTTCGACCTGTCGTTCCAGCACTCCAGCGAGCAGGTGCTGCGCCGGATGCGCCGGTTCGGCTCGACGGACTCGTTCCTCGCGCTGACCGAGCAGATCCGCGAGCACGCGCCCGAGGCGGGCATCCGCACCAACGTCATCGTCGGCTTCCCCGGCGAGACCGAGCACGACCTCAGCGAGCTGGAACGCTTCCTGACCGGCGCGCGGCTCGACGCGGTCGGCGTCTTCGGCTACTCCGACGAGGACGGCACCGAGGCCGAGACCTTCGACGGCAAGCTCGACGCCGACGAGGTCGCCGCGCGCGTCACGCGGATCTCCGCGCTGGTCGAGGAGCTGACCGCGCAGCGCGCCGAGGACCGGATCGGCACCTTCGTCGACGTCCTCGTCGAGCTGGACGACGACGGCGAGCTCACCGGCCGCGCCGCCCACCAGGCCCCCGAGGTCGACGGCGAGTGCGTCATCCTCGACGCGCCGGAGAAGACGGAGGTCGGCGACTTCCTGCGCTGCGAGGTCGTGGACTCGGCGGGTGTGGACCTGGTCGTCCGCGCGGTACCGGACGCCGACCGGTGAGTGCGCTCCCCAGCGACGCCGCCGACGAGGGTGTGACGCACGAGGTGCCCGCTCAGGTCCCGGAGCCGACCCCGGTCCCGACCCTGAACATCGCGAACCTCCTGACGCTCTCGCGCTTGGTCCTGGTGCCGTTGTTCGTCGTCGCGCTGTTCACCGGCGACGGCCACGACACCACCTGGCGCGCGATCGCCACCGGCCTGTTCGCCGTCGCCTCCTTCACCGACCAGCTCGACGGCTGGGTGGCGCGCCGGTACGGCCTGATCACCGACTTCGGCAAGATCGCCGACCCGATCGCGGACAAGGCGCTGACCGGCGCCGCGCTGGTCGGGTTGAGCGTGCTCGGCGAGCTGGGCTGGTGGGTCACGATCGTGATCGCCGTCCGCGAAATCGGCGTCACGCTGCTGCGGTTCTGGGTGATCCGGCACGGCGTGATCCCGGCCAGCCGCGGCGGCAAGGCCAAGACCATGGCCCAGATCGCCGCGATCACCGCCTACCTGCTGCCGCTGCCGGCCGGGGCCGACCCGGTCCGCTGGGCGCTGATGGGCCTGGCCGTGGTGCTGACCGTGGTGACCGGCGTGGACTACCTGGTGCGGGCCGTGCGGCTGCGCGCGGCCGGGCGCCGCGTCACCGGGAGCTGACGGTGCCCGAAGTGTCGCGAGTGACTCATTCGCGGCTTCCGGCGTCCCCGATGAGTCATTCGCGACCCGCGGTGGAGCCGGCCGACGAACCGGCCGCCGCCCTCATCGCCGCCTTGACCGCCCGCGGCGAGACCGTCGCGGCCGCCGAGTCGCTGACGGCCGGGCTGGTCTGCGCCACCCTGGCGCGCGTGCCCGGGGCGAGCGCCGCCCTGCGCGGCGGCCTGGTCGTCTACGCCACCGAATTGAAGACCGCGCTGGCCGGGGTCGACGCCGCTCTGCTGGCCGAACACGGCGCCGTCCACCCGGAGGTGGCCGCCCAGCTGGCCGAGGGCGCCCGCGAGCGGTGTGGCGCCACCTGGGGCCTCGGGCTCACCGGCGTGGCCGGGCCGGCCGCCCAGGACGGGGTCGCGCCCGGAACCGTGCACGTCGGGCTCGCCGGGCCGGGAACACGCACAGTCCGTACCCTGGCCCTGCACGGCGACCGGGACTTGATCAGGACCGAATCGGTCCGGGCGGCGTTTTCCCTGCTCGGGGAACATCTGACCTGAAATGGGCGTTCGCCCTTGGCGTACGGGCACACCAACTCCTGCGCTCGGGGCACCGCTCTGGGTAACGTAGGGGGTACTTGTACGGAAGGGAGGCGCGTGATGACCGTGCTGTTGCGTGAGGCGATCGGTGATCGGCTCCGTCATGCCCGCACCAACCAGCGTCGTACGCTGCGCGACATCTCCCGCGCCGCCAGGGTCAGCCTCGGCTACCTCTCCGAGGTGGAGCGGGGCCAGAAGGAAGCGTCGAGCGAGCTGCTCGCGTCCATCTGCCAGGCCCTGGACCTTCCGCTCGGCGAGCTGCTGCACAAAGTGGCGGCGGACGTTTCGGCCCTCGACAACGTCGAGGTCGCACCGGTCGACGAGCGGATCGTGGAGGGCGCGCCCCGGGAGAAGGTGCCCGAGCGCGGTGCCAAGGCCTCCGCGGCCGGCATCGAAGGCGGCCGCCTGATGTCGGGGCTGATCGGCAACGACCTCGCCGACCTGCGGGTTTCCCCGGCGCCGCGGATGAACACCACCCTGCGCACGACGATCGGGCAGCCGAAGCTGGCCTCGACCATCGCTGCGTAGCGAGAGGCAGACGCGAAGACGGCCCTGGGCAACCCGCCCGGGGCCGTCTTCGTGGGGACAGGCGCCAGGCGGGTGCTCGCTGCCCCCCTGAGCTGGCTTTTTCCGGGAGGCGGAGGCGTGCGGCACAGGTACCCCGACTTCTCCCGCGGTTGGTTCCGAGGTCCGGACACGACCACACCGCCGGGCCGATTTCGGCCGTCGGCCCCGGGCAACCCGCCCGGGGCCGTTCGCGTTACCTACGGGGGTGATCAGGGGCGAACCCTGAAATCCCCCGGGGTCGCCTGGAACGGACGTGGCCGACCTGACACGATGGAACCCAACGCCGGGGTCGGTGCGTTGCATGTGCAGGGGAGCGACGCCCCACCCCGAGTACCTAGGCCCGTGGGACGCAAGAAGGCAGGCGGAGGAGATGGCCAACCCGTTCGTGAAGTTCTGGAAGTACATGATGGCGGCGTTCTCGTCGAAGATCGACGAACACGCCGACCCGAAGGTACAGATCCAGCAGGCCATCGAGGAGGCGCAGCGCAACCACCAGGCGCTGACGCAGCAGGCCGCCTCCGTGATCGGCAACCAGCGGCAGCTGGAGATGAAGCTCAACCGGCAGCTCGGTGACGTCGAGAAGCTGCAGGCCTCGACCCGGCAGGCCCTCGTCCTCGCGGACGAAGCGCGGTCGAAGGGTGACGAGCAGAAGGCTGTCGAGTTCGAGAACGCCGCGGAGAGCTTCGCGACGCAGCTCGTCACGGCCGAGCAGAGCATCGAGGACCTGAAGACGCTGCACGACCAGTCGCTGCAGGCCGCGGCCCAGGCCAAGAAGGCCGTGGAGCGCAACTCGCAGATGCTGCAGCAGAAGCTGGCCGAGCGCACGAAGCTGCTCTCGCAGCTGGAGCAGGCGAAGATGCAGGAGCAGGTCTCCGCTTCGCTGAACCAGATGAGCCAGCTGGCGGCGCCGGGCAACACGCCGTCGCTGGAAGAGGTCCGCGACAAGATCGAGAAGCGCTACACCACGGCGCTGGGCTCGGCCGAGCTCGCCCAGAACTCGGTCCAGGGGCGCATGATGGAGGTCCAGGCCTCCACGACGCAGCTGGCCGGTCACTCGCGGCTCGAGCAGATCCGCTCGTCGATGCGCGGTGACTCGGTCGCCCAGGTGACCGATGGCGGCGCGGCGGCCCAGAAGCCGGCGAGCAGCAGCTCGGCCGACATCCAGCGCGAGATCCAGGCGCGTGTGCAGGCCGAGCAGGGCAAGAACCCGGCCTGACGCGGGCAGCGAGTTCTAAGGGGGCGAGCATGGGGCAGCAGGGCAGGCGACGCGACTTCAGCGAGTTCAGCGCGAAGCTGGAGAAGCACATCGAGAAGCTGCCCGACTACGCCGTGCGCGCTCAGGAAAAGCTCCAAAAGGTGCAGAAGTACTTCCCGCCGGCCGACCAGGCCGGCGGGAAGCCCGCACCGCAGCGTCCTCGTCCGAACCCGCTGCAGCGGCCGCCGGTGCGGCGGCCCGACATGTCGGCGACATTCTCGACGATGGCGAACCAGGTCCCGGCGTTCGCCGAGGCCCGGGCCAAGTGGGACCGCTGGAACCACCCGGCCGCGAAGCACGAACGCCGCAAGCGCCGGACGTCTCGCGCGATGACGCTGTGGATCCTGCTGACGATCCTGTGCGGCGTCCTCGCCGTGGCGGCCGGGCTGGGCTGGATGAGCGCCGCCGGCGCGCCGATGATGCCGCAGGCGATCATGGCGTTCGCCGGAGCCGTCGTCTTCGGCACGTTCGGCGTCCGCAGCGGGCTCAAGCTGCGGGAACTGAAGCGCACCCCGCTCCCGTCCGCACCGGCCGGCCCGCCGCCGCTGCCGCCCGCGGGATCCGCCGCGCGCGAGCCGATGGAACGGCTCGCGGAGTGCGAGGCGTCGCTGGGCGAGCTGCTGCGCCAGCTCTCCGTACCGTCCTCGGTGGGCACGACACCGGTGTCCGAAGTGTCCGTCGCGGACGCCGGGCAGACCGCGACCGAAGCCGCCGCCGCCCTGCGCGGCCTGGCGGGCCGCATCCAGGCGATCGAACGCGGCCGGAACTCCGCCCCGGCCCGCGAGCAGGCGGCCCTGGACGCGGCGGTCGGCAAGCTCCGCGAACAGCTCGAAGACGGTCTCGAGGGCTACCGCGGCCTGGTCGCCGCGGCCGGCCACACGGTCGCCGCGTCGAGCGACGGCCTCGTGACGTCCAAGCAGGCCCTCACCGACGCCACCGACCGCCTGGCCGGCCTGGCCATGGCCCTGCGCGAACTCTCCTGACCCCGGCCCGGCGTGATCCGGGCCGTAACTCGCGTGATCAGACCCGGAACTCGCGTGATCAGAGCCGTCACGGCTCCAATCACGCGAGTTCCGGCTTCAATCACGCCAGTTACGTCCTCGATCACGCGGATTCGGCCTCCGCTGGGCCGTTGGGATTCGAAACTCGGCCGTTCGGGTGCCGCATCCGACGGAATCGGGTCTTCGTCACCCCGCGTGCGTGATCGTGCGTTTCACCCCGGCGTCGCGCCCTGTTCACCTCTTGGTGCCGAAACCCGCGCGTAATCGGAAACAGCTGGCTACGGAAACGTCGACCACCTAACGTTTCTGTCATGCATGCAGAGGTGTCACTCGCCGGGAGGCCCGCCGTGCTTTGAGGATCGCCGGTGCCGACCGTACACAGTGGACTTTCTCGATCGCCGAGGGAAGGACGCCCCGTGAACACGCTCCCGCCGGACCCGGATCCCGCACCGCCCACCCCACCGAGCGCCTCGCAGCGCGTCATCACGGCCTTCGAGCGCATCACCGAAGCCAACCGTCCCGAACTCTGGTCCACCCTCCGCGCCGTCGAGGACGTCCTCGTCGACGCCAAGGCCGTCGAAGAACGCGTCCAGGCGGGGGAGGACCTGCCGCTGGCGGGCACCGTCTTCGCCGTGCCGGAGCTGATCGACGTCGCCGGGCAGCCGTCCGGCCGTTCGGTCCCGGAAACCAGTGCCACGGTCGTCTCCCGGCTCACCGCGGCCGGCGCCGTCGTGCTCGGCAAGACCGGGGCCGCCACCGTGGCCTCGGCCTGGGACCGGACGAAGACCGGGGGCCGTGGCGCCGCGGTCGCCGTCGCGCTGGGCATCGTCGACTTGGCGCTGAGCACCGCGGGCGCGGTCCCGGCGGCCCTGAACGCCGTCGTCGCGCTGAAACCGACCCGCGGCCTGCTGCCGATGACCGGCGTCCGTTCGTCCGAAGCCGTCTCCGTGTACACGACCGGCCTGGTCGCCGGCCGTCGCGCGCTCGCCCTGATGACCGGACCGGACGGCCTCTCCACGGCCCGCACCTGGCCCGCCGACGTCCGGCTCGGCGCCGGCGAACACCCGCGCGTCGCGTACCCGAGCGACCTTCCGCTGGGCCCGGCCGCGGCCATCGCGTTTCAGGACACCGTGAAGCGGCTGACGGCGGCGGGCGTCGTCCTCGAGCCGGTCGAGATCTCGGCGGGGGTGCCGGACGGCTTCGACGCCCTCCTCCTGCCCACCGTGCCCGACCACCCGGAGCTCGCCGAGGCGCTGGCCGACCCGGCCGCCGTCAACCACCGCCTGGCCGCCTGCACCGCCTTCGCGAACCTGCTCGACCTGGCGGCGGTCACGGTCCCGGTGCTGCCGGGCGACAAGCGCCCGTTCGGCGTCACGTTCCTGACGCGGGCGTTCGAGGACCAGATCGGTCTGGACCTCGCGACGGTCTGCACGGACGAGCCCATGACGCCCTACCCGGAACCGGGCGAGGACGTCGTCGTGTTCGGCGCGCACCTGCGCGGCCAGCCGCTCAACGCCCGGCTCACCGAGCTCGGCGCCCGGTTCACCCGACCGGTCCGGACCACCGAGGGCTACCGGATGGTGCTGCTGGACACCGAACCGCCGCAGCCGGGCGTGCTGGACCACGCCGAGGGCAGCAGCCTCGACGGCGAGTGTTGGCGGCTGTCCCCGGCGGCGTTCGACCAGTTCGTCACCACGCTGAAGGACCCCTTCGTACTGGACCGCGTCGAGCTCTACGACGGTTCCCGGCCCCTGGCGGTCCGGTGCGCTCCGACAGCGGACGGGAGCGGTCTGGACCGCTACGAATCCTGGCGCGGCTACGTCCGGTTCACCTCTACCGCCGGGCTGCGAGACCCCGGCTGACCCGGCGCACCAGGCCCGGCCCGTGCAGCGCGAACCCGCTGTAGAGCTGCACGAGCGACGCCCCCGCGTCTACCAGCCGGACGGCGTCGTCCGGGCCCATGATCCCGCCGACGCCGATGATCGGCAGGCTCCCGCCGGTGTGGTCGTGCACGAATCGCACGACCTCCGCCGCGCGGGCGGTCAGCGGCCGGCCGGACAGTCCTCCCCCCTGTCCGGCCAGGCCGCTCTCCACGGGCGCGATGCCGTCGCGGGCGAGCGTCGTGTTCGTGGCGATGATCCCGGCGACGCCGTGCTCGAGCGCGACCTCCAGGAGTTCGGCGAGGGCGTCGTCGGTGAGGTCCGGCGCGACCTTCACCAGGATCGGTGTCGGGGTGCCTGAGCCCGCCAGCTCCGTGGCCGTCGTGCGCAGCTCGCCGAGCAGCTCGCCGAGCGCGGCACGGTCCTGCAGCTGCCGCAGCCCCGGCGTGTTCGGCGAGCTGACGTTGACGGCGAAGTAATCCGCGTACGGGTACAGCGCACGCAGGGAGAAGCGGTAGTCCTCGACGGCGTCTTCGAGGGGCGTGACCTTCGACTTGCCGATGCTGACCCCGAGCGGCACGCCGGGTTTCCCGTCGCGGGCGAGCTTGGCCGCAAGCGCTTCCGCGCCGTTGTTGTTGAAGCCCATGCGGTTGATCACCGCGTCGCTGGCGGGGAGGCTGAACAGCCGCGGCTTCGGGTTGCCCGGCTGGGCCAGCCGCGTCACCGTGCCGACCTCGACGAAGCCGAAGCCCAGCGCGGCCCACGCGGGCAGCGCGCGGCCGTTCTTGTCCATCCCGGCGGCGAGGCCGACGCGGTTGGGGAACCGCAGGCCCAGCACGGTCACCGGGTCGTCGACCCGCAGGGCGCCGCCGACCGCGGGCGCGACCTTGCCGAGCCGGGCCAGGGCGCCGATCGTGCGCTCGTGCACCAGCTCGGGGTCGTGGTAGGACAGCCGGTACAGCGCCGGGCGGACGATCTTGTCGAAGAACACGCCCCCATGCTGCCAAACCGCGCGAACCGCGCGACCGGAGCGTCACTTTCACGTGAAAGTGACCGCTACGCGCCGGCGGCCCGCAGGTCCTTCCACTCGTCTTCGAGCATCGCGTAGACCAGCTCGTCGGTCCACTCGCCCTTGACGATCTCGTTCTCCTTGAGGTGCGCTTCCCGGCGCATCCCGAGGCGCTCCATCAGCGCGGCGGACGCGGTGTTCCGGCCGTCGCACCGGCCGATGATCCGGTGCAGCCCCAGATCCTCGAAGCCCAGCCGCAGCAGCTCCGTGGTCGCCTCCGCGGCCAGGCCCTTGCCGTGGTGGTCCGGGTGGAAGACGAAGCCGATCTCGCCCTGCCGGTGCTCGCTGCTGAGCCACTCCAGGTTCAGGTCGCCGATCAGCTGCCCGGTCGCGGCCAGCTCGACCGCCACGGCCAGGAACTGCCCTTCCTTGGTCAACGTCGAGCTGTGCACCCGTTTCGCTAGCGCCGCGGCCGATTCGGCGCGGCTGCGCGGGCCCCAGTAGAGGTAACGGGCGACGTCGGCGCGGGACTGGAAGGAGTTCAGCGCGTCGAGGTCGCCGGATGTGAACGGGCGCAGGAGCAAGCGTTCCGTGGTGACCGGGTAGTCGGGCCGGAGCATGCTTCCAGGCTAGCGACCTTCAGCCGTCCGGGGGACAGAACGGAGTAAGGCGGTCGTCGAATCCCGTGGTCGGATCGCCGGGCGGTCATCCAGCGTCGTCAGGCGGCTTGACCTGCACAAATGAGCGCATGAAGGAACCCCCGGGGTGTCTCTCGAACGCCGTCAAACGTCCGAGTCCGAGCCGGACTGGTGCTCGGAAACCCCGGGGGCACGGTGACTGCCTGGTATTCGCTATCAGGCATCACGTGGAGCAGGCGATGAGCCGAAGGTGGCTCAGCTGTAACGCTGCTCAAAGTCCTCCACGTGCCATCCGCTAGCGGACAGCCACCTCACAAGTCCTGTTGGAATACAACTTAGGACCACCTCCTCTCTTGTGTACTGCCACGCTAGGCGAAGATCCCGGTGTCCGGCAACGTCAATTCTGTGATCTCGGTCCGCAGGAGCGCTTTGCGCCGCTCGTCGAGGAAGGACGCGTCGACGGCGTTCTCCGCCAGCCGCACCAGTTCGGCCGGGGTCAGCCCCAGGGTTTCGGCGACGGCGACGTACTCGCCGGTGAGCGTGGCGCCGAACATCGGCGGGTCGTCGGTGTTGAGCGTGACGACGACGCCGTGGTCGAGCATCCGCCGCACCGGGTGCGCGGCGAGGTCCGGAACCTGGCCGGTGCGCACGTTCGACGTCGGGCACACTTCGAGCGGGATCCGGTGTGCCGCAAGGTGGTCCAGCAGGGCCGGGTCGGCGGCGCAGCTGGTGCCGTGGCCGATGCGCTCGGCGCCGAGGTCGTGCAGCGCGGACCAGATCGTGGCCGGGCCGGTGGTTTCGCCGGCGTGCGGGACGCTGTGCAGCCCGGCTTCCCTGGCACGGGTGAAGAACGGCTCGAACTGCGCGCGGCCGACGCCCAGTTCCGGGCCGCCGAGGCCGAAGGACACCAAGCCCTCCGGGCGTTCGCGCAACGCGAACACGAGCGTCTCCTGCCCGGCCTTCGTGCCCTTTTCGCCGGGAATGTCGAAACACCAGGCCAGTTCGACGCCCAGTTCGGCGGCGCGGGCCCGGCCGGCCGCGAGCCCGGACAGCAGGTCGTCCCCGGGAACGCCGTCGAGCAGGTGGTTGTAGGGCGTCACGGTGACTTCGGCGTAGCGGCAGTTCTGAGCGGCGAGGTCCGCGGCCAGGCCCGCCACGAGCGTGTGGACGTCGTGGCGGTCGCGCACGAGTGAGGTGACCGCGAGGTAGACGGTGAGGAAGTGGCCGAAGTCGCGGAAGGTGAAGAACTCCGCGAGCTCGCGCTCGTCGGTGGGGACGCCGGCGGACGGCCGCCGCCGGGCCAGCTCCAGGACGGTCGGCAGGCTCGCCGAGCCGACGAGGTGGACGTGCAGTTCGACCTTGGGCAGGGCGTGCGCGAACGCGCGCAGCGCCGGCCCGGCCGGGATTTCGGGCATGACGAAGCTCCCTGGGAGTGCGGAAGGGTGACGAAGGGACGCGCGCGACTCAGGGAGCGAGGTCGCCGCGTTCGGTGTCGGCCCCGTAGAGCGGGAGCTTGAACGACGTCACGGGCTCAGCTTAGCTCGCGGGAACGGGACCGTGCTGGTCTTTCGGGCAGAACCACGTCGGCCGCCGCTGGACGTCGTGGCCCTGCGTGCGGACCTGGACCCGGCCGCCGCAGCGGAAGCAGCCCTGGCGGGTGCGCTCGTAGACCCAGTTCTTGCGGTTGCGGTCGAGGTGGCCGGTGGTGCTCTGGTCGAAGCGCCCGGCGGTGGCGTTGGCCAGCAACAGCTTGCGGGCCAGCGCGACCGTGGCACGTGCGTCCACTTCGGACACCGGCGTCCACGGGGTCACGCCGAGCAGGAAGGCGATCTCGCACTTGTAGAGGTTCCCGACGCCCGCCATCACGCGCTGGTCGAGCAGCGCGAGGCCCAGCTCCCGCTCGGGCTTCGCGGCCAGGGCCGCGGTCGCGCGGGCCGCGTGCTCGTCCGTCCACTGTGGATCCAGCAGGTCCGGGCCGAGGTGGGCGACGAGGTCGCGTTCCTTCGGCGTGGCCACGAGCTTGAGGTCGTGCACGCGGAAGCCGATCACCTGGACGTCGGCCGCGGTCAGGACGACGCGGGCGTGGTGACCGGGCCGGCGCCACTTCGCGCCGGCCGGGTAGACGTCCCACATGCCGTCCATCATCAGGTGCGAGTGCAGGGTGAGGTCGCCGGAGAAGCGCGTGAACAGGTGCTTGCCGACCGTCCCGACGCCGAGTACTTCGCGGCCGGCCAGGTCCACAGTGGCCAGTTGCGGCACGCGGAACTGCCCGCGCAGCAACGTCTTTCCCGCGAGTGCCCGGTCGAAGCGCTTTCCGACGAGGTACACGGTGTCACCTTCGGGCACGGCTCACCCCGTGGATTCGGACACCTCGGCCGGGGCCTCGGGCGTCTCCGGGGCCGGGCCCTCGGGCCAGTCCGGGCCCTCGGGGTCTTCGCCGGCGATGCGGTGGCGGCCGGCCCGGTTGGAGCGCAGGATCTTCGCCAGCACCATGTTGAACGTCAGCGCGATCTCCTGCGCGCCGGGCGAATGCCACTCGTGGATCGGGCTGCACGCGCCCTGCGCCTGCTGCACGGCCAGCCGGTCGGGGATCGCCGTCGGCATCACCAGCGAGCCGAAGTTGTCGCGCAGCTCCGCGATCCGGAACTGGTGCTCGTAGGAACGCACGCGCAGCTTGTTCACCAGGACGCCGATCGGGCGCAGGTCCGGGTTGAGCTCCTTGCGGATCTTCTCGATCGCTTCCAGGGCCCGGTTCGCGCCGGCGACGGCGTAGATCGTCGGCTCGGTGACGATCAGCGCGCTGTCCGCGCCGACCAGCGCCGACTTCGTCAGCCGGCCCAGCGACGGCGGGCAGTCCAGGATCACCAGCTCGTACGGCGTCTCGCGCAGCGGCGTGCGGTGCAGCTCGTCCAGCGCGCGGGAGAAGTTGGCGAGCCGCTCGCTGCCGGCGTCGGGGTCGTTGAGCAGTTCCAGCTCTTCGGTGCCGACGAGGACGTCGACGTCCTCGCTCCAGACGCTCGGCGCGATGGCGCGTTCCAGCGTCTCGCGCGTCGGGTTCTCGAGCACGTCGGCGAGGGTCGCGTCGGTGTACGGCGGGTCGAGCGAGGTCGTGGCGTTGCCCTGCGGGTCGAGGTCCACGACCAGCGTTCGCGTGCCCCTACGCAGGGCGGCGGACGCGATACCGAGAGCGACCGTCGTCTTGCCGACGCCTCCCTTGAGGCTGAGTACGGCGACCGTGTGCACGTTCACCAGCCTACGGGTGCGCGCGAGGGGCGCCGCTCGGCAAGGTCACGCTCCCGGGGTCCGGACTGGTCCGGCGGGGTGCGTTCACTCGAAGGGAGGAGCCGGGGAGGTGGGCCGGGGCGGGCACTACCCTGTGCGACATGAAGACGGAGACCGTGGCGGCCCGGGGTTCGGGCGCCGTCCGCCGGGTGCTCGAGGCCGAGCTGAAGGCCGCCCGCGCCCGGGGCGCCGAGCACCCCCGCGTCGTCGACGTGGGCGGCGGCAGCGGCGGCTGGGCGGTGCCGTTCGCGGCGGCCGGCTGCCGGGTGACGGTCGTCGAGCCCAGTCCGAACGCCCTGGCCACGCTGCAGCGCCGGGCCGAGGAAGAGGGCGTCTCCGAGCTGATCACGGTCGTCGCGGACGACTCGGACGCGCTGGGCCGGTACGTCGAGGCCGGCTCGGCCGACCTGGTGCTGGCGCACGGGCTGCTGGAGATCGTCGACGACCCGGCCGCGGTGCTCACCGCGCTGGCCACGGCGGTCGCGCCGGGCGGAGCGGTGTCGGTGCTGGTCGCGAACCGGCACGCGGCGGTGCTGCACCGCGCGCTGTCGGGCCGGGTGGGCGAGGCCCAGCAGCTGCTCGAAAGCGCGGACGGGGTCGCCCCGGGCGACACGGTGCTGCGGCGGTTCTCCGCTTCCGGCCTGCGCGCGGACTTGGAGGCCGCGGGCCTGGAAGTCACCTTGCTGCAGGGCGACCGGGTGATCTCCGACCTGGTGCCCGGCGACGTCCGCGAGGACGAGCTGGCGGAGTTCGAGCGGGTGGCGGCGGGGTCGCCGGCGCTGCGGGACATCGCCGGCCGGCTGCACGCCGTCGCGCGGCTCGCCTGACCCTTTCCGGCGGGTTTCGGCCGCGGCGCTCCCGCTGATCCGAAACTGTCGGGGGTGACCGGTAGCGTCCTCGGTCGTGGGGCGAAATGCTGAACTGCCGGGCGGGATGGGCCGGTTCCGCGTCCGGCCGGGGGAACCGGCGCCGGACGACACCGGGTGCGGGATGCTGCACGTCGACATGGACGCGTTCTTCGTGTCGGTCGAGCTGCGCACCCGGCCCGAGCTGGCGGACAAGCCGGTCGTCGTGTCCGGCGGCGGGCCGAGAGCGGTCGTCGCGGCGGCGAACTACCCGGCGCGGAAGTTCGGTGTGCGCTCGGCGATGCCGTTCTCGACGGCGAAGCGGCTGTGCCCGCACCTGATCAACATCCCGCCGACCGGCGGGCTCTACAGCGAAGTCTCCCGCGGCGTGATGGGTATCTTCCGCGAGCTGACGCCGCTGGTCGAACCCCTGAGCCTGGACGAGGCGTTCCTGGACGTCAGCGGAGCGTTGCGGCGCCTGGGCGCGACACCGGCGTCGCTGGGCGCGCAGATCCGCTCGCGGGTCGAGGCCGGGCACGGGATCACCTGCTCGGTGGGCGTCGCGAGGGTCAAGTTCGTCGCGAAGCTGGCGTCGGGGATGGCGAAGCCGGACGGCATGGTCGTGGTGCCCGCGGCGGAGACCCTGGCGTTCCTGCACCCGCTGCCGGTGTCGGCGCTGTGGGGCGTGGGAGCGCGGACGGAGGAACACCTGCGGCGGCTGGGGCTTAGCACGATCGCCGACGTCGCGGCGTTCCCGCCAGAGCGGCTGAAGAAGTCCTTGGGGACGGCGGTGGGGGAGCACCTGTACCGGCTCGCGCACGGCGTCGACGAGCGGTCGGTGGTGGTCGATTCGCCCGAGAAGTCGATCGGCGCGGAGCACACGTTCGACGTCGACCGGCATTCCCGCGCCGAGCTGGGCCTGGAGCTGCTGCGCCTGGCGTCGCGCGTCGGGGCGACGCTGCGAGAGCGGGGAGTGCGCGGCCGGACGGTCTCGATCAAGGTGCGCTTCGCGGATTTCCACACGATCACCCGGGCCCGCACGCTGGGCTCGGCGACCGACGTGGCGCGTGAGATCCACGCGGTGGCGGTGTCGTTGCTCACGGAGCACGCGCCGACGGGGGCGGTGCGGCTGATTGGGGTGCGCGTCGAGGGGCTGGACACGGGGGAGGCGGGGGAGCAGCTGGTGTTCGACTCGCCGGCGCCTCGGTGGCGCGATGCGGAGGTGGCGGCGGACGTGGCGCGGTCGAAGTTCGGGTCGGCGGCGGTGCGGCCGGCGTCGCTGCTGGGGCCGCGGGAGAGCTGACGCGGCTGGGGCCAGAGTTCGCGGGCACCTTCGGGCTTGCGCCGCTCCGCCTGCGCAGGCCTTTGTGGGCGGCCGATCGCGCCGGCGTCCGCCCTGTCGCGGCCGGCGCACCCTCGAACTCGCGCCGCGCTCCCCGCGCCGCCGCCAGCCCTCGGCAAATCGCGCACACTCCGCGTGATCTTCGGCTCGGTCACCTTCCCCCACATCGCCGCACAGGCCGTGAATCGGTCACTTTCGGTGGCGGTGACGGTCCGCAACCCCGCTCGGACAGGATTTAGCCCAATTCGATCCCTTCTGGATGCGGGATCGGGTAGTCGTCCGGGCGCGGGCCTCGTATCCTGGACAGTGCCACCCCGCCTGGGGTTGGCTGTTGGGTCCAGAACGTTGCGCGGCCCGGCGCCCGCGACAGCTGTGCCGGAGGAGGAAAGATGCCACTCTCCGAGCATGAGCAGCGGCTGCTCGATCAAATCGAGCGCGAGCTCTATGCCGAGGACCCCAAGTTCGCATCCACGGTGCGTGGCACCCGGTTGCGTCGCCCCGCTCGCCGACGGCGTATCCAGGGCATCGCCCTGTTCGTAGTGGGCGTGGCCCTGCTGGTGCTGGGCGTGGTGGTGCCGCAGTTCCGGGTGGCCGACATCCCGCTGATCAGCGTGCTCGGGTTCCTCGTGATGTTCTTCGGGGTCATGTTGGCCGTCACATCGATCCGGCACGGCGCCGAGTCGGACGGCAAGGGCGGCGGTGGATCGGGATCTCGCGGAGCCAAGCAGTCAGGCCGCCGGAGCTCCTTCACCCAGCGCATGGAAGAGCGCTTCCGCCAGCGCTTCGAGGAACAGTAGCGCCGCTAGACCACGGAGATCCGCGTCCCGCCAGCCCTGGCAGGACGCGGATCTTCTTGTGTGCTCGACCGGCCCCGCCTGCCCCGCAGCAGCAGTGGTGACAGCGGGTGACGCCCGGACGGGTGACCCACGTGACCAGGAACGTAACTCGCGTGATCGAACCCGGAACTCGCGTGATCAGAGACGTAACTCATGTGATCAGAGACGTCACTCGCGTGATCGAAGAGGCATCTCGCGTGATTGAGGGGGCATCACGCGTGATCGGAAGGGCATCGCGCTGATGCCCCTCCAGACACACGTGATGCCCGCCTGATCACGCGTGATGCCCGCCGGCGCACGCCTCAGTCGCGGTTGCGGAAAAGGGACTTCGGGAACAGACGGCCCTTCCAGGACAGCGGGGCGTTCCGGTGCAGGCTCCGCCGCAGGTGGTCGAACGCCGAAGGGAGCGTCGGGTCGGCGTCGCCGTCCTCGCCGTACCAGGACTTCTCCACCACGCCGATCACCGTGCGCAGACCGTCCCGGCCTTCGTCGTCCAGGTGGTGCTTCGCCGCCAGCTTCTGGCCCGCCACGCGGACCGTGTCGCTCGGCGGGATCGGCAGCCCGCGGTCGGCGCACTCGGCCCGCAGCTCGGACCACGCCGCGTCCGCCGCCCCGGGACGCTGCCCGACGATCTCCTGCAGCCGGCGGCGGCGGCCGACGTCGCGCGCCGCCGACGGGCCCAGCAGCCCGGCCAGCAGCAGCACCACGATCAGGCTGAACCACCAGGCGACCAGCCACGTCAGCACGCCGAGCACCGCCACCCACAGCGCGGCCGCGATCAGCGGCAGCCAGTTCTTGAGCATCGCACCGAGCCCGGCGGCAGCGGGCTCGCGGTCCGGCCGTCCGCGGCGCCCGCCGGCGACCACCAGGACCGTCGCCACCAGCGCCAGCGCGACCAGCGCCACCACGAGCACCCAGAGCCAGGTCGGCGTGCCTTCGTCGGCGGCCTCCTGGCCCTGCGCCTGCGGGTTCTGCTCGGTGTCGCGGGGCGCGCCGGTCGGCGCGGCGCTCGACTGGACCGTGCTCGGCGCCACCTGGGTGTCGTCGGGCTGGTTGCCGTCCTGCGTACCGGCCTGCAGGTACGACGGGGTGATACCGCGGCCGTCGGACAGCGGCGTCGGGTCGAACGTGACCCAGCCCTTGTCGCCGAAGTAGGCCTCGACCCACGCGTGCGCGTCCTGCGTGCTGATCGAGAGGTAGTCGTTGACCTGCGCACCGGGCGTGAACCCGATGGCCACCCGCGACGGGATGCCCGCCACCCGCAGCATCACGGCCATCGCGGACGCGAACTGCTCGCAGAAGCCGCGCTTGCCGTTGAGGATGAAGTCCGCGAGCGCGTCGGCGTCGTTCGCCGGCGCGGTCTTCGTGTCGTAGACGAACCCGTTCTGCGCCGTGAAGTACCGCCAGATCGCCGACGCGCGGTCGAAGTCGTTGGACTCGTTCGCGATCAGCTGCTGCGTCTTCGCGCGGACGCGGTCGTCGACGCGGTCGATCTGGGTGTAGCGCGGCGGCAGGTCGTCGACCCGCGGGGTCACGCGCAGCTCCCCGGCCGTGGGTTCCTTCAGCGACGCGTACTCGGTGTAGGTCGGCGGAACCTCGCTGCGCGTCGTGAACACCGTGCCGCTGACCTGGTCGTAGAGGTAGCCGTTGGCGGCGCCGTCGATCATCCGCGGCGCGCCGTACACCGGCAGCCAGTTGTCGCGCCAGCTCGCCGGCTCGACGTCGATCCGGCGCGCGGCACCGCTGCCGTCGTCGCCCGGCGCGGGCGGCAGCTGCGGCCCGACCGGGACGCCCTGCTGCGAACGGCCTTCGTCGTGCAGGCCCCAGCCCTTGTTGGGGTAGTAGGTGTCCAGCGTCATCGCGCGCAGCAGCCGCCGGTCGGTGCCGAGACCGCGGACCTTGAACAGCTCGCGGTTGGCCCCCTGGTCGAGCATGCCGCGCAGCTCGGTGAACGGCTGGATGCCGAACCCGCCGGAGCCCGCGCCGGGGCCGTCGCCGCCGTTGCCGAACGGGATCCGCCCGACCGTGCCGACCCAGCTGATCGCGCCGCCGAACAGGCCGAGCACGATCGCCGCGGCCACCACCGCGACCGGCGCGGACAGCACGGCCGGCTTGCCGCTGCGCCCGGGTGCTTCCCGGGTGCGCCAGCGCCGGTGCCGGTGGTTGCCGTCGACCGCCAGCAGGCCCGCGAACGCTGCGCCGCCGAGCAGGAACGTCCACCACGGCAGCATTTCCTCGCTCAGCGCGGCCGGCACGGCGTAGACGCAGAGCAGCACGAGCCCGGTCGCGGCCGGGGCCGCGGCGGCCACCGTCAGCGTGTCGACGAGGACGGCGACCAGGCCGACCAGGATCGTCACCAGGCACAGGATCGGCTGGCTGCCTTCGACCGGCGGCAGCCCGACGCGGATCTGTTCGGCGGCGGCCGAGAGCGTGCTCCCGATCTCGCCGAACGCCTCCGGGCCGGGGATGACCTGCAGGATCCCGTGCGTGGTGAACGCGCCGGTGATCAGGAAGAGCAGCACGAGCAGCTGACCGAGGCCGACCAGCACGGTCGGCACCTGCAGCGAGCGCAGCGCCAGGCCGGTCGCGGCGATCAGCAGCACCGCGACGAACAGGTAGCCGAACCAGGCCAGGCCCGACACGACGCTCGTCACCGACGTCGCCGCGCAGAGGGTCGCGATCCCGGCGGCGGACGGCGCGAGCAGGCTGCCGCGCCAGGCCGACAGGGGGTGCTGGGAAGAGGGGCGCTTCGCCGGACGCGGCGGGGCCTCGGTGCTCATCGCGGACCGCCGATCGGGGACGGGCTCGTCGCGAGCAGCCGGGCGGAGTGCAGGTGCGGCGTGGTCGCGGTCATCGCGGACCGCCGATCAGCGTGCCGCGGCGGGCGCCGCTGCGGCACAGCTCGGCCCACACCTGCGGCATCGGCGAGCCGGGACCGGCTATCACCACGCCCCAGCCGGACGCGCGCAGCAGCGCGGCCGAGTCCTCGGTGGCGGCGGCCCGCTGTTCGGGCGCGCTCACCCCGGCCGACCACGTGGGCGTGTCGAGCAGGACGGCGAGGCTGCGGATGCCGCGCGGGCGGAACTGGGCCAGCTCGTGCACGGCCTCCGTGCTGACCGTGCCGAGCACGGCGATCAGCTCCTGGCCGTCGGCCGGGTCGCTGGCCAGCGTGATGTCGCGCTGGTGCGCGGGCTGCAGCGCGGCGAGGGCGTCGAGCACGACGTGGTCGTAGTGGTCGCCGCCGTCGCCGGGGGTGTCGGCGAGCGTGGCGCCGTGCTCGCTGACCAGCCGGACGCGGTGCCCGGCCCGGCGCAGGTGCAGCGCGGCCGAAGCGGCGAAGGACACGGCCCACTCGAGGCTTGCGGCCGGGCCGCTGCCGTGGTGGGCCGCGGCGCGGTGGTCGAGCAGCACCGTGGTGCCGCCGCGCCACGGCCGTTCCTCGACGCGCACCATGATCTCGTCGCGGCGGGCGGTCGAGCGCCAGTGGACCTTCCGCAGGTCGTCGCCCTGGCGGTACTGGCGGACGATGACGTCGGCCTCGCCCTGCCCGGCGTGCAGCCGGACCGTGCCGTCGTCGCCGACGCCGATGCCCGCGCCACTCGGCAGGCCCCACAGCGGGACCACCCGGGGCACGACGACCAGCCGTGAGTGCCCGATCAGCTCGCGCTCGAACTCGCACAGCCCGAACGGGTCGGTGATGGTCGCGCGCAGCGGCCCGACCTGCTGGATCCCGCGCAGCACCGGCTGCAGCGGGTAGCGCAGCGCGACGCGCCGGTCGTGCGGGAGGCGTTCGACGACGAACCGCGGCCGCGAGCCCAGCGCGTACGGCACGCCGTCCTCGAGCAGGATCTCGCCGGCCGGCAGCCGCCCGCTGCGCCACAGCTCCAGCTGGACTTCGCCGGCGCCGCCCACCGCGACCCGCTGGGGGCGCAGCGCGCGGGTGGCGCCGATGCGCAGCCGGGTCGCCGAGATGAACACGGCGACCAGCAGCGGGAGCGCCACCACGAAGACGGCGACCCGCAGCAGGTCGCGTTCGTTGAGCACGAACGAGCACACCGCGGCCGCCAGCCCCGCGGCCAGCAGGCAGCGGCCGCGGGTGGTCAGGCCGGACAGGGCACGCAGCACGTCGTTCTCTCCGTTCGCCGGTGCGACTGTGAAGTTTGTGCCAATCCGACCACAGTCACGGCCGGATGGCTTTTGCGGCGACGGATACGTGCCGCTCCGGGTCCGGCCTACTTTTGGGCCGGATTGGCACTGGGCCGGGAGCCCTGCGGCACCGGCACCCGGTGCAGCACCGCCCGCACGACGTCGGTCGCCGACCGGCGCGCAGCGTGGGCCTCGGTGGTCAGCACCAGGCGGTGCGCCAGCACCGGCACCGCGATCGTGTGCAGGTCGTCGGGCACGACGTAGTCGCGGCCCGACAGCGCCGCCTGCGCCCGCGCCGCGCGGACGAGGTGCAGCGTCGCGCGCGGGGACGCGCCGAGCCGGATCTCCGGGACCTGGCGGGTCGCCGAGACGACGTCG
Source organism: Amycolatopsis sp. NPDC051371 (assembly GCF_040682155.1). Taxonomy (NCBI): domain Bacteria; kingdom Bacillati; phylum Actinomycetota; class Actinomycetes; order Pseudonocardiales; family Pseudonocardiaceae; genus Amycolatopsis; species Amycolatopsis sp. NPDC051371. Next base: position 47,557 of record NZ_JBFBAG010000067.1, read on the forward strand.
ACGGCGTAGCGGCGGACCTCCGGCGCCATGTGCACCCCGCGGACCGTCTCGATCAGCCGGTGCACGGTCTCGCCGTCGGACACCGGCTGCAGGTCGTCCATCGGGTTGTGCCCGGCGTGCTCGTCGACCATGGCCAGCTCGGCCTGCTGGTCGGGGTAGCCGATGGAGACCCGCGCGGTGAACCGGTCGCGCTGGGCTTCGGGCAGCGCGTAGGTGCCTTCCATCTCGATCGGGTTCTGGGTGGCGATCACCATGAACGGCTCGTCGAGGTGGTAGGTCGAGGTGTCGACGGTGACCTGGTGCTCTTCCATGCACTCCAGCAGCGCCGACTGCGTCTTCGGCGAGGCGCGGTTGATCTCGTCGCCCACCACGATGTTCGCGAACACCGGGCCGGGGCGGAACTCGAACCCGCCGCTCTGCCGGTTGTAGATGGAGACACCGGTGACGTCGCTGGGCAGCAGGTCCGGGGTGAACTGGATGCGGCTGACCGTGCAGTCGATCGACCGGGCGAGGGCCTTGGCCAGCGACGTCTTCCCGACGCCGGGCACGTCCTCGACCAGCAGGTGGCCTTCGGCGAGCAGCGTGACCAGCGCGATCCGGATGACGTCGGGCTTGCCGACCAGCACCCGCTCGACGTTCGCCGCGATCCGCCGTGCGGCCTCGTGCAGTTCGTCCAGCGACACTCTGGCCGGGCGCGCGGCGGCGGCCCGCCCGTTGCCCGAGGACTCCGCCGGATAAGGCGGCCGCCCGGATGCCTGCTCGCCCGATCCGGGCGTCGCAGACTGGATTCTCGACGTCACTCGACCTCCTGGTGGCGCATGGCCGCGCGCACTGTGCGCACCGCCGGGCCGAACGGCCCCCATCGCTGCTGTCCGCGCGCAGCGACCAGCCTTCCATCCAGTGTGTCAAACCCGGGCGAACCTGGGGGCGGAACCCCGTGAAGCCCGGGGGATCACGCCCGGCACGTCGGTCGATGACACTGCGCAAGCAGGGACGATACCCCGAATGGGTGTGTTGTCACCCGATTCTGGGTGCTCCCGCTGACACCCTGCTCTGTCGTATGCTGCGATGCGAGGTCGCCCGGCTACGGAGAGGCGTAACCGCCCATGAGCGAGGTGAGAGCGCAGCCACCGTTCGACGTCCGCGGTTTCGCGGTCGCGCCCGAGCTGGCCACGGACGCCTACGCGAAGCTGGGTGCCCTGCAGGACGTCGTCGGCGAGATGGTCCGCGAGGCCAAGGTGCTCGGCCGGAGCGTCCCCCTCGGCGGCGGGTACGCCGGGGAGATCGGCAAGTTCATGGCCGAGTACGGCATCGGCGGGCAAGGCTCGGCCGTCCGGCAGCTGACCGCGTTCGGCAAGGAGCTCGAGACCCTCAAGCACCGGATCGGCCAGGCGCTGGCGAAGTACCAGCACGCCGACGAGACCGCCGCGGACGGGGTGGACTGCTCGGGTGGCTGATCGGATGCGATTGCTGTGGGTACCGGCCCTCCTCGTGCTGGTCGCCGGGTGCGGGCAGCAGCCGAACACCCAGCCGGCCGCCGCCGGTCACGCCTCGGCGCACGCCACCGCGACGGTCGAACAGCCGCCCGTCGTCGCTTGGACCGGTCTCGCCGCGATCGACCCCTGCGCGCTGCTCGGCCCCCAGGATCGCTCGACCGCCGGGGTGAGCGTGCTCGGCAAGCCCAAGGAGATCGCCGGCGCCCGCGCGTGCGATTGGACCGTGCCCGGCACCTTCGGCGTCACCGTGACCCTCAGCGAAACCGACGGCCTGGCCGACCTCGAGGTCGCGAAGAAGACGGCGACCAAGACCAAGGTCGGCGCGCACCCCGCGTTGCAGGTGGCGGACAAGAAAGCCGCCGACGGCACCTGCGCCGTGCTGCTCGGGGTGGGTGACACGGCCAGCGTCCAGATCGACGTCAGCAACACCGGCTTCTCGGACACCCCGCTCGCGTGCCGCCGCGCGGGCACGGTGGCCGGGCTGGTCGAGCCCAAGCTGCCCTGAATCCGAGAAGGTGCCCCGTGACCGAACCCCCAGTGCCCACCGCGAGGTACGAGGCCTACAGCCACGAGGCGATGGCCGCGGAGGTCGAGCGGGACAACGACCCGGTCGCCGCGGGCGAGGCGGGCGCGCGCTGGGAGGGGCTGGCGAGACGGCTGCACGAGTCGACCGCCGACCTCGCCGCCCTGGTCGCGTCTTCGGAAGAGAACTGGCGCGGCCAGGCGGGCGACGCGGCGCGCGCGGCGGTGGGCCGGGCCGCGCGGTGGCTCTCGCACTCCGCCGCCGTCTCGGCTTCGGTCGGCAGTGCGGTCGGCGCGCAGGCGGACGCGGCCGCGCGGGCCCGCGCCGACATGCCGCCGCCGGTGACGTACGACCCGGCGTCGATGATCCGCGACGCCGCGTCGTCCGGGAACGTGCTCGTGCTGGCCGGGCTGGCCGACGAGATGGCGGCCCGCCGCGCCGAGGCGGAAGCCGCGCGGCAGAAGGCGATCGACGTCATGCGGACCCGCGACGCGGCCCTGCGCGGCCACGTGCCCGCGGAGTCGTTCGCGGACCCGCCCACGCTGGGGCCGGCTTGATCCGCGTCTCCGCGTCGGCGTTCGACATCCTCTGGACCGACCTCGGCCACGACCGTCCGCCGGAGCCGCTGACCGTGCGCAGCGTCGGCGGGACCGACGAGGAACGCGCCGAGGTGCGCAAGGCGGTGTACGAGAACCTCGCCGAGCGCGGCCTCTACGACGGTTCGGCGCTGGAGCCCGCGCTGGCCTCGCGCTTGGAGCTCCTGGCGGGCGGCGAGGTGTTCGTGGCGTGCGAAGCGCTGGTGGACATGACGGCGCCGGCACCGTTCCGCGCGGTGACGGCGACCCGCGGCCGCCGCGGCGTGCTGGCGACCCAGCCGGAGCAGACGATCGGCCTGGACTCGATCCGCTCGACCGAGCTCTGCACGGCGATCCTCGACGTGTTGCCGGAGCTGACGGCCGGGCCCGGCTACGGCGTCAACTTGGCGGCGTCGGCGCTTTCGGGCTATTCGGACTCGGCTTCGACATCCGCCCAGCAGCAGGAGGTCCTGGCGATCCAGGCCCGCCCGGTGTACGCGGCGGGGCTGTTCAGCGTCAGCCGGCGGACGGCGTCGGGCCGGGTTTCGCGCATGGGGGGGCTGACGTGGTTCGACACCGACGTCGGGGCGTACTGCGCGATGAAGACCTCGGGCCGGGGTGGGCAGGAGTGGGTGAGCGTGGCACCGGTCGACAGCGCGCGTCTCGCTGCGCGAGTCGCATCCCTCCTCACCCCCGAAGACTGACCCCCCGGCTTCCAGTTGTCTTGAATGAGTCATTCAGGACCTCCGAAGACCTGAATGAGTCATTCAGGACGCGAGCCGGACCGGGGGACGGGGGCGGATCGCCGCGGCGCGGTAGGCGGCGGCCAACTCGGCGACGACCGCGGCCGGTTCCGTGCGGAGCCGGCTGGGCACCGTTTGCACCACGGCGACACCGGCCGCGGCGTACCGGTTGTTCCGGGCGAGTGTCGCCGCATAACCGGGCTGTCCGAAGTGGAATTCGTAGGAGTCGATCTCCCAAGCCAGAGCGACGTCGTCCCACCACGCGTCCGGGGTGGCGACGTAGCAGCCTCGCTCGTCGCGCAGTTCGAAGTTCCAGACCGGCTGGGGCAGGCCCGAGCGGCGGAGCAAAGCCACGGCTTCGGCTTCGGCGGCCGACCGCGCGCCCCGGGTGATTTCCCGGAGTGCCGCCCGGGGGAGGGCGCTGCCCCGGGTGGTCCCGTTCTCCAGCTCAGCCGACAGCTCCGCCGGGTCGATCTTCAGTTGCTGGACCGCTTCGGCCAGCAACGCCCGGACCGCTCCACGCTCGGACAGCCGACGACATTCGTCGAGCACGGAGCGGGTTACGGGGGCCAGGGGCAGGCCGTCGACCGGGACCGCGGCGGGCATCCGGGTCGCGCCGATGTCCTCGCTCGCCACCACCGAAGCCGGGTCGATGCCCGCCGCGGCCAAGGCCTCTTCCGTGCGCACCCGGGCGAGTCTGCCACTAGCC
>NZ_JBFBAG010000068.1:0-51464 GCF_040682155.1 Amycolatopsis sp. NPDC051371
GAAATGGGGCGCGAAACACGCAGCGGTGATTCGGTTGTGGCGCAACGCCTGGAATGAGTTCACGCCGTTCCTCGACTACGACGTCGAGATCCGGAGGATGATCTGCTCCACAAACGCGATCGAATCGCTGAACGCCCGCTATCGGCGGGCGATCCGCGCACGCGGGCATTTCCCGACCGAGCAGGCCGCGATGAAGTGCCTGTACCTTGTGACCCGCAGCCTGGACCCGACCGGGACAGGCCGCGCCCGATGGACGATGCGCTGGAAGCCAGTGATCAACGCGTTCGCCATCACGTTCGGTGACCGATGGCCGGGAGCCGAAACCTACTGATCAACAACGCCGGAAACACCGGTCACGGGATAGACCCCCCGTTGCCGCAGGATTGACTGTGACGGGGGCGCCCGGCGCGGCTGCAGCCGACAGGGCATCGTTCAACCTCTCCTACGGTGCGACCTACTACCGCGGCACGGCTGAGTTCTACGACCGGTCGGTTCTCGTCACCGGCGAACTCCGAGGCCTAAACCTGACTTGGCTCAAATTAGTGCGCACCGCGGTCGTGGATGCGGGTGAGGGCATCGCGGAGGTCGTCGGGTAGCGGGTCGACGGCGGTGAGGGTGTGCTCGCCGGCCTGGATGTTGATGGTGCGGTAGCGGCGGGTGGTGCGCACGAACTTCTTGATCGACCAGCCGGTGGTCTGCTCGATCCACCTGCTGACGGCCAGGGCGGCGAACACGACCGTCAGGTGCGCGTCGATCGACTCGCGCTTGTGGTGGTAGATCGGCCGCGCACGTAGGTCGTGTTTAGACATTCGGAACGACTTCTCGATGTGGAACAGTCGGTGGTAGGCGTCGATCACGAACTCGGCGGTGACGTCCGGGAGGTTGGTGACGTAGCCTTTGAGGCCGGCAAGGGCGCGTGCCTTGGCTTCCAGGGTCCGGTTGACACTCTTGGTGGCGCCGGTGAGCTGGATGAACCGGTTGCGTTTGACCGCGGTCTTGCCGGCGACGGCCTGCTCGGCCTTGGCGACCTGTTCGTCGATGCCGTGCAGGGTGCGCCGAGCCCGGTCCGCCCGGTACTGGTAGTAGATGATCTGGTCGCGGCGCTGGTCCTTGGGGCCGGCAGGCCAGGGCTGGGTGAAGATGTGCCCGTCGGGGATCTGCTCATCCGGGTGCTTGTGGCGCCACGCCTGGACCACGTACGGCACGTCGGGTATCCGCGCGCCGAGGATGAACGACAACCCCGCGGCCTCGATGGCCTGCTGGTTGGCCGCAGAGATCATGCCAGCGTCGGCCACGACCGTGACATCAGCCAACTGGTGGGCATCCATGAACGCACGGATGGTCGGCAGCATCGTAGTGGTCTCGCCCCGGTTGCCCTCGAACGCGTTAACCATCAACGGAAACCCGCTTGCGTCGGTGAGCAGCCCGATCGTGATCTGCGGCTCCAGGCGGCGTTCTTTGGAGAACCCGGGCTCACGGAACCCGTCCCCGGCATCGGTCTCGAAGTACAAGGTGGACACATCGTAGAGAACCAGTGACGCCGGCCCCAGATCAGCGGTGCGGGCGCACGCCGCGGCCAACTTCTGCCGCCAGGACTCTTTCGCGAACGCGGGCAGACGCCGCTTGAGGGTCGCGTACGCCGGCGGGTCGAAACCTGCCTCCTCGACCACCCGCAGACTGTCCAGCTTGCTGGTCGGCTCGACGATCCGTGCCAGCACCAGTAATCGGAACACCTCGTCACCACCAGCGGCCTCCTCGAACCCCAACAGCTGGTAGGCGTGGCCGAGCGCGTCCCACAGGTACCCCATCCGCGACGACGTGATCGCAAGCGGCCCACCACCAGCACCACTGCCGGCCTGCAACGCCGCGAAGTCCGGGCCAAAGTCGAGCTCGGGCTGCCCCACAGCCAGACGCTGCCTCGCCACCGCCTTGAGCGCCTCCAACGCCGCATCGTCATGCGCCGAGCCGATGTGCTCGATGTCCCGCGACCCGCGACGCGAGGAGTGCACGATCTGCACCGCCCTGGCCCCCGACGCCGTCTTCACCGTGCGCACATACGCCACGAGAGACAGCCTAGAACCGGCCGCTTAGTGCGCAGATTTTCGCCGTTCACACGACGAAACCGCAGCTCAACAGCCAGCACCCTACCCAAGATCAGCGATCTTGAGCCAAAGTCAGGTAAGGTGACGGAATGGTCATGCGGGTGGCGGTTCCCGTGCTGCCGTGCCGAGATGTGCAGGCAGCGCGGTCGTACTTCACGGACGCGCTCGGATTCGACACCATATTCACCTGGGAGACCCCACCTAGCTACGCGGCCGTGATCCGCGACACCGCCGAGTTCCACCTGTACGCCGAAAGCAGCGTCGGCCCGGCCAGGGTGACGGTTGTCGTCGACGACGTCGATTCCTGCCACGACGAGCTGCGCGCCCGCGGCGCCGACATCGTCGAGCCACTGGCTGACCGGCCCTACGGGATGCGCGACTTCAACGTACGGACACCCGATGGGCACTTGTTGATCTTTAGCCAGCCGCTTATCGAGTACGGGTCACCATCAGCGGACCAGCCGGAAGAATGACCGGACCTCGTCGACGAACAACGCCGGCTGCTCGAACGCCGCGAAGTGGCCGCCCTTGCCGGGCTCGTTCCAGTACCGGATGTTCGGGAACCGGCGCTCCGCCCACCGCCGAGACGGGCGCTGCAGCTCCTTGGGGAAGACCGAACAGCCGGTGGGTACGGTCACCGGCGCGCCGGCCGACCCGGAGATCCATTCGTTGACCTGCCGGAGGCTTTCCCAGTACAGCCGGGCGGATGAGGCACCGGTGCCGGGCAGCCAGTAGAGCATCAGGTTGTCGAGCAGCTCATCCCGGGTAATAACCCGATGCAGGTCGCCACCGGAGTCGGTCCACGACCAAAACTTCTCGACGATCCAGGCGCAGAGGGCGGCCGGCGAGTCGACCAGCCCGTAGCCGACCGTCTGCGGCCGGGTCGACTGCTGCGCCGAGTATCCGGAGCCCCATTCGTCCGCCTCCCGCAGTGTCGCGAGCGCCGCCCGCTCGGCACCGGTGAGGTCGTCCAACGTGGCCGGATCGGGCGGTGCGAGCGGCGGCATGAGATGGATGCCGGCGACCCGATCGGGTTGCCGTTGACCGATGCTCGTGGCGATGCTGGTGCCCCAGTCGCTGCCCTGGGCGCCGAACCGCCGGTAGCCGAGCCGGGCCATCAGCTCGCACCACGCGTCGGATATCCGCTCGATCCCCCACCCCGGCGCGGCCGGCTTGTCGCTGAAGCCGTAACCGGGAAGCGATGGGCAGACCCCTAGAACCGGCCGCTTAGTGCGCAGATTTTCGCCGTTCACACGACGAAACCGCAGCTCAACAGCCAGCACCGTACCCAAGATCAGCGATCTTGAGCCAAGTCAGGCTAAACACGGGCTGCCTTAAGGGGAAGGCTACGGCCATCGTTAGCGGCTCGGAGGCGAGAGGAACAGGGACACCACCGGCCGGAACCAGCCAGCAATTGGGGATGCGGTACTCGACCAACGGCCACTATGTGTACGCCCCCGTAGGCGGGGGATCGTCAGCTTCTTGCTGGTGAAACGGCGGCGGTATCCCGGTCGTTTGGTGACAGGGCGAGGCAAGCCGCCAGAGCGGTACGACCCGAGATGCCCAGCTTGGCGTAAACCGGACGAAGGTGGTTGTCCACGGTCCGGACCGACATGGTGAGCCGCTCGGCAATCTGGCGGCTGGTCCGGCCCTCGGCGGCCAGAGCGGCCACTTCGCGCTCCCGCGCGATGAGTCCAGGGGCGGCGATGGCGGCCAGTGTCGGGGTGCGCGCACCCTGGCACCGCGGCGCCAACTCCCACGCGCGGGCGTTCGCCGCCCTGGCCTGGTGACCGCGCCCCGCCGACCGGTACGCGTGGCATGCCTGACTCGCAGCTTCGGACGCCACGAGTGTGAAACCGAGGTTCTCGAGGTCTTCGGACGCCGCCACCAACCGGGCTCCGTCACCGGCCGCGGCGGCGCCGGCATGCGCGGCGAACACCGGTGCGAGCTCCCCGTCCACTTTCGAGGCTAGCTGGTGGAGCCGAGCAGTCATGCATTCGGCCGCGCCGAAGCCAACGATCTGGTGCAGTGCGAGCACTTCGAACCCGTATACGGTTGGCCGATCGGGACGGCACGGTCAGCCGGACCAGCACCCAGGCACGGGGTGCCGCCACCGTGTCGTTCCAAGTCGCCGTGCACTACGACGCCACGACGTGGCAGTACTGGATCCTGAACAACTCCAGCAACCAGAAGTGGCTGTTCTTCGGCTGCGACGTGTACGAACTGCTCGCCTGACCAAGGGGACGTCCGGCAGGCGACGGGACCCTCGTCTGCCGGCACTCACCGGACGGTGCGCAGCAGCACGGCCAGTTCGGCGCCCCAGTGTCGATGCCGAGCTTGGTGTAGATGTGGTAGAGGTGATTGCCGACCGTCCGGACGGAGATGACGAGCAGCTCGGCGCTCTGCCGGTTGGAGAGCCCTCGGGCAACCAGCTCGGCAATCTCCCTTTCCGTTCATTTATCGCCATGACCTGCGGCGTCGCCACGATGCGCAGGAGCGGGGTCGAATTTCCCTCGCAGTGATTGGGGCGGCCAGAGTCCGAGGCCGGCAGCGTGGGCGGCTGCGGTCGTGGCGAGCCAGCGTGCGTCGGCCCGTTCGCCCCGGGGCGCAGCGGCCCACGCCTGGGCCAACAGCAACTCCGTGTCCGCCACGCGGACCGCGGGCCGCAGGGCCTACTGTCCGGCGGTGACGCCCAGCGCACGCCGACCGGCTCAGGCCGCGTACTCGGTCGCCCGGCCAGCTTTCGTGTCCGCCATCAGCTGGCCAGCACCTGCGGGGACAGGACTTTCAGCATGGCGTTGGTCCATTTCAGCTGCCTCAGCGTCTGCGGGTGACAGCGACCGGCCAGCTCCAGCAGATCTGTGTCCTTGACGGCCTGAGCGCCTTGGGCCAGCAGTTCCCAGTCCAGGGAAACCCCCGCCGTTTTGCGGTGCAGCCGCCGGAGGTCGGCCAGCAGGAGCAGGCCGGTTTCGGGGCGCCGGCCGCTCAGCTCGGCCACCGTCGCGCGGATCGCCTCCATCGGGCCGGACGGTGTCGGTGCCTCATCGGACAGGTGGACGTCGTAGGCGCGCGCGGCACCCGCGAGGTCGCGGACGTGCGCCTGCGACCACCGGGCCAGGTCGTGGGCGACGTGGTGCACCTCGTGCTCGGCGGTGTGCCGGTCGGCCACCTTGATCAGGTCCTTCGCCAGCGACGTCTCCGACCGGTGCAGCTCGCGGATCGCCAGCCCGAGCTTCATCGGGCCCCTCCCTTCGTCTCCGCGGCTGTGAGGTCTTCCTCGACGCCGTTCCGGGGCCGGCCGGCCGCGATCGAGTCGCTCGCCGTCGTCCGGCCGGATGCCGAGCGGCGGATGGCGGCCGCGGCGGTCTTGAACAGCGGTTGCTTGGACACCGGATCCCAGTCGGTCAAGGTGAGTTCGTTGGCGGCGCGGTCACCGTCGCGGCCGGCGGGGTCTTCGGTGTCGAAGTAGCCGTAGTGGAACGGGATGAACAGAACACCTTCACGGATACCGCCGACGCGGACACGGGCGTGGATCCGGCCGCGTCGGGTGGTGACTTCCGCCCAATTCCCCTCGTGCAGGTCGAGGCGTTTCGCATCGACGTCGGACACTTCCACCCAGGACTCCGGGGCGGCGGCCTGAAGCTGCGCCGCGCGAGCGGTCTTGGTCCGGGTGTGGAAGTGGTAGATCGTCCGTCCGGTGATCAACGCGAACGGATGGTCTTCGCCCGGAACCTCGTGCGGCGGAAGGTATTCGGCGGCCTTGATCATCGCTTTGCCGTCCGGGTTCATCGCCCGGTACTCGACCGGTTCCATCGGCGCGCCGGTGACCAGGTCACGTCCATAGCTCTCGCAATAATCGGGCTGAGCGAAGAATTTCCCGTCGGAGTACAGCCGTTCGGTGCCGTCGGGGTGCTCGTCGTTGCAGGGCCATTGGACACCGCTCACCGTGCGGAGCTTCTCGTAGCTGAGGCCGGTGTAGTCGCACGGCCTCCCGGCCGACGCGCGCTTCCACGCCTCGAACGCGGACTCGGCGTCGTGCCACTGCGGAAGCGGTGCGCTGTCCCGGTCGCGGAAGTCCATCCGGCGGGCGTAGTCGAGCAGGATGTCGAGGTCCGGTCGGGCCTGGCCGGGCGGCTCGACGGCCTTCTCCGACAGGTGCACCGTGCGGTCGGCGTTGGTGAACGTGCCGGTCTTCTCACCCCAGATCGCCGCCGGGAGGACGACATCCGCAAGTTCCGCCGTCTCGGTGCGGAAGGCGTCCTGAACCACGAGGAAGAGCCGGTCCTGCGTGAGGATCGACCGGATCCGGCGCAGTTCCGGTAGCGAAACGGCCGGGTTGGTGGCCGACACCCAGAGGAACCGCAGGGTGCCGTTTTCCGCGTAGCGCATCATCTGCATCAGGTGCGTCGGCGGCCCGTAGTGCGGGATCTTGCTCTGCTCGACGTTCCACAGCTCGGCAAGCTCGGCCACGTGGGAGTCGTTGGCCCAGTTGCGAAAGCCGGTGAGGTCGCCGTCCGCGCCGCATTCGCGGGTGTTCTGGGCGGTGGGCTGGCCGTTCATCTGCAGGACGCCGGCGCCGGGCTTGCCGAGCATGCCCCGCACCAGGTTGAGGTTGTTGACCTGCACCGCGGCGGCGCCGGCCTGGTGGGACTGGTAGAAGCCTTGCAGGACGGTGCACAGCAGCCGCTCCGCCGAGCCGAGGAGTTCGGCGGCGGCGCGGATTTCAGCTTCGGGCACGGCGCAAATCGCCGCCACTCGCTCCGGTGGGTAGTCCGCGACCATCTTCTCGAGGTCGCCGTAGCCGACGGTGCACCGCTCGAGGTAGTCGTGGTCGACCCAGTCGTGCTCGATGATTTCGTGCAGGAGCCCGTTCATCAACGCGAGGTTGGTTCCGGGCAGCGGCGCCAGGTGCAGGGTCGCCGCCCGGGCCACGGGGGTCTCGCGCGGATCGACGCACAACACCGAGGGCGGGTTGGGACCGTCGAGCCGGTCCAGGATGCGCGACCACAAGACGGCCTGGGTTTCGGCGGCGTTGTGTCCGAAGAGGGCGATGACGTCGGCGTGGTCGACGTCGGAATAGGACCCTGGCTGGCCGTCGCAGCCGAAGGACTCTTTGAGGGCGGCGGCCGCGGTCGCGGTGCAGAGACGGGTGTTGCCGTCGAGGTGGTTGGTGCCGATGCCGGCGCGGGCGATCGCGGCGAGCGTGTAGTACTCCTCGGCGAACAGCTGGCCGCTGGTGTAGAAGCCGACCGCGCTCGGTCCCTGCTCGTCCAGGAGCTGCTTGCTGTGTTCGACGACCAGCTCCATGGCTTCGTCCCAGCTCGCCTCGACGAGCTCACCGTCCCGCCGGACCAGCGGGGTGGTCAGCCGGTCCGGGGACGTGTTGGCCTGCCAGCCGAACAGGTCCTTCGGGTCGAGCCGCCCGCGGTTGACGCGGTCATCGGCACGGCCCCGAACCCCGGCGATCCGGCCGTCCTTGACCGCGATGTCCAGGCCGTCCCCATTGGAGTGCAGCACCGCGGCACTGCGGACCCAGCGGTCGACATCGGCAGGTTCCAGCCCCTCGGCCAAATGGCTGTCCACCCGTACCGGCCACGCCTCCCCCGGCCCGTACGGCGTCCGGGTGCCCCACGGCTGGGCGATGCCGTCACGCTGCGCCACGACCGAACCTCCCGATCATCGTCGTACCGGCGGCGGATACCCGGAGCACGCCCAGGCAAACTCCGATCCTTACCCAAGGCAACTGTTTCCGGCCGGCTGGCCGGCCGGCCGGTCACCGCCGGACCACGGGCACTCTGGCCGCTGCGAAGGCACCGCTCGGATCCTGCCCACCCGGCGGTTCACCACCGGCTGATCGGGTGTGCGCCTGTCCACGACGGCGATTGCGCGCCGCGGTGGTGCGGACTACCGCGTCAGCCTTGATGGGCGCGGACGTGACCCACGATGGCCTCGGCGATGTCGGGCAACGCGAGCACGTTCTGCACCAGCGTGGTACCGATCGCTGCACCGGGCATCCCGAAGTGTTGCGAACTGGCCTCATCCTGGGCGAGGACCGTGCCACCGCAGTGCACGACGGCGCGGATCCCGGCCTGGGCATCGGTGCCCTTGCCGGTCAGCACCACCGCCAGCGCCCGCGGTCCGCACGTCACCGCCAACGTCGCCAGCAGGAGATCCGCCGAAGGCCGGGCCGGCGGCAGCGCGCCGGCGTCGATCAGTCCGACTCGGGCATCGGAGGTGACCAGCAGGTGCCGGGCCGGTGGCGCCACGAGCACCGTTCCGGGGATGAGCCGGTCGTCGTTGACGGCTGCGCGGACCGTCAAGCCGGTCCGCGCGGCCAGAATGCCGGCCAGCTCGCTGGGACGGTCCGGCTGCAGGTGCTGGACCACCAGCAGCGCCGCGGGCAGCTCCGGCGGCAGCGGAGCCAGGACGCCGGTCAGCGCGTCCAGTCCACCCGCAGAGGTCACCAGCGCGATCACCGGGAACTTCAGCGCGTAAGGATCCTCGCCCGCGGCGATCGGCACATCGGGCGCAGTCACACAGCCCAAACTACGCCGAGCGCGCGATCGGGTCTCAACCGCGGCCGGGTCCGGGCCGGTGTAGATCCTGATCAGCTGTCGCGTCGGTTGAGCGCGTCCCGCAGCTCGTTCGGGTGCACCGACCGCTACCCGGCCTCCCCGCAGTCGAGCATCGCCGCGTACGTCGCCGTGGTGACCCAGCCGTACGCCAGGTGCGGCACCACGTCGGCCACCCAGTCCGAAAGCGACCAGTCGCGAGGGTCCGACACCCCGATCGCGGCCATCGGCGCGGCCGACACGGCGATGGCGCCCACGGTGGCGACCGCGCCGGCCGTCGTCACCGACGGTCGCCAGCCCACTGCGCGGACCGCGCCGTAACCGGCGCCCACCACCAGCCCGGACACGATGCCGAGCAGCGCGCCGGCCCCCGAAACGCGGTTGTCCCGCCCCTTGGCAGGAATCTTGACGCCGGTCAGGTCGGCCAGCCGGGTCACGCTCTGCTCCGGGGTCCGGCTGGCCGGCCTGCCACGCAGCACCATGTCCAGGTAGGTGACGGCGTGCAACGCCGTGGTGCCCGCCGCTCCCGCGGCCAGGCCGCGCAGAATCGATCGCCTCATGCCGACGGGTGCCCGGCCCCCGACCGCCGAAACGCGGGACTCACGGCGCGGCTCGCCGGACCATGTCGCCGAACACGCCGGGGATCGTCCTTCCCGGCGACCGGCACCCGACGCCCCGCTCCTTAGCCGGCGCAGCTCAATGCCCGAGTGCCCGGACTTCCGGGCCGGTCACGACTCCTCCAGGCGATCGCGGTCGTCGTGGCCTTCGTCCGCGCGCTGGCTCAGCACCTGCTCGCGGACCGCGTCGCTGCCGGGTTCCTGCGCCAGGCCGCGGTAGATCATGTCGGCCTTGTCGTCCGGCAGGTGCGGCGCGTGCAACGGCACGGCCGGGTCGACGACCGCCTCGACGACCACCGGCCGGTCGGCCGCGAAAGCATCCTGCCACGCCTTGCCCACCGCGTCGGCGGAGTCGACCTTGATGCCGCGCTAGCTGTGATGTCCAGGGACGTTGTCCTGGATTGCGGTGACCGGTGACGGCCTGTCGTGCAGACAGGTGAAGGCCTCCGGATGTGAAGTGGAGCTGTCTAGGAACCACATCACCCACCGGAGGCCTTCGTGTCCCACCCTAACGCCACCCTCACCCCACGCACCCGGCTACGACTCGCCCGCCTGATCGTCGAACAAGGCTGGACCTGCGCAGCAGCGGCGAAGATGTTCATGGTCGCCACCAAAACCGCCGCGAAGTGGGCACAGCGCTATCGCACCGAAGGCCCCGCCGGGATGGCTGATCGCAGCTCACGCCCACACCGCAGCCCAGCCCGCACGCCCGAACACCTGATGCGGGCGATCGTGCGGCTGCGGTGGCGCAAACGGCTGGGCCCGGTCCAGATCGGCGGGCGGCTCGGCCTGCCCGCATCCACAGTGCACGCGGTGCTGGTGCGCTGCCGGATCAACCGCCTCTCCCGCAACGACCACCCCGCCAAGAATCCGGTGATAACAGGGTGATCGCGACGATGTCGACGCCAGGTCCTCTACCCACGGAACGGCGGAGGCCAAGCCCCGTCGGGGCGGCGCCCGGTACGAGCGCCGCCCCTGGATGTCATGTGCCGGACAGCAGCTGGGTGAACCGGATGGCGTTGCCGAACGGGTCCCGAAGGGCGCAGTCGACGCCGTACGGGCGCTCGGTGGGCTCGTCGGTGAACTCGACCCCCTTCGCCAGCAGCGTCTCGTACGTTTTGCGGCAGTCGTCGGTGGTGAAGAACAGCGACCCGCCCATCGCGCCCTTGGTCAGCAGGTCGCGGACCTGGTTCGCGGTCGCCTCGTCCATCCTGGGCGGCCCGGGCTTCTCGAGCAGGATCGCGCGGTCGGGATGGCCGGCGACGTTGATCGTCAGCCACCGCATGAAGCCGAGGTCGGCGTCGGTGTTGATCTCCAGGTCGAGCTAGCCGACGTAGAAGTCGAGTGCCTCATCCTGGTCGAGAACGAAAATCTGGGAAACCGTCAATGCGGTGAACATGTCGCCGACGGTAGCGCCCGCACCCGCCGCGACGCTTATCCGAAACGACCACGCCGGTCAGTCCCTGGGCCGCAGCCAAGCCATGGCGAAGCAAGTCGGACGATCGCGATCGGCCCACGCCGCCGGTACGCCGATGGTGACTCGCCGACGATGTCGCGGAACGTCCGGCTGAAGGTCCCGAGACTCGTGAAGCCCACTTCGAGGCAGATCTCGGTGACGCTCCGGTCGCCCGAGCGCAACAGGAACATGGCCCGCTCGACCCGCCGACGCTGCAGGTAGCGGTGCGGTGTCTCGCCGAACGTCGCCCGGAAGGTCCGCGTGAAATGTGTGGGTGAGACGTGCGCGACCCGGGCCACTGCGGGTACGTCCAGCGGCTTGGCGTAGTCCCGGTCCATGGGTGTCGCGGGCCCGCAGCATCCGGCGGTTGGACTCCTCCAGGGCACGGCGCACGTCCGGATCACACCACACCACCACACCGGGTGAACGAACGTGCCGCGAACGGCACCCGCATCGGCGTGGTCGGTACTGCGATCGACGAACTCACCGACCGCTTCGCATACGGCGAGGCAGGTGCGCCGCCCGCAAGGGGAACATGCCGAGCAGCGGCGCGCGATTGCCGAGATCCCGACGGTCCTCGCGGTCGAAGGCCCGCGCGTATCGCCGGGCGTCGGCCGCGGACGAGTAGACCTTGCTGCCCGCGGCACCGCAGCCGCGTTCGCAGGACCAGCTCATCACCGGCCCGTCGCTGGTGAAGCGGTAGCGATGTCCAAGATCGCCCCATACCTGCTTGTCGTGCCGAACGCCACGGTGAGGCCAGGACTTCCGCAGCACCACCTTCCAACGTCACGCCCAGCCGCTTCGCCACCGCAGCACTGCGGTCGTTGCCGGAGTGGCACCGCCACTCCGCCTGATGCAGGCCCCGGTCGGTGAAAGCCCAGTCCAGCAGCACCCGACAGGCCGGAGTCACCAGACCGTGCCCCTCGGCCGCCGGCTCGAGCCAGCAGCCGACCTCACAACCACCCGCAGCCGCGTCGAATTCCACGAACATCACCCCGCCGACCAGCGTGCTTTCGCGCCAGCCGGCCGGACGTGCTCCCGGGCCCGGTTTGGGTGCGCTGCGAACTCACCGGCCTGCCACGGCTCGAGCGGCCCGACCCTACCCGGGACGCGTTCACTTTCCAGCAACGCTTCGATCCCGCGCAGGGCCGAAGATGACCCAGCCGGGGGCACTCCGCGACCAGGTCTGCCTCACAGGGATCAGCCGCGAGGAAGCAATCCGGAGTTTGGGTCCCCGCCGGGCGGGCATCCCGCTTCGATGGGCCCGATACGGAAGAGACGACGGACGGTCGTGTCGCGCGCCCCGCGCCACGACCCTGCGGCACGAGGGTGACCACCCTGACTCGCGGCTCCCGCAAGCGCAGACCGTTTCGACCTCCAGAGGACACCATGACCGAACAGCCGCCAAGGCGCGACGGCCAGACCGCCAACCCCACTCGCACCCAGGTCACCGACGATCCCACCGAACAGGACCGGCAAGCCGCCGATGCCGAAGTCCGGGAGGTCACTGAAAACGCTCGGCTGCGGAAGACCCCGCACGAAACCGAGCAGTCGCCCGAGCAGCCGTGACCCGTTCAAAGGAAACAAGAAGACCGTGACGCATCGACTTCCCGACCAGGATGACGACAATCCGGACAAAAACCGTAGCCGAGACGATTCGCCGGAGGCTCGACGAGAGCCGCCGCGTCGAAACACTCCGGACGGCCCGCTCGAAGACGACCGGGCCCGCTCCCGCAAAGGTCACCCGTCCGGCAACGAAAACTTCCGCGGCGAACCGTGACCAGCCGGGACCCGTCGCGAGGATGTGGTTTCCGCGCGGCCGGCGCGGGTACCGCCGAACCATGACCAAGACGGCAGCCGTGCTCGGCACGGGACTCATGGGCAGCGGCATGGCACGCAACCTCGCCAAGGCCGGAATGGACGTCACCGCCTGGAACCGGACCACCGAAAAGGCACGTCCGCTCGCCGACGACGGCATCACCGTCGCCGAGGACCCGGCTCAGGCCGTCGAAGGCGCCGAGGTCGTGGTGACCATGCTCTTCGACGTCGACGCGGTCGCCGACGTGATGCAGCGGGCCCTCCCGGCCTTCGGGCCGGACACCGTCTGGGTCCAGTCGGGCACCGTCGGCCTGGCCGGCACCACCCGCCTCGCCGACCTGGCAGAGCAACACCGAGCCGGGTTCGTCGACGCCCCCGTCCTGGGCACCAAGGAACCCGCGGAGGAAGGCAAGCTCATCATCCTGGCCGGCGGCCCCGGCCATCTGAAGGACACCGTGGCGCCGGTCTTCGACGCCATCGGCGCACGCACCGTGTGGGTGGGTGACCGGCCGGGCGACGGGCACCGCCTCAAGCTCGCCGCCAACGCGTGGGTCCTCTCGGTCACCGCCGCGACCGCACAGAGCATCGCGCTCGCCGACCGGCTCGGCATCGACCCCGGCGGTTTCCTCGACGTGATCGGCGGCGGCCCGCTCGACTGCGCCTACGCCCAGCTCAAGGGCAAGGCCATGACCCAGGACGAACTCGAGCCGTCGTTCGGGCTCGGCGGCGCGGTCAAGGACAGCGCGCTCATCCTCGACGCGATGCGCGAAGCCGGCGTGGACAACCGGCTGATGGCCGCCATGCACGCTCAGTACGCCGACGCGGAAGACGCCCACGGCGACGAGGACATGGCCGCCGTCATCCACGTAGCCACCGGTTCGCACTGACGGTCCGGCGATGTGGGCGGCGATCGGCCGGGCGCTGGCCTGGCCGGGTCGCTGGAAGGCCACGCGGCCATGGATATGTCGGTCCGGGGCGAAGGATCCTTCCTGGCGCGGCTGGGTTCGGGCGAAGGCTTTACCACCGTGGCGCACGTGTTCGTCATGGAGTGTGCGGCGCCCCTGCGCGACCTGGTGGTGGGTCTGTTCATCGTCGGCGCGGTCGGAGCGTGGGTCCCGGACTCGTGGTGGCACGCGCTGTTCTTCTCCGGCCACCCCGTCTTGTCGGCGGTGTGGGACCGCTGATCGGGCCGGTCGTGGCGATCCTGTCGTTCGTCTGCTCGGTGGGGAACGTGCCGCTGGCGTCGGTGCCGGCAGCCCGTCGACCGGGCCGGTGGACTCCGGCCCGCCGAAGAAGCACGTCCCGGCTTCCGGTCCGTTCGGATTGGCCGTGTCGCACTGCGCGCAGTACCCGGCCCGGCAGGCTGCGCTGGGCGAAACCCCCGGTACGGGGAGCCGCGACGTGGGCGTCAAGGCAGGCTGGGCAGCAGCTTGTCCAGGGTGATCGGCAGGTCGCGCACCCGGACTCCGGTCGCGTGGAACACCGCGTTGGCGACCGCCGCCGCCGTGCCGACGATGCCGATCTCTCCGATTCCCTTGGTACCCATGGGATTCAGGTGCGGGTCGTGCTCGTCGAGCCACTCCGCCCGCAGATCGGCGACGTCGGCGTTGGCCGCGATGTGGTACTCCGCCAAGTCGTGGTTGACGACGTGCCCGAAGCGCGGGTCCAGCACGCTGTTTTCGTGCAGGGCCATCGACAGGCCCATCGTCATGCCGCCCAGGAACTGCGACCGGGCCGTGCGCGGGTTGACGATCCGGCCCGCCGCGAAGGTGCCGTGCAGCCGCGCGACCCGGATCTCGCCGGTGTCGGCGTTGACCCGCGCCTCGGCGAACTGCGCGCCGAACGCGTACATCGCATATCGGCTCTCGTCCGGGTTTTCCGGTGTGTCCGCTTGGGCTTCGTCGCCGTCTTCGGGTTCCGCGCCGTACTTCTCGCGGAACACCCGCGCGGCCGCGACCACGGCCGAACCCCACGACGCCACTCCGCTCGAGCCGCCGGCGACCGTGGCAGCCGGAAGACGGGTGTCGCCGATCCGGACCTCGACCCGATCGGCCGGCACCCCGAGGGCGTCGGCCGCGATCTGCGGCAGCACCGTCCACGTACCGGTGCCGATGTCGGCCGCCCCGATCTCGACGACGTGGTGGCCGTCCTCGAACCGGACGGCCGCGGTCGAGCCCGGCATCCGGTTCGCCGGGTAGACCGAGGCCGCGACCCCGGTGCCGACCAGCCACGCCCCGTCGCGGCGCACCCCCGGTCGCGGGTCCCGGTCCGTCCAGCCGAAGTTCTCGGCGCCGGTGCGCAGGCAGGCCACGAGGTTGCGGCTGGAGAACGGGTTCCCGGAGTCGGGGTCCCGCTCGGGTTCGTTGCGGACGCGCAGCTCGATCGGGTCGATGCCGAGCTCGGTGGCGAGCTCGTCCATCGCCACCTCGGGTCCGAACATGCCGGGGCACTCCCCCGGCGCACGCATCCAGGACGGCACCGGCACGTCGAGGGCGGCGAGCCGGTGCGTGGTTGCGCGATTCGGCGCGGCGTACATCATCCGCGCGGGCATCGCGGTCTGCTCGGCGAACTCCTTGATCCGGGACGTCTGCTCGACGACGTCCAGGCTCAGCGCACGCAGGCGGCCGTCCCGGCCGGCGCCGAGCCGCATCCGCTGGATCGTCGGCGTGCGGTACCCGGCCAGGCTGAACATCTGCTGCCGGGTCAGGGCGAGCCGGACCGGGCGTCCGGGCAGCGCCCGCGCGGCCAGCGCCGCGAGCACGACGTTGGCGTGGACGGTCCCCTTGGACCCGAACCCGCCGCCGACGTAGGGACTGATCACCCGGATCCGCTCCGGCGGCAGCCCGAACACCTTCGCGACGGTCTTGCGTGCCGGGTGCACGCCCTGCGTGGAATCCCACAGCGTCAGCGTGCCGTTCTGCCACAACGCGGTCGTGGTGTGCGGCTCGAGCGGGTTGTTGTGGTACATCGCCGTGGTGTACGTGCGATCGACGATGACCTCGGCGTCGCGGAGGGCGGTCTCCACGTCGCCTTCGGAGCTGTCGGTGGGAAATGACGGGTTGACCGTGTCCGGTTTGTACAGATCGTCGCGCTCGGCGGACAGCGTGACGTCGGCGTCCTCGGCCTTGTACTCGACCTCGACGAGCTGCGCCGCATGCCGTGCGGTTTCGGAGGTTTCCGCGATCACGAGACCGATCACCCGGCCACGGAAGGGGATCTCGCCGTCCTGGAGTACGGCGAGTTCCGCATCGTCGGTGTCGGCGAGGCGTTCGGTGGTGAACGGTGTCAGCACCCGCAGCACGCCGTCGAGGGCTTCGGCTTCGACCGTGCCGATCCGGCTGCAGCGGCCCAGCGCGATCGTGGACTGGATCAGGCAGCAGTGGACCGGGTGATCGACGGGTACTTCGAAGGCGTACGGCGCGGTGCCGGTGACCTTGGCCGGGCCGTCGCGGCGCGGGTGCTCCTGGCCGATCGCGGTGGGTTCCAGCAGTTCGGTCACCGGTTCCCCTCCTCGGTGGTCAGGTCGCGCAGCACCGCGGTCAGCGTTCGCCGTGCGAGCCGGACCTTGAACGCGTTCCCGCCATCGATGCCCTCGAGTGGACGGGCGTCATCGAGCTCCGCGTCCGCGGCCGCCCGGAACACCTCCGCGGACGGGCGGGCACCGCGCAGGACTTCCTCCGCGCGATGCGCACGCCACGGCTTGTGCGCGACACCGCCGAAGGCGACCCGCACGTCGTCGAGCACACCGTCCACAAGAGATACAGCGGCAGCGACGGAGATCAGCGCGAAGGCGTAGGACGCGCGGTCGCGGACCTTGCGGTAGGCCGAGCGCCGGGACCACGCCGTCGCGGGCAGCGTGATCTCGGTGATCAGGTCCCCGTGGCCGAGCACGGTGTCGCGGTCCGGCCGGTCACCCGGCAGGCGGTGCAGGTCCGTGAAGGGGAGGACGCGCTCCCCCGCCGGCCCGAGCACGCGCACCCGGGCGTCCAGCACCGCCAAGGCCACCGCCATGTCCGAGGGGTGGGTCGCGACGCACTGCTCCGAGGCCCCGAGGATCGCGTGATGGCGGGTGTAGCCGCCCAGCGCGGAGCACCCCGACCCCGGAGACCGCTTGTTGCAAGGCGTGGTGACATCCTGGAAGTAGACGCACCGGGTGCGCTGCAACGGGTTCCCGCCGGTGGTCGCCATGTTCCGCAGCTGACCGGACGCGCCCGACAGCAGAGCCTCGGCCAGAACGGGGTAGCGTTCCCGCACCCGCCGGTCGGCCGCCAGGTCGCTGTTGCGGACGCCCGCGCCGACGACGAGCCCGCCGTCATCGTCCTCGTGGACGTCCGACGACGTCAGCCGCGACACGTCGACGAGCAAGCCGGGCGAGGCGATCCCCAGCTTGAGGTGATCGACCAGGTTGGTGCCTCCGGCCAGGTAAGCCGCTTTCGGGTCATCGGCGACGGCCCGGACCGCGGCGGCCGCGGATTCCGGACGGTCGAGAGCGAATGGCTTCACCGGGCTTCTCCCGTCGTCCGGATCGCCGAGACGATGCCGGCGTAGGCGCCGCAGCGGCAGAGATTTCCGCTCATCCGCTCGGCGATCTCCTCGTCGGTCCACTGCGGACTGTCCGATACGGACGGTGTCACGTGGCTGGGGGCGCCAGTGGCGAACTCGCGCAGCAAGCCGACGGCGGAGCAGATCTGCCCAGGGGTGCAGTAGCCGCACTGGAAGCCGTCGTGGTCGAGGAAAGCCTGCTGTACCGGGTGCAGGTCGTCGCCGTCGGCGAGCCCCGCCGCCGTCGTCACTTCGGAGCCGTCGCACGTCAGCGCGAGGACCAGGCAAGCCAGGACCCGGCGGCCGTCGAGCAACACCGTGCAGGCACCGCACTGGCCGTGGTCGCAGCCTTTCTTGGGGCTGGTCACCTCGAGCTGTTCACGGAGGAGGTCCAGCAGCGTGCGCCTCGGATCGACCGCAGGCCGGTACGCCGTGCCATCCACCCGCAGGTCGATCGTGCGGGCCCCGCCCGCGGTTCCGGTGGTCACGCTGGCCGCTCCTGTCCTCCGGGAACCAGGCGGGTACCCGGCCCACCGACCGGAAAACACCCGATCGTGACCGCCGCCGCTCAGCTCCTCCAGCGGGGCGGCGAGCTCCAGCTGGCTGCCGTCCGCGGACTTCGACGCACGATTCACAGCGCCATCCCGCTCATGGCATCGGAGCTGCCCTGCCAGTAGTCCACCATGCTGCCGCGCGTGGTCGAGTTCTCCGGCTACGCGCTGGTCGCCTGTTCGGCTTTCCCCGCGTGCTCGCTAAGCGAGATCGAGCACCGTCTTGCCGCGACCGTGCCCGGAATCGAGGCGCTCGTGCGCCTTGCGCACCTCGTCCAGCGGAAGCACCTCCTGCACCACCGGCCGGGTCTGGCCGCGTTCGAACACCGGCGTCATCTCCTCCAGCCGCCGTCGCTCGCGGGTGAGCATGATGCCGTGGAGCTGCTGGTTGCGCTGGTAGAGCGGGGTCAGCTCGCCGGCGGGCGGGAGCACGGTCGCGAGCCGGCCGAACGGGCGGGCCGCCGCGCAGCTCTTGACCAGGTTCTCCCCGCCGACCAGGTCGAACACCGCATCGGCGCCGGTGCCGCCGGTGTGTTCGAGGACGACGTCGACCAGGTCGTCGCGGTGGTAGTCGATCGGGACCGCACCGAGGTCGCGGACCAGGTCGTGGTTGTCGGGGCCGGCCGTGGCGAGCACCCGCGCGCCCGCCGCGACGGCGAACTGCACCGCGAAGCTGCCCACGCCACCCGCGCCGGCGTGCACGAGGACCGTCTCGCCGGGCCGCACCGCAAGCCGGCGGACGATCCCCTCCCATGCAGTACCGCCGGCCAGCGGGATGGCCGCCGCCTCGACGTGGCTGAGCCCGCGCGGCTTCGGCGCCACGATGGCCGCCGAGACGACGTTCAGCTCGGCGTAGCTCCCCCACCGCGACGTCATCTCCGGGGTGTAGAAAACGTCATCGCCCTCGGCGAAGTCGGTGACCCCCGGTCCAGTGGCCTCGACGACCCCCGACACGTCCCCGCCGAGCACGGCGGGCAGCTCGAGGTCGGGAATCGCCACGCCCTGCCGGATCTTCGCCTCGACCGGGTTCGTTCCCGACGCGAGCACCCGGACCAGGAGCTCGCCCGGCCCGGGTTCGGGCGGGTCGACGTCCTTCGGCGTCAGCACCTCGGGTCCGCCGAACTCGGTCATCACCACTGCTCGCATACCCATCTTGGTCGCGTACCCGGCGTCGTTCCCGTGAAACGACGTTTCCGCCACGCCCACCCGGGTAGGCGTGCAGAACACCCGAGGGAAGGAAACGGCGTGGGACTGCTCGACGACACGGCACTGTGGACCGGGAAGATCTTCACCGGCCAGTGGACCTCCACCGGAGCCACCATGACGGCCACCGAACCCGCGACCGGCGACACGCTGGGCGAAGTCGGCACCGCCGACGCGGACACCCTCGCCCGCTCGGCCGACCGCGCGGCCGACGCCGGCCGCGACTGGGCCGCCCGCAACTTCGCAGAGCGCGCGGCCGTGCTGCGCCGAGCCGCCGAACTCTTCGCCGAACACGGCGAGGAAATCACGACCTGGCTCGTGCGCGAAGCGGGCAAGCCACGCGGCCCCGCCAAGCTCGATTTCGACCTCGCCCTCGACGAACTCCACGAAGCCGTCGCGCTGCCCAGTCAGCCGTGGGGCAGCCTGCTGCCGACCACCCAGCCCGGCCGGACCAGCCTCGCCCGCCGCGTCCCGTTCGGCGTCGTCGCGGTCATCGCGCCGTGGAACTTCCCGCTCGTGCTGGCCATGCGGTCGGTCGCGCCCGCCCTCGCCACGGGGAACGCGGTACTGCTCAAGCCCGCCAGCGAAACCGCGATCTGCTGCGGTGTCGTCATCGCGCGGCTGTTCCAGGAAGCGGGCCTGCCCGAAGGCGTCCTGCACATGCTGCCCGGCAAGGGCAGCGAACTGGGCAACGCCGTCGCCGAGGACCCGAACATCGGCATGGTGTCGTTCACCGGGTCGACACCGGTCGGCCGGTCGCTGTCGGAGGCCGCGGGCAAGCACTTCAAGAAGTTCGTCTCGGAGCTGGGCGGCAACAACGCGTTCCTCGTGCTCGACGACGCCGATGCCGGCGCGGCGGCCGCGGCCGGCGCGTTCGGCAGCTTCGTCCACCAGGGACAGGTCTGCATGGCCGTCGGACGGCACCTCGTCGCCGAGTCCCTGGCCGAGGACTACGTCGCCGAACTCGCCCGGATCGCCGAGTCGCTGACTGTCGGCGATCCGCGCGAGGACGTCGACCTCGGCCCGGTCATCAACGAAAGCCAAGCCGACCACATCACCGACATCGTCGACCGCTCGGTGCGAGCCGGTG
The DNA here is from genome assembly GCF_040682155.1 of Amycolatopsis sp. NPDC051371. Lineage (NCBI taxonomy): Bacteria > Bacillati > Actinomycetota > Actinomycetes > Pseudonocardiales > Pseudonocardiaceae > Amycolatopsis > Amycolatopsis sp. NPDC051371. Next base: position 19,952 of record NZ_JBFBAG010000068.1, read on the forward strand.
CGAAAATCGCCGCGGGCGGCAATCGCGACGGGCTCTTCATCCGCCCGACCGTGCTCACCGGCGTCACCCCCGACATGCCCGCGTTCGCCGAAGAGATCTTCGGCCCGGTCGCCGTCGTCACCACGTTCGGCAGCGACGACGAGGCGGTCGAGCTGGCCAACTCGACGCCGTACGGCCTCGTCGCCGGTGTGCACGCCGGCTCCACCGCCCGAGCCCTCGACGTCGGCGACCGGCTGCAAGCGGGCATGGTGCACATCAACGACCAGACGGTCAACGACGAAGCCCAGGCCCCGTTCGGCGGCATCGGCGACTCCGGCGGCGACAGCCGCTTCGGGGCAACGGTCAACCTCGAAGAGTTCACCCGGACCCAGTGGGTCACGATCCGCCGCACCCAGAGCCGGCCCTCGCTCTGACGGGAGATCGCGCTCAAACCACATTCGCGGCCGCCGCGGCCAGCGAAAGCTCCTCCCTCGACTTCACGGCGAGCACCGGAACGCGCGCTCCGGCCGGGCTGATCACCGCGTCACGCTCCCGAACGCGGCTGAGCCCACCCCGCAAGCCCAGCACCCCGAGGCCACCGGCCACGGCTTCGGCGACCTCCGGCTGGTCCCAGCCGATGTCGCCGGTGAACACGAGTGCGTCGATCCGGTCGAGGCTCGCCGCGACCGCGGCGAGTTCGCGTCGGGTGCGGTGCTCGAACACGGCCATCGCGAACCGGGCCTTGACGTCGCCCGCCCGGCTGTCTCGGACCAGGTCACGCGTGTCGTCCGACGTCCCGGACAGGCCGAGCAGCCCGGAGTGGTGGTAGAGCCCGTCCTCCAGCTCGTCCACACCGAGGTGCCCTTCGCGCAGCAGCCACAGCAGCATCCCGGGATCCACGGTCCCGGAGCGCTTCGCCATCATCGTTCCCTCCAACGGCGTGAACCCCATGGAGGTGTCGACGCTGCGCCCACCGGCCACCGCGCAGACCGAGCAGCCGCCGGAAAGGTGCGCCACCAGCAGGTTCAGCTCCCCCGCCGGGCGATCGAGCAGCTCGGCGGCGCGACGCACGGCCCAGCCGAACGACAGCCCGTGGAACCCGAACCGCCGCAGGTCCCACCGGGCGCGCCAGCGCGCGGGCAGCGGGTAGGTACGGGCGATCTCCGGCAGCCCGCGGTGGAACCCGGTGTCCGGGCACACCACGTGCGGCACGTCCGGCAGCAGCTCGGTCAGCTGGTCCAGCAGGGCTTCGGTGTTCGGCACGTGCTCGGGCGCGAGGGACTTCGCGGCGGCGATCGCGGCGCGCACCCGGTCGTCGGCCACCGCCGGGGCGACGAGATCCGCGCCGCCGTGCACGAGCCGGTGCGCGACCGCGTCCACCTCCAGTCCATTCACAAAGGACTTCACGTCGTCGGCGGCGTCGGCCGGCGGCCCCCCGATCTCGGCCGAGTCGACGACGTCTTCATCCTCGACGACGTGCAGGCGCAGGCTGCCGGAGCCGGGGTTGACGGTGAGGATCCTCATCCACGCCACCGCCAGCCGGTGATCTCCTCGGGGTCTTGACCGTCCTGGTAGGACCGCACGAGCAGTGCGTCCCGCCGCTGGGTCAGTTCGCGGGCGAGGTCGCCGCCGGCCGAGGCCCAGCCGCGGGCCGGGGTGAGGGCGTCGGCCGCGAGGTCGTGGCGGGTCATCCGGTTGCTCGCCAGCAGGTCGAACGGCGTGGTCGTGGTCCCCTCCTCGCGGTAGCCGTGCACGTGGAACCGCGCGGTGGCGGGCCGGCCGTGCAGGACCTCGTGCACCGCCGAGGGATAGCCGTGGAAGGCGAACACCACCGGCAGGTCGTCACCGAAGCAGGCGGCGAACGCCTCGTCGGCCAGCCCGTGCGGGTGGTGGTCCGGCGGGCACAGCGACAGCAGGTCCACGACGTTGACCACCCGGACCCGCAGGTCCAGCGCGACTTCGCGCAGCAGCTCGGCGGCCGCCACTGTCTCGACGGTCGGCGTCGTGCCGGCGCAGGCCAGCACGACGTCGGCGTCGCCGTCGGTGGTGCCGGCCCATTGCCAGACCGACGCGCCGGCCCGGCAGTGTGCACGAGCCTCGTCCGGTGCGAGCCACTGCGGGCCGCTCTGCTTGCCCGCGACGACGACGTTGATCAGGTCGGTCGAGGCGAGACAGCGGTGCATGACCTCCAGCAGCGTGTTCGCGTCCGGCGGCAGGTAGATGCGCGCGGTGGTGGCCTTCTTGGTGACCATCTGGTTGATGAAGCCGGGGCCCTGGTGGCTGTAGCCGTTGTGCTCCTGGCGCCAGCCGTCACTGCTGAGCAGGTAGTTCAGGCTCGCCACCGGCGCGCGCCACGGCACCTCGGCGGACATCTTCAGGAACTTGGCGTACTGGTTCACCATACTGTCCACAATGGACACGAACGCTTCGTAGCACGGGAACAGGCCGTGCCGCCCGGTGAGCAGGTACCCCTGCAGCCAGCCCTGGCACAGGTGCTCCGACAGCACCTCCTGCACCCGGCCGCGCGGGGCCAGGTGCTCGGAATAGCCGGGCACCTCGGCGTCGAACTGGCGCGAGGTGGCTTCCAGCAGCCCGCCCAGCTTGTTGGACTCCAGCTCGTCGGGACAGACGACCCGGAACGTGTCCGGGGCGCGCCGGATGACCTCGGCCAGCCACTCGGCCAGGACCTCCGGGGCACTGGCGTCGGTACCGCCCGGCCGGTCGACGGCGACGGCGTACTTCCCGACGTCCGGCAGCGGCAGGTCGCGCCGCAACCGCCCGCCGTTGGCCTGCGGGACCCGGCCCAGCCGCAGCCCGGGCTCGGGCGGCACCTCGAGCAGGTCGAGCGCGGGCACGCCGTCGGCACCGAAGAGTTCTTCGGGCCGGTAGGAGCGCAGCCAGCCCTCCAGTGCGGCCAGTTCGGCGGGGTCGTCGGCCGCGGACGGCAGCGGGACCTGGTGGGCGTGGAACGTCCCTTCCAGCGGCGTCCCGTCCGGTGACTCGGCGGGCAGGCCGAGGCCTTTTGTACTCCGCAGGACGATCATCGGCGGGGGACCGCCGGCCTGCTCGTGCGCGCGGGTCAGCGCGTCGGCGAGCGGGGTGTCCGGATCGTCGGTGCCGCGGACGTCGACCAGCAGCGGCGTCCACCCGCACCCGGTGAAGTAAGTGACCAGCTCGTCGTCGGACATCGCCTCGTAGATCGTCGGCGAGGCGATCTTGTAGCCGTTGAGGTGCAGTATCGGCAGCACCCGCCCGTCACCCGGACCGGTCAACTTCGGGCTGTGCCACGCGGCCGCCGTCGGCCCGGTCTCGGCTTCCCCGTCGCCGACGACGCACGCCACCAGCAGCCCCGGATCGTCCAGCGCGGCGCCGAACGCCGTGGCCAGCGCGTAGCCGAGTTCGCCGCCCTCGTGGATCACGCCCGGCACCTCCGGCGAAAGGTGACTCGGGAACCCGCCCGGCCAGGAGAACCGCCGGACCAGCTCGGCCAGCCCGTGCCCGTCCAGGCCGAGCCGGCGGTCGTGCTCGGCGTGGGTGCCCTCCAGCCACAGGTTGGCGTGGATCGCCGGAGCGCCGTGACCGGGCCCGGTCACCAGCAGCGTCCGCTGGCCGGTATCGGCGACCAGCCGGTTCAACCCCGCGTAGACCAGCGTGAGGCCCGGACAGGTGCCCCAGTGGCCGAGCGGCCGCGGCTTGAGGTGTTCGGGCCGCAGTGGCTCGGTGAGCAGGACGTTGTCCTTGAGGTGGATCATCGCGGCGGCGAGGTAGTCGCACGCGCGCCGGTAGCGGCGCAGGGTTTCGGCCCGGGCAGGCAACGGTCGCTCCCTTCGCAAGCTTCGCCATCCGGGTACCCGAGGCATCTCCGGCCAACCGCGGTGCCGGGTTTCCCCGGCCGCCCGCGCGGGGTAGGACAGTGGCATGGCCGACATCACCAGCCTCATCCTCGACGATCACGACTGGTTCCGGCGCCAGTTCGCCCGGCTCGACGACCTCACCGACCCCGCCGAACTGGCGAAGGTGTGGCAGCCGCTGGCCGACCTGCTCGACGTGCACGCCCGCGCCGAGGAGGAGATCTTCTACCCCCACCTGCTCCGACGCGGCGAAGACGCCGAGGAGGAGACGCTCGACGCGATCGGCGACCACAACGACATCCGTGACGGCGTCCACGAGGCCGCCCTGCACCCCGTCGGCAGCACCGCGTGGCACGCGGCCGTGCGCCAGGCGCGCACGGCCAACAGCGAGCACATGGCCGAGGAGGAGGACGACGGCCTGGCGGACTTCCGGCGGCACGCCGATCCCGGCCTGCGCGAGGAGCTGGGCCGCCGGTTCGCCGAGTTCAAGCGGCAGCACGAGGGCGCCCGCGACCTCGACGTCAGCGACCTCGACCCGCGGGAGTACGTCGAGGAGGAACTCGGCGACCGCCCCGCGGACGCCTCGCTCGGCATCGGCAGCCTCAAGGAACAGGACTGACATGAACCACCTGATGCGCGACCTGGCCCCGATCACCGACGCGGGCTGGAAGGAGGTCGATGCCGAAGCCCGGGAGCGCCTGCAGACCCACCTCGCGGCCCGCCGCCTGGTCGACGTCGCCGGCCCGCACGGCTGGCGGCACTCCGCCACCGACCTGGGCCGGACCGCCACCCTCGCCTCCGCGTCACTGGCCGAAGCGGGCGAAGGCGTGGTCGTCCGGCAACGCCGGGTCCTGCCGCTCACCGAGGTGCGCGTGCCGTTCACGGTGTCGCGCGCCGAGCTGGACGACGCCGAGCGCGGTGCCGACGACCTCGAGTTCGACGACCTCGACCGCGCGGCGAAGCAGATCGCGATGGTCGAAAACCGCGCCGTCTTCCACGGCTGGGCCGCGGCCGGCATCACCGGGATCACCGAGACCTGCCCCTACGACACGCCGTCGCTCGGCGACGACCCTGACGCCTACCCCGGCGTCGTCGCCCGCGCGGTGGACACGCTCCGCCAAGCCGGTATCAAGGGCCCGTACGGGCTCGCCATCGCCCCCGCCGGCTACACACGCATCGTGGAGAGCACCGAACACGGCGGGCACCTGCTGTTCGACCACCTCCGCCGCGTGCTGGGCGGCGGCAAGGTGGTCCGCGCACCCGGGCTGGACGGCGCGCTGATCGTGAGCCTCGACGGCGGCGACTTCTCCCTCGAGCTGGGCCAGGACCTCGCCGTCGGCTACAGCCACCACGACGCCGAGACGGTGACCCTCTACCTGGAGGAGAGCTTCAGCTTCCGGGTCGTCGAACCCGACGCCGCCATCACCCTGAGCAGCTGACCCGCCGTTTGCGCCCGGCCGGCCCGGGTAGCCGATCGGGGCGGCGTACCCCAGCGCCGCCCCGACCGGAAGGGGAAGTCGTGCCCGCTCAGACCGCGGACGGCCCGAAGCTGCTGCCCGAAACAGAGGAACTGGCCACCGGCAAGAACTTCGCCGCCGTCACGACGGTGCTGCCCAGCGGACGGCTGCAGACCCAGATGATCTGGGTGGACGTCGAGGACGGCGAAATCGTGCTCAACACCGAAACCCACCGGGCGAAGGCGCACAACGTCGCCCGCGATCCCCGGATCACGGTGCTCATCCGCGACGAGCAGGACCCGTACCGCTACGCCGAAGTCCGCGGCACAGTGACCGGCGTAGAGAACGGCGAACGAGCCCGCCGCCAGGTCGACCGGCTCGCCCGCAAGTACACCGGCGACGACTACCCACCGGACAACATCAAGTCCGAGCGCGTCATCCTGCGCGTCACCCCGGAACGGCAGACCTACGTCGACCAGAGCAAAGGCGTCGCGGACTGACCACCGACGACGGCGTCCGCGGTGCGTGGTGCCGCGGCCGCCGCCGGACCGTCGTTGCCGGGTGCCGAGCCCGCCGCCGCTGCCGCTAGCTACTGGACCTGCTGCGCGAGCACTTCGGGCTGCCCGGCACGAATAAGGGGTGCGATGCCGGCGCTTGCGGTGCGTGCACCGTTCTCGTCGACGGCCCCCGAGTCAACGGCTGCGGTGACGACGGACCGCTGCACCCGTTGCAGCCGGCGTTCGTCGACCAGGACGCGTTCCAGTGCGGGTACTGCACCCCCGGGCAGATCATGTCCGGCGTCGGCTGCATCAAGGGAAACATCTGCCGCTGCGGCTGCTACGTGAAGATCGTCCGGGCGGTCGAGCAAGCCGCCCCCGCACGCTGGTCGATGAGATCGTCGAGTGCTGTGCTTCGTGCAAGGCAAGGTCGTCCGGGCAGCGCTCACCGCGGGTGCCGAGTGGCTCCGGTCGCTTCAACGTCCGCTATGCCGCTGAGAGGGCTCTTTTCCGCGTTTGGGCCACACAACCAGCGCCTTCTGGGCCACCACCCGCTGTCGATCAAGAAGTTGACAGCCGATGACAGTAATTACGTTAACCAGCACAGGTCGACTGCTGACGGGACTGCTGAGGCTCGGGACGCCTGCTTCGACGGGCAGCACACGCGGGATGCAAGTCCCGTCGCGCCACGGGGTATCGTGCCGTCGTGCGAGAAGACGGCACTCAGGACTTACGCGTGGCGAAAACAGTAGTCATGACGCTGGGACTCGTCTTGATCTCGCTCGGAATCGCCGCCGCAGGCGCGCTGCTCCTCTTCGCCTTCTTGGCGCGTGGCGGTCGAGACTGGGCTGGTTCTGAGACGACATTCACCATGTTCGCTGCGGCCGCGGGATGGACGGTGCTGGCCGGCGGTTTCGCGGTCTGGTTGTCGCGGGGGACGCGTAGCCGAACGATCTGGCTCGCCGGCTTGTCCTGCGTCGCGCTCGGTGCAGTGCCTACCGTCATCGTGGCGGTAGACCTTCTCTTCCTGCTCCCACGCTGATCGAGCAAGTCAAGGCTGCCGACAAGAGCCTGAGCGCCTCGGACAAAGCCGCGCAGCGCGACACCGGCGGAAAGGCGCCCGACGTCAAGGCGCCGACGGCGGCTGCACAAACCGCAGTCGACGCCGCCCTGAGCAGGCTCGGAAGTCCTTACGTGTGGGGCGCCACCGGTCCCGATTCGTTCGACTGCTCGGGCCTCCTCTGTGGGCGTACAAGAAGGCCGGGATCACGCTCCCCCGCAACTCCGCGGCCCAAGCCCAGTACGGCACACCGGTACCGCGCGACCAGCTAGAGCCCGGTGACGTCGTGAAGACCTCGCCACTGCAGAGCCAGTACGCCGGAGCGACCCGGCCGACGGCCTGAATTCGGAGGACAACGTCGGGGCGGCATCGCACTCTCGCGATGCCGTCCCGTTTTCGCGTCCGGGACATCTTTCGTCGACTTACCCCCCGAGGGTATGTGTATGATCCCGTTCCGGGCTGCTCGAAGCAGTTCGGCCCCCTAGGCTCCGTAGGAGACCGGTGCAATCCGAGGAGGTGCGGTGCAAGGTGCACTCGTAGTGCTCGTCGGTGTCCTCGCCCTGGTCGCCGCGGCCTACGGCGTCGCGAGGCTGGTTCGGCCGGCGCCGGCGGCCCGGGACGTCCTGCCCTTCCTGTCCGGCGGCTCCCCGGCCGAGCACGCGGTCTCCCGCTACCACGCCCGCTGGTACACGATCACGATGGTCTTCCTGGCCTTCGACATGGAGATGGTCTTCATGTACCCGTGGACACTCGTCGTGGCGGAGGTCGGTACCCCCGCCGTGGTCGAGATGTTCGCTTTCCTCGCCGTGCTGTTCGCCGGCGTCTGGTACGCCTGGCGCGAAGGCGTCTTCCGATGGACCTGACGACCTGGCTGCTCGGCAGGACGCCGGTCCGGCCGCTGGTCGTCACCACGGTCGGCGGGACCGGCGTCCGCCTTTCCGTCGAGCACGAAATCCGCCGGCGAGGCTGGCGACCAGCACTGAACGCCGCGGAGGCGAACCTGCTGGTCGTCGCGGGCCCGGCTGACCCGGCGATGACTCCGTTCGTCGACGCGGTCTGGGAGCTCATCCCGGCGCCTCGCGTGCGCATCGAGTTGGCAGCGACGTCCGGGATCGCGGCTGCGCTGACCGCCGCCGAGCGGCGGCTGCGATCGCCGGACGAGCAGCGTTCGGCAATCGCGGGCGCGGGCGGAACGGAGCAGGCGGCTGACGCTGAGCACGTGCACGCGGAGCCGGCCGACCACGCGCAAGACGGCCGGCACACCCCAGCGCAGGAAACCGGCGAGACCGAGCACCCGCCCGCCCAGCAGGAACACGCCGAGGACGAGCACGCCCACTGCGACCACGGCCACCACCACAGGCACGACATGAGCGGCATGGAGATGCCCGGCGGCATCCCGATGGCCGACCGTGCCGACGACCGCGACGGCCTGAAGCTCGACCGGCTGACCGTGCCGCTCGGACCGGTACTCCCGGCGTGGCCGGCCGGACTGCTCGTGCGCACCGTTCTCCAAGGCGATGTCGTGCAGGAGGCCGCCGTCGAAGCCGTGCTGACCCCGCGGCACGGGATGGCCGCTTTTTGGGACGACGAAGCCCGGATCGCCGCGCGCCGGCTCGACAGCTGCGCGCGCCTGCTGACCGTCGCGGGCTGGGAGTACGCCGCGGGCACCGCAGCGCGGCTGCGGGACGACCTGCTCGCCGGCCACGAGCCGGGCGCGCGATTGACGCGCTGGGCGAAGCTGATCCGCCGCTCACGAGTCCTGCGGTGGTCCCTGACCGGCATCGGCGTCCACGCCGCCTCGGGCGACGCCTGGGACCGCCTGACCCGCTGGGTCGACGAAGCCGCGTCCGCGAGGGCGGAAGCCGACCCGGACCCCGCGAAAATCGTCGACGCCTTGCCGGGTCTGCTGGCCGGCGCCGAGTTCGCGACGGCCCGCCTGATCGTCGCCAGCTTCGATCCCGACCTCGAGCGTGTGCGGGTGGCCCGTGGTTGACGAACTCCCCTGGTGGGGCGGCCTCCTGTTGCCAGTCGTCCTCGCGGTCCTGACCGGAGGCACCGCGTCGTGGGACGCGGTCCTGCACGACCGGGCAAGCGGTGGCCCCGGTTGGCGAGCGGCCATGACGCTTCCGCTGCGCGAGGCAGGCGGGCTGCTCGTCCAGCAACACCGCCGGACCCTCGCCGCGGACGTCCTCCTGGGCCGCGGCGGTGCCCTCGCGCTGCTGCTGGCCGCGGTGCTCGCGTCGCTCGTGACTCCGCTCGGGCACTGGGCGGTGGCGGACCTGTCGATCGGGGTCGTCTGGTTCAACGCGATGGAGGTCGTCGCCTGGGCGGCGGTCTGGCTGGTCGGTTGGGGCGCGAACTCGGCGTACGGCCTTCTCGGCGGCTACCGGTTCATCGCCCAGGGTCTGGCCTACGAGCTGCCGCACATGTTCGCCCTGATCACCGCGGCGCTCGGCGCGGGCTCCCTGCGGGTGGCCGACGTCGTGGCCGCGCAGAGTTCGGTGTGGTTCGTGGTGTGGATGCCGATCGCGTTCGTCGTCTACCTGCTGTCGGTCATGGCGATGGCGTTCTGGGGACCGTTCGACCAGCCGGTCGGCGCCGACGCGGCCGGTGGCGCCGCGGCCGAGCTCTCCGGAGTGGACCGGCTGGTGTTCACCGCCGCCCGCTGGCTGCTGCTGACCTCGGGCGCGGCGTTCGCGGTCCCGCTGTTCCTCGGCGGCGGCGCCGGACCGGTGCTGCCTGCCTGGCTGTGGTCGCTGGTGAAGACCGTGGCGGTGCTCGCGGTGCTGGTGTGGGTCAAGCGCCGGATCCCGACACTGCGGCTGGAGCGCTACCAGGAGATCGCCTGGGTGGTGCTCATCCCGCTGACCCTCGTCCAGGCCCTCGGGGTCGCCGTCGTCGTCCTTGCCCGCTGAAGAAAGGAGCACTGTCCCATGTGGACGCCGGTCGTGTTCTGGGTGTGCGCGGCAGGATCGGTCGCGACCGGCGTGGCGGTGTTCCGCGTGAACTCGATGGCGCGCGCGACGTTCGCGCTGCTGGCCTCGTTCCTCTTCGCCGCGGGCACGATCCTGCTGCTGAACCTCGCCTACCTCGGCGTGCTCGTCGTCCTCATGATGATCATGGAAATGGTCGTGATGGTCGTGTTCATGCTCATGTACATGATGAACCCGGCCGGGTTGATGCCGATGACGATGGTGCACAACCAGAAAGGCTCCCTCGCCATCGCGGGCGGAGTGTTCGCCGCGCTCGCCGCCGGCATCTTGCTCGTCCCCTGGCCGACGTCGGACCAGCCACGACCGGTGGACCCGACGCGCGCGCTGGGCGAGGCGCTGATGGGCTCGAAGATGCTGGTGATGATGGTGCTCGGGCTGTGCCTGTTCGCGACGATGGTCGCCACCGTCGTACTGGCTCACCATCGCGGCCGGTACGACCGCTACGGCGACGCCCTCCGCGCGAAACGTCCGGACGACCCGGTGCGAGGAGGCCTGGACCGATGACGCTTCAGGAGTACCTGCTGCTGGCCGCGGCGCTGTTCAGCATCGGCCTGTACGGCGCCTTGTCCCAGCAGTCCATCGTGATGATCATGATGGGCCTGGAACTGATGGCCAATGCCGTGATCGTCGGCGGGGCCGCGTTCTGGTACTTCGCCTCCCCCACCCGCCCGGACGGCCAGGTCGTCGTCCTCGTCGCGGTGACGCTGATGGCCGTCGACATGGCGATCGGATTCGCCGTGACGACCGCGATCTTCCGCCGCCGCGACGTCGACCTGACCGACTCCGCCGCGGACCTCAGGGGCTGAGCCGATGACGCTGTGGCTGCTGATCGCGCTGCCCCTGGTCGCCGGGACCGCCTTGCTGGTCACCGGCCGCCCGGCTGACCGCGTCGCCCCCGCGGCAGGTGTCGCAGCCGCGGTCGTCTCCGTCGTGCTTGCGATCGTCGCCGCGATCACCCGCCCCGAGGTCTCCGCGCCGTTGCTGGCGGGGCTGCGGATCGGCCTCGCCGTGGACGGGCTGTCCGCGGTCATGGTGCTCACCGTGACCGCGGTGCTGGTGGCCGTGCTGGTATTCGCGGCCGGCGAGTTCGGCGCCGAGGAATCCCGTGCCCGCTTCCACGGGCTGATGCTGGTCTTCGCCGGCGCCATGCTGATCACCGTCACCGCCCGGGACCTCGTGGTGCTGCTGATGGCGTGGGAAGTCATGGGCGCCTGCTCGTACGCCCTGATCGGATTCTGGTGGCGCGAGAACCACCGCGTCGGCTCCGGCGCCGTCGCCTTCCTCACCACCCGCACCGCCGACCTCGGCCTGTACCTCGCGGCCGGGGCCGCCTTGGCGGGCGGCGTCGCAGGTCTCACCCTGGCCGGCCTGCCGGACGCGGCGGACGGCTGGCGCGACGTCGTGGCGGCCGGGATCGTGCTGGCGGCCGCCGGGAAGTCCGCGCAGCTGCCGTTCAGTTTCTGGCTCTCCCGGGCGATGGACGGCCCGAGCCCGGTCTCGGCGCTGCTGCACTCGGCGACCATGGTCGCGGCCGGGGCGTACCTGCTGATCCGGCTGGAGCCGCTGCTCGCCGCGACGGCGTGGGCGTCAACCCTGGTGGCGTGGCTCGGCGTGGTCACCGCGCTGGTGCTCGGGGCGATCGCGGTGGTGCAGCGCGACCTCAAGCAGGTGCTGGCCGCGTCGACGTGCTCCCAGATCGGGTTCATGGTGCTGGCCGCGGGCGTGGGCGGGCCTGCTGCCGGGGCCGGGCAGCTCGTGGCGCACGCGGCGACCAAGAGCCTGCTCTTCCTCGGCGCCGGCGCTTGGCTGGTCGGCCTGGGCACCAAGGACCTCCGGCGGCTGGAAGGCGCGGCACGGCGTTATCCGCTGCTCGGCGTCGTGTTCACCATCGGGGCGCTCACCCTGGCCGGGGTGCCGCCGTTGTCGATCTGGGTGAGCAAGGACGCCGTCCTCGCCACGGCTTTGGCGGACTCGCCGGCGTTGTACGTCGCCGGCTTGGCGGCCGCGCTCGTGAGCGGCGCCTACGTCGGACGCGTCCTGGCGATCGTCTGGAAACCGGCCGACCCGGCCGGAAGTCCGTTGAGCAGGCTGCTGCTCGGGCCGTTGCCGGTGCTCGCGGCGGCGGCCGCGCTGCTCGGAATCGGCGGCCTGCCAGTCGTGGCCGACCGGTTCTCGCGGCTCGTCGGCGGCCCGGCGATTCCGACGCCCATGTGGTGGGAGCCGGCCGTGTCCGGCCTGATCGCCGTGGCCGGAGTCGCGACCGCCGCATCCTGGCGGCGCTCGTCCCCACGGACGGGTTTGCTCGCCGGCTGGCTGCACCTGGAGCGAGCCGCGCAAGTCGCGGTCGCCCGGCCGGTGGAGCGGCTGGCCGCGGGCGTGGCCCGGTTCGACGACCGGGTCGTCGACGGCGGCGTGCGCACGGCCGCAGCCACGGGTGCAGCGCTCGGGCGGCTGGCGACGCTGCGCGTGGAGGTGTCGATCGACGGCGTCGTGCGCGGTGTCGCCGGTGGCGCGCGTGCGCTCGGGAGGTGGGCGGCGCGGCCGCAGACCGGGCAGCTGCACCACTACTACGCCCAGGCCGCCGTCGCGCTGGGTGTGCTCGCCGTCTTGTTGCTGGTTCTCTGACGAACGTGAGGTAGCGCGTGCTCAGCGTCGTGGTGTTCCTGCCAGTGGTGGCAGCCGTGGTCCTGCTCGCGGTGCCGCGCGCCGCCGGCGGGTTCGTCCGCTGGTGGTGGGTCGGGGCGTCCACTGTGGAGCTCGCGCTGATCGTCGCGCTCTGGGCCGGCTACCCCGGCGGCGATGGCTACGCCTACGAAGTGAACCTGCGGTGGATCCCCAGCGTCAGCTCCGGCTACCACCTCGGCGTCGACGGGCTCAGCCTCCCACTGATCGCGTTGACCGCCGTCCTGTTCCTGGCCTGCGCGGTGTATTCGCTGCGGCAGGACGACCGCATCCGGTCCTTCGCAGTGCTGTTCCTGTTCCTCGAAACCGTGTGCCTCGGGCTGTTCGTCGCGCTGGACCTGATCCTGTTCTTCGTCTTCTTCGACCTGTCCATCGTGGGCATGTACTTCGTCATCGCCGGGTGGGGCCACCGCGACGCCGCCCGCGCGGCGATGAAGTTCTTCCTCTACACGTTCGTCGGTTCGCTGGCGTTGCTGGTCGGGTTCATCGCGCTGTACGTCACCGCGTCGCCGCACACCTTCGACATCGTCGAGCTGACCCGCCAGATGCCGCTGGCCGGTGGCGGGTGGGCCGCCGGGCTGGTGCTGCTCGCCCTCGGCGTCGGGTTCGCGATCAAGACACCGACCGTGCCGTTCCACACCTGGCTCCCGCCCGCGCACACGGAAGCCCCCGCGGCCGGGTCGGCGATCCTGGCCGGGGTCCTGCTGAAGATGGGCACCTACGGTTTCGTGCGGATCGCGATGCCGATCCTGCCTGACGCCTGGCGCCGCTACGCGCTGGTGTTCGTCGTGGTCGGCGTCGTCAGCGTGCTCTACGGCGCGCTGGTCGCGCTCGGGCAGCGAGATTTCAAGCGTCTGATCGCCTACACCTCGGTCAACCACATGGGTTACATCGTGCTGGCCGTCGGCGCCGCCGGGCTCGTCGCGAACTCGGCGACCGAAGCGCGCCAGCTCGCCGTCACCGGCGCCGTCACCCAGATGGTCAGCCACGGCCTGATCACCGGCGCGCTGTTCCTCCTCGCGGGCGTGCTGTACGAGCGCGGCGGCACGTACGACATGGACCACTACGGCGGAATCGCCGCGAGCGCACCGCGGTTCGCCGGCCTCACCGTCGCGGCGGCGTTCGCCTCGCTCGGATTGCCCGGATTCTCCGGGTTCATCGCCGAGTTCCAGATCTTCACCGGATCACTCGGCGCCGCCCCCGTCGCCACGGTGCTGGCGTTCCTCGGCATCCTCATCACCGCCGCGCTGTTCCTGCGGGCCTTCCAGAAGGTGTTCCTCGGCAAGCCGGGGACACCGGCCACGGATCTCACGGTCGCCGAAGGTGTGTCGATCACGCCGCTGCTGGTGCTGGCCGTCGTCATCGGGGTCTTCCCGCGGTTCCTGCTCGACCTGATCGAACCCGTCTCGCAGTCGGTCCTGAACCAGCTGGCCAGGTGACGCGCCCGTGGAGATGATGAAACAAGACCCACTCGCGCTGCTGCCCGAGATCATCCTCGCGCTCGCCGCGGTCGTGGGTCTCCTGCTGGGTTCCTACCTGCCCCGGAAACGGCAATGGCCGGTCCGGCTGCTGACCGCCCTCGCCTGCCTCGGCGCCCTCGTCGCCACCGTCACGGTCTGGTCCGAGCCGACCCGGACAGTGTTCGGCGGCACGTACGCGATCGACGTGGCCACCAACGCCGGTCGGGCCATCGTCCTGGCCGCCGTCCTGCTGACCCTCGGCGTCACGGCCGGCGAGTTCCGGTCCTCTCCGCGGGAGAGCGAGCTGTACGTCCTCGTGCTGCTCGCCGCGCTCGGCACGATCGTGCTGACCGGCGCCAACGACCTGCTGCTGCTCGTGGCCGGTTACCTGCTCGCCAGCATCCCGCTTTACGCCATCGCCGGCTTCGCCAAGGACGACTCCGGCACCGAAGGGGCACTCAAGTTCTATCTGCTCGGCGCGCTGCTGAGCATCACGATGCTGGCCGGCGCGACGGTGCTCTTCGGCGTCGGCGGCGCCAGCGCGTACGCCGAACTCGCTTTGGGCGCCGCTCCCACCGCCGCCGTCGCCGTCGGGTTCGTGGGCGTGCTGGCCGGGCTGCTGTTCAAGATGGGCGCGGTCCCGGCGCACTTCTGGGTCCCGGACGTCACCGAAGGCACCCGGCCACCCGCGGCCGCGTTCCTCACCACGGTGCCCAAGATCGTCGCCGTCATCGCCACCTACCGCCTCGTCGCGTCCACAATGGACGATACCGCGGTCGACTGGCCCCTGCTCATGGCGATCATCGCAGCAGCGACGATGACGCTCGGCAACCTGGCCGCGTTCTTCCAGCAGGACGTGCGCCGGCTGCTCGGTTACTCGACGATCAGCCAGGTCGGCTACCTGCTCATGGCCGTCACCGTCGCGACCCGCAGCTCCCTCGCCCTGCCCGGCATGCTGCTTTACCTGGCCGCCTACGCGCTGACGAACCTCGGCGCGTTCGCCGTCGTCTGTGCCTTGCCGCGGCTGAAGACGATCGAGGACTACCACGGCCTGCTGCGCCACCAGCCGTGGCTCGCGATCAGCCTCGCGGTGTGCCTGCTCGGCCTGGTCGGCACCCCGCCGACCGCGGTGTTCGCCGGGAAGCTCACGGTCTTCACCGCCACCCTCGACGGCGGCTACGCCTGGCTCGTCGTCGTGGCCGCCGTGAACACCGTGGCCAGCCTCTTCTACTACCTGCGCTGGATCGTGGGTGCGATGCGACCGGCTGCGTCCTCGACGAGGCCGGCGCTCGACCGGTGGTCGGAGAGCACGGCCTATGTCGCGGCTACGGCGTCGGTCGTGGTGGGTCCGCTCGCCGGTCTTCTGCTGGCGGTGTTCCGCGGCGAGCTCGCGCTGATGTGAGCCTGCCGTGCCCCCGAAACCGGTGCCGGGCGAACACGGCCACGACGACGATCTTCAGGACCACCAGTCCGAGGAGGACTTCGGCGGCCACGCTCGTCCAGCGCCAGGCCACGCTGCCGACCATCAGATGCGCGGCAACGGCCGACGCCGCGGCCACAACGAGCGCGATCGTCGTACCGCGCGACCGACGAACAGCGCCGGGGCCTTCCTGTCCGTGCCAGCTCACCTTGAGGTCGTCGCGCTTGCCGAACCGTTCCAGGTCCGCGGTGAGGATGCCCTGAAGCCGCGCCAGCTTGTCCGCGTCTTCGGCCTCGAGGTGCACGGCCAACGTGTCCGAAGTAGACCGTAGCGTGCACGCACCCCAGCTGAACCGGATTTTCCCTTCGTTCCCGGAAACTTCTACCGCCACCACCTCGGGACGCTGCCCGGTGCCGCCGTGCAGATGCCGGGCCTTTCCGCCCATGGCTTCGGCGTGGCGACACAGCTGGGTGAGGAACCGTTCGGCGCGCGGCGTGACGATGTGCGCCTCGGCGACCGGCATGGTTCAGATCCTCGTCAAGGCGACGGACCAAGCGCGGATGCAGGCGGCGCGATCCTCGGCGTCGAAGATGTGGAACAGGCCGCAGTCGAGGACGGTGTCGAACGACTCGTCCAGTTCGGCCGGCTGGCGGGCGTCACGACGGAGGAACCTCGCCGTCCGCCCCCGTTCGCGCGCTTTCTCTTCGGCGCGCTGCAGGGCCGCGGACGCCAGGTCGATTCCGGTGGCGTCCAGGCCGAGCGCGGCGCACATCAGCACGTGTTCCCCGGTTCCGCACCCGGCGTCGAGGACCCGCCCCTGGATCGCGCCCGCGTCGGCGAGAGCGCGGAACGCGCCCTGGGGCCGGCCGATGTCCCATGGCGGCGGGGTGCGATAGAGGTCGTCGGGACCGTCTGGGCGGTGGGAGGGGTGTGGCGCAGCGGTCATCGGGATGAGCCCTTCTAAAGGAGGTGCTCAGTTTTATCGAGACAAACTGTCGCTGCCAATGCAGAGCGTCTCTAGGTCGTCGTTATGTATGCTCACGTCGTGCCGAAGCTGTGGAACGAGACGATCGAGGCGCACCGGGAGGCGGTGCGCGACGCGACCTTGGACGCCACCGCGGAACTCGTGGCCGAGCACGGGCTGACCGGCGTGAAGATGTCGCAGATCGCCGCGAAGACCGGAATCGGCCGGGCGACGCTGTACAAGTACTTCCCCGACGTCGAGGCGATCGTGACCGCGTGGCACGACCGCCAGATCCGCGCCCACCTCACCCAGCTCACCGAGATCCGCGCTCAAGACGGCACGGCGGGCGAACGCCTCGAGAAGGTGCTGGACGCCTACGCGGTGATCCACCACGAACGAACCCAACACCACCACGGCACCGAACTGGTGACGCTCCTGCACCGCGGCGACCACGTCGCCCACGCCCAGCAGCACCTGCACGCCATGTTCCGCGAACTGGTCGCCGAAGCGGCACAGACCGGCGAGATCCGCGACGACGTGGCCGCCGACGAGCTGGCGACCTTTTGCCTCCACGCCCTGACCGCGGCGGGCGCCCTGCCTTCCCTCGCCGCGGCCCACCGCCTGGCCGCCCTCACCCTGGACGGCCTGCGACGCCCGGCTTGACGCCGTTGGTCAGCCGATGCCGGTGGCGATGAACAGGGGCACGGCCACGAACAGGCGGTCCGCCTCGGCACGCTGAGCCTGCCCGGCCAGCCAGGCGTCCGCCCGGTCACGTTCGACGGCTCCGGCCTCGCAGGCCGCGGCGGCGAACCCGGTCAGCATCGCCGGCACCAGGCGGTCGGTGAAGATCGCGGTCTGCACCTCACCGGTGACGTCGTCGAAGCCGGCGTCGAGCAGCAGCGAGCGGTAGCCGCGTGCGGCGCGCGGACTGGGCACCGTGCCGGCGCGGGCGTGCACGATCGTCCGGGTCAGCTCCGGTTCGTCGGAGTCGATGACGACGGTGTCCCAGTCCTGGCCGATGAGGACGATCCGCCCGCCCGAGGCGAGCACCCGACGCGCCTCGGCCAGCGCCGCGCCCGGATCGACGACCTCGCGGAAGACCTTGTCGGCGCGGTAACCGGCCACAGCGCCGTCGTCCAAGGGCAGGTCGCCTGCGGAACCTTCGCGGACGTCGAGGTCCGGCCACCGGCCCCGCGCCGCGGCGAGCATCTGCGGATCCGGGTCGATCCCGATGGCGCGGGCCCCGCGGCCGGCGAGTTCGGCCACGCCACGGCACGACCCGCGCCGCAACCAACGTCCACGACGGCCTGGCCCGAGGAAATTCGGAGCAGGTCGTAGGTGTGAGCGCGTAGATCGGCCGCGCCGGGCAGCGCGTCGACGGCATCGAGCAGGCGGATCAGCGACGCGGTGGCGTCAGTCGTAGTGCTGGACATGCTCGCCATGCTGCGAATTGATGTCGACATGGACCTCATCGACTGCGACCACGAAGACATCGCGGAATGCCCGCACTTCCAAACGACGATCGACGCCCAGATCAATTCGAACCACGCACACGCTTGACCAGGGCGGCACCGCGAGTTCGCGGTGCCGCCCCGGCTCATGGTGACAAGTCCGCACAGCGGGCGGTCACCGCGCGACGGCCTCCTCGGCCGGCACCTCCGCGGTGCGCTTGTCGCCGCGCAGCGTGGCCATGACGAGGATCCCCCCGAGCAGGGCGAGACCCGCGGCCCCCAGGAACGCCGCCGAGAAGCCGCCGGTCAGGGCGACCGGGTCGTCGTGCCAGCCGGCGCCGAAGGACAACCCGACCGCGGTCATCGCGGCCAGGCCCAGTGCGGACCCGACCTGGTAGGCCGTGTTGACGATCCCGGCCGCGAGACCGCCTTCCTCAGGCTGGGCACTCGAGATCGCCGTCCCGAGTGAGGGGATGAAGGCCAGCGCCTGGCCGAGCGCCGCGACCAGCGACGCCGGCAGGACGTCCACGACGAAGTTGCCGGTCGGGCGAGCGAACGACAGCCACACCAGGCCCACGGCGAGCGCCCACAACCCGCCGATGATCATCGTTTTCGCGCCCAGCTTCGCGATCAGCTTCGGCGCGACCGCGACCATGAGCACGACGATCAGCACGGTCATCGGCAGCAGGGCCGCGCCGCCGGCGAAGGCGCCGTAGCCGAGGACCTGCTGCAGGTACAGGTTGAGGAAGTACCACATCGGGATCCACGCGGCGCCGAGCAGGAACTGCGCGAGGTTCGCGCCGCCGAGGTTGCGCGTGCGGAAGATCCCCAACCGGACCAGCGGCACCCGCCGGACGCGCTGGATCAGGACGAACAGCGCGAGCAGGACCAGGCCACCGGCAAGCGTTCCGAGCGTCTCGAACGCACCCCAGCCGACCTGCGGGGCACGGACCACCGCGAAGACGGTCACCGCGAGCCCGGCCGTCACGGTCGCGGCCCCGAGGACGTCGACCGAGCCGCGCTCGGCCGGCACCGCGGGCATCAGCCGCCCGGTGGCCAGGATCGCGACCAGTGAAATCGGCACGTACAGCCAGAAGATCCACGGCCACGAAAGCCATTCGGTGATCACGCCGCCGAGGAAGACTCCCGCGGTTCCGCCGGCCGGTGCGGCAGCGCCGTAGAGGGCGAGCGCTTTCGTCAGCTCGCGGGGCCGCGATCCGAACAGCATCATCAGCAGCGTCAGCGCTGATGGCGCGATGAGGGCCGCGCCCGCGCCCTGGAGTACGCGTCCCAGCAGCTCGACCCACGCGGTCCCGGCGAGCGCCGCGACCACTGAGCCGCCGAGCGTGACGACCCAGCCCAGGGTGAACAACCGCCGCGCCCCGAACAGGTCGGAGAGCCGCCCACCGAGCAGCAGGAGCCCACCGAGCGCGATGACGTAGGCGTTGAAGACCCACGACAAGCCGCCGGGCGAGAACCCGAGGTCTTTCTGCATCTCGGGAAGCGCGACGCCGATGATCGACGTGTCCATGATGACCATGAACTGGGCCAGTGCGATGAGACTCAGCGCCCACCACCGTCTCGAGTCGGTTTCAGCCATGACGACCATCCCTCCGATATCCCTACCCCTAGGGGGTATGTGATGACGCGAGGTCAAACCTTCGGCACGGCGTCTCGCAACTACCCCCAGGGGGTATCTGAGTCTGGTGGGTCACACGCATGCCGACCGAGACTTGCCGCCGACGCGTCTTGGACCTCACCTACCCTCTGTCGAACGAGCCGGCGGTCCGATTCAAGCGGTTCGGTAGAGGATGGGCGGTCTCACGGGAGCGCGGCGCGGGTGTGCGGTGCCGCTCATCCAGCCGTGATCACGGCTTCATCGGTGTGCATCACGCAACAGTTCGACTGACCAAGTGATCGCCCGATCGCCACTGCCGACGCCGCCATGAGGAGTAGACGTGCCCGTTCCGATTTCGGAAGCCCTCGGTTTCCAGGCGGACTCCGCCCGGAGCAAGATCGCCGAACTCCGGCGGCCCGGCCGGTACCTGCTGAGCTCGGCACTGGCCGGCGCCTACATCGGCATCGCCGTGGTGCTGCTGCTCGCCGTGACGGGTCCGTTGAACGCGGCGCAGTCGCCGTGGACGAAGCTCGTGCAGGGGCTGGTGTTCGGGATCGCGTTGACGGCCGTCGTGTTCGCGGGCGGGGAACTGTCGACCGGCAACATGATGACGATGGTCCAGGGTGCGCTCGCCCGCCGACGGGGTGCCGGAGCCGGGCTCGCCGTGATCGCCGGGTCGTTCGTGGGCAACCTGGTCGGTTCGGTCGCCTTCGCCTGGCTGGTTCACGAAAGCGGGATCCTGCAAGCCGGCGCGACGGCCGGGCACACCGCTCCGGCGGCCGCGTTGCTGGTGGCGACGGTGAAGGCGAAGGCCGCGGAATCGGCCGGGATGTTGTTCTTCCGCGGCGTGCTGTGCAACTTCCTCGTGTGCCTCGCGGTGTGGATGGCCGCTCGGACGAAGTCGGACGGCGCGAAGCTGGTGCTGATCTTCTGGTGCCTGCTGGCCTTCATCGGCTCGGGGTTCGAGCACGTGGTGGCCAACATGACGGTGTTCTCGCTCGGTCTGTTCGAAGGCGTGCCGGGCGCCTCCATCGGCGCCTTCGCGCTCAACTTGGCACTGGTCGGGCTGGGCAACCTGGTCGGTGGCGGGCTGCTCGTCGGTGCGGGCTACGGCTTCCTGGGCCGGGACGTCCCCGCCGCCGTCGATGCGCCGCATCCGGCCGACAAAGCGCTCGAAGCCGTCTCCGCCTAGCGGCCGCCGCCGGGTGGCGTACCGTGAGATCGTCCGAAGTCATCGGGACACCGCACGGCTCGAGGAGGATCGTGCCCGGTCTGCTCGACGCGCTCGCTCTCATCGCGGGTTTTCTCGTGCTCGCGGCCGCGATCCGGGTCGCGCAGCGGCGGCTCGGCCGCAAGTGAATCCTCAGCACCGCCTGGTCGTTCACCCCGTGACGTAAAGGCAGGTAGCCTGGCCGGCGTCGTTCAGTCGTCGACTCGGGGAGCACGCCATGCCGCAGGGCCCTGACGGAACCGCGCTCGGACCGACGGTCATCGTCGCCGCGGACCAGCACGAAACCTCGCCCTTGATCAGGGACGACGTGGCCCGCAGGATTCTCCCCACCGCCGGCCGGTTGACCGCCGCGTCGGCCGCTTGGCGACCACTGAGGAAGCTCCTCGTCTCGGCGACGGAAACGAAGATGCCGGGCCTGTGGGCGAGCATGTTGTGCCGCAAGCGGTTCATCGACGACAAACTACTGGCGGCCGCCGAAGCGGGCCTCGACGCCGTGGTCATCCTGGGCGCCGGCTTCGACACCCGCGCGTACCGGCTCCCCTCGCTTCAGGGCATTCCGGTCCACGAGGTCGACCTGCCCGCGAACATCGCCCGCAAGGACGCGGCGCTGCGGAAGGTCTTCGGGCGGCTCCCGGAGACGGTCACGCTGGTCCCCGTCGACTTCGAGACCCAGAAGCTGGCCGGCGAGCTCGGCAAGCACGGCTACCGGGGTGCTCAGCGGACGTTCTTCGTCTGGGAGGCCGTGACCCAGTACCTCACCGAGGCCGCTGTACGCCGCACCCTCCGCACGCTGTCCGCCGCCCCGGCAGGCAGCAAGCTGGCGTTCACCTACATCCGCCGGGATTTCCTCGATGGGACGGAGACTTTCGGCGCCCGAGCCGCCTACGACGAGTTCGTGGTGAAGCGCCGGTTGTGGCATTTCGGGCTGAACCCCGACGAGGTCGACGCCTTCCTGGCCGAGTACGGCTGGCACACGGTCGAACAGTGCGGCCCAGCCGAGTTCACCGACCGCTACGTCCGGCCGAGCGGGCGTGATCTGCCCGTGTCGGAGGTCGAACGGTCCGTGTACGCCGAACGTCGCTGACCCGGTGGTCGTACCGCACGGCGATCGGAACCCGAGGTCAGGCGCTGCGCTTCAGCGGCGCCAAAGCACGCCGGTCAGCCACTTCCGCGGCGGTCTCGTGCCGGTGGGCCGCGGCTTCGTCGCCGGCCGCCCTGGCGGACTGAGCCGCGGCGCGTTCGTGGTGGGCTTCCGCCCGGCGGATCGCCGCGGAGGACTCCTCCACCAACCGCGCCCACTGTGGAGTATGACGCGGAAACCGCCGTGCTTCGCCGCGGGCTTCCGCGGCGGCGGCGAGCTCCTGGTACGCCATCGCGTGGCAGTCGGCGACATCCGCGAGCCAGCGTTGCACCTTGCCCCGGTAGAGCCCGTCGGGCTCGACGCCGGTTTCCAGCTCGACCGCCAGGCTGCGGTGCGCTCCTGCGGCTTCCCAAACCCGTTCCGCGTCCAGGCGCAACCTCCGGACCTCCGGTAGCTCCCAGGTTCCGGAGATCTCCTTCACCGCTACGTCGGTCGTCATGTCGTGGTCACCTTCCTTCTTCCTGGTTCGGGTTTCACCCTGACACGGGAAGAAGGAGTTTCACCTGACGGCTGTCTTACGATCGCGGGCGCAGTCGCTGCCGTCGTCGCGCCACCCCAGCGGCTTTCCCAGCGCGAACCACCGGCCCGGCCGAGCTGTTGCGGTGTTCGCAGGAAGCGACGGCCGAGCAGCGACCCGGTTCACCGCGCGGCCCCGGCGGCGGCGCGGCGAAGGTTCGTGACCACCGCGGTGGACTTGCCCGCCAGTACCGCGGCGACGTAGCGGTCGAGGACCGGGACCCGGGCCAGCCGCAGCGCCGCACGCCGGACCCCGAGCTGGAGCGGGCTCTCCGGCAGGAACCAGCGGGCGCTCCGGCGCGCCACTTGCTGCTTCTCCTCGACCACCGGCCGCATCAGACGCTCGTACTCGGTGAAAGCGTCGATGACCGAACGGTTCCGCAGCAGCTGTTCACCGAGGACGAAGGCACCGGCGACGCCGAGGGAGGCGCCTTGTCCGGCGATCAGCGAGACCGCGGAGCACGCGTCTCCGGCGAGCACGACGCGCCCGCGGCTCCAACGAGGCATGTCGATCTGAGCGACCTCGTCGTAGTAAACGGCCTCGCTCGGTGGACACCGCCGCAGCGCCCGGGGCACCAGCCAGCCCAGCGAGCCGTACTCCTCGCGCAACGCCGCCCGCGTGTCGTCCGGCAGCCGAGGGTCGTCCGTGCGGTGGACGGCGAAGGCGGCGACCCGGCCGTCACGCAGGCCGTAGAAGCCCATCTGGCGACCGATGGTGTCGGTGAGGCAGAACCGGTCGCCCACCGCGTGGTGGATCTCGGGGTCGGTGAACACGAACGCCGCGGTGTGGAACCCGAGGTACCGCAGGAACCGGCTGTCCTCACCGAAAACCAGCCGTCGCACGGCGGAATGGATCCCGTCCGCGCCCACGAGCACGTCCGCCTCGACCGCCTGGTCGCCGGCGGTCACCCGGACGCGGTCGCCGAGGTCCTCGACCGCCGTCACGCCGGCGCCGAACCTCAAGTCCACAGTGGACGAAAGGTGTTCGCGCAGCGCCCGTTCGAGGTCAGGCCGCATGATGCCGCACAGGCGATCCTGCAGCGTGCGGGCGAAAGTCGTGTATCGCACGGCCGCGCGACGGCGGCCCCGTTCGTCGAGCAGGCTCGCCTCGTCCACCTGGTAGGCCAGCTCCCGGATCCGCGGCAGCACGCCCATCTCCTCGGCCGCGTCGAACCCCGCACCGAAGAAGTCGATCATGTACCCCTGTTCGCGGGGTGCCGGGGCACGCTCCAGCACGACCACCTCGGCCCCGTCCCGCGCGAGCTTGATCGCCACCGCCAAGCCGGTGATCCCGGCCCCGCACACCACGACTTTCACTGTTCGGCCTCCCCCGGCCGCGGACGGAGACGACATCGCAACCCCTTTCAGGGCGATCGCCCTGAACAATCGCCCTACACTGGCGCAGCAAGACTAGCACAATTGTTCGCCTATGCAACAATTTGACTGCTGATAGGATCGGGAAGATGCCGACGCACGTGCTGCTCGTCGAAGACGACGCGATGATCAGCGAAGCCCTCAGCCTCGCCCTGGAAGACGAGGACTTCGCGGTGACCACCGCGGCCACCGGCGAGGACGGCCTGGAGCTCCTGGAGTCCACCACGGTCGACGTCGTGCTGCTCGACCTCATGCTCCCGGGCATCGACGGGCTCACCGTCTGCCGCGCCGTCCGCGAGCGCGGCGATCTGCCCATCATCGTGATCACCGCCCGCACCGACACCCAGGACGTCATCGCCGGACTCGAAGCCGGTGCCGACGACTACGTCACCAAACCCTTGGTGGCGGGCGAGCTCGCGGCCCGCATCCGCGCCTTGCTGCGCCGGGCGGCCCCGGGCCGACCGGCCCGCTTCGCGCTCGGCGAACTCGAAATCCGGCCGGACGAAGAAGCCGTCCACCGCGACGGCGTCCCCGTGCACCTCACGCGCACCGAGTTCCGCCTGCTGGCCGAGCTCGCCGCGGCCGACGGCAAGGTCGTCACCCGCGAGCAGCTCCTGCAACGGGTGTGGGGACACGACTACTTCGGCGACACCCGCCTGCTCGACGTCCACATCAGACGCTTGCGCCGCAAGGTCGAACCCGACCCCGACTCCCCCAGCCTGGTGCTGACCGTCCGCGGCAGCGGCTACCGCATCGTCCCCGAGCCGTGATCCGGCGGCTTTCGCTGCGGTGGCGGGTAGCGGCGGCGTTCGGCATCGGCCTGGCGCTGGTGATGACCGTCCTCGGCGTCGCGACCTGGAACCTCACCACCGGCTACATGCTCGACCAGCGCGAGCAGAGCGTCACCCGCCAGTCCGAGGTCAACGTCCGCCTCGTCACCACCGCACTGGCCGAGCACGCCGACGATCTCGACGAGCTGCTCACCGGGCTGGCGACCGGTCCGGACTCGTCGATCCTGCTGTCCCGTCCGGCGGGCTGGCTGACCAGTGGCCGGCAGGTCGATCCCGGGGTGGTCCCGGGCGCTCTGCTGGACGAGGCCCAGCGCGGAGTCGCGGCACGGCAGCGGTTCACCGCCGACGGGATCCCGGTGCTGGGCGTGGCGACGCCGGTCGGCTCGGACAGCGTCTACGTCGAGCTGTACCCGCTGCTGGAGCTGGACCGCACCTTCCGCTACCTGAGCACCCTGCTCATCGCCGGCACGGTCGTGGCCGCGCTCTTCGGGGTGGGGCTCGGTGCCTGGTCCGCCCGCCGGGCGCTGCGCCCCCTTGCCTCGCTCACCGCGGCAGCGTCCCGCGTCGCGCGCGGCGACCTCGCGGCCCGCCTGCCCGACCAGTCCGATCCCGATCTCGCACCCCTGGCCACGAGCTTCAACACGACCGCCGGACAGCTGGAACAGCGCGTGCGCCGCGACGCCCGGTTCGCCTCCGACGTCAGCCACGAACTGCGCTCACCCCTGACGACCATGGTGAACGTGAGCGAGGTCCTCGAACGCCGCCAGGACGCGATGCCGCCGACGGCCCAGCGGGCCCTGCGGCTGCTGCGGGCGGAGCTGCGGCGGTTCCAGCGGATGGTCGTCGACCTGCTGGAGATCTCACGAGCGGATCAGGACGAGGGCGACAGCGCCGTCGAACTGGTCGACCTCGGTGAACTCGTCCGCAACGTGGTCGACAGCCGACCGGCCTGCACGGTGCGCATCGGGACGGATCCCGCCACGCCACTGGTGTCCGCCGATCGCCGCCGCATCGACCGCGTCGTCGCCAACCTGCTCGACAACGCCGACCGGTACGGCGGTGGCGCGGTCGCGGTCACCATCCGCCCCGACGGCGGCAACGCCCGGATCGAGGTCGACGACGCGGGCGGCGGGGTCCCGCCCGCCCTGCGCGAACGCATCTTCGAACGGTTCGCCCGCGGCCTGCACGCCGCTCGCCGCGACCAGGAGACCGGGAGCGGCCTCGGGCTGGCGATCGTCGCCGACCACGTCCAGCGCCACGGCGGCCGCGTCTGGGTCGAGGACCGCCCCGGTGGCGGAGCCCGCTTCGTCGTCGAACTCCCGGAGGCCACGACATGAAGATCGCCCTCGCCCTGCTGGTGGCGCTGTGCCTCGCCGGCTGCGGCGTGACGACCGAGGACGAACCCGAGCCGATCACCACGCCCGTCCCGACCGCGACCCCGACGGTGACCAGCAGGCCCGCGCCGCCGACGCCCTGCACACCCACCCTCGAATCGTCAGGCAGTCGTCAGGTGCAGCCCACGCCGACGCCCACACAATGAGGGCATGACCGTCGAAACCCACCAGGCCGACGCCATCACCGACGAGGTCAGCACCTGGCTGGCCAGTGAGTTCGCTTCGCTGCTGCCCGCGGCCGACATCGTCGCGATCGTCCGGTCGGCCCGCACGGACCTCGAGGGCCAGATCGTGCCCGAGGCCATGGGCGAGATGCTGCACCGGCTGGCCCGGTTCCGCGTCCTGCGCACGCTCGAACGCTCATGACGTCCTACCGCCAGCACTGCCCGGTTTCCGCCGCGGCCGAGGTGCTCGGCCAGTCGTGGACCATACTGGTCGTCCGGGAACTGCTGCACGGCAACAGCCGCGTCAGTGAGATCGCCCGGGGCGTGCCGGACATGTCGTCCGCGCTGCTGGCCCGGCGGCTCAAACAGCTCGCCGAAGCCGGCGTGGTGACGCGGCTGACTTCCACCGGCGAAGGGCGGTTCGCGCTCACCCAGGCCGGCCGCGACCTCGCCCCGGTGATCGAGCACCTGGGCCACTGGGGCCGCCGCTGGACGCCGCCGCCTCGCAGCGGGGACCTGAAGCCGAACTTGCTGCTGCTCGACATCTGCCGCGGCATCGACCCTGCCCGGTTGCCCCGGGAGAAGGTCTCCTTGCACCTGAGGTTCGCCGAGGCCCCACCACCACGCTGGTGGTGGCTGGTCCTCTCCCCCGAAGGCGCCTCGTCCACCGACACCGATCCGCGGCTGCCCGCGGTGGCGCGGATCGACTGCACGGTGTCCGCGCTGGCCGGTGTCTGGCTCGGGCACCGGACCTGGCAGGAGATACTGGCCGAGCGGACGATCCGGTTCGACGGAACCCGCGAAGCGGTCCGGAACACGATCGGCTGGCTCGGCCGCAGCCGGTTCACCGGGTCCGCGCCGATGGTTTCCGCATCGAACAGAATGACGGAACAACAGTTTGACTGAACCAGCTACGGCCGGGATCCGTGTTCCCGAGGGAAGACACCGAACTCCCTTGGAGGCCGACGATGAAGTCCCGGAAGCCGTGGATCGCGCTGTGCGGCGCGCTCGCCCTCGCCGTCACGGCGTGTGCCCCGCCCAACGCCCAGGTCGTGACGGCTCCCCAAGCCCCGGCGGTGACCGGCCAGGCGGCCGCGGCCGCGCCGACGCCACTGACCGAAGCCAACCTCACCCAGACGCCGTTCGGGCCGATCAGCCCGGCCGGGAAGAAACTGCTCACCATCGTGCAGCAGACCAGCCTCCGCGAGATCACGACGTCGACGTGGGCTCTGCAGCGCTCGGCCGACCCGGCGGTACAGGAGGCGGCACGGGTGATCATCACCCAGCACAAGGATCTCGAAGCCCGCGACACCGACATCAGCACCCGGATGGGCCTGGCCATCCCGAGCGAGCCCTCCCCCGACATGCAGGCCGGGATCGACCGCATGCGCGGCGAATTCGGCGCGACCTTCGAGCGGGACTACGTCAACACCCTCCGCCAGGGCCACGCCGAAGCGCTGATCCTCGTCTCCACGGTGCGGGCCGACACGCGCAACACCCTGGTCCGCCCGTTCGCGGACCTCGCGGGCGGCTACATCAAGACCCACATCAACCTGCTGGAGAAGACCGGCGACGTCGACTACGCGCAGCTTCCGGTGCCCGGCCTGTGAGGCAGCGGGGTCAGCGGCGGTACGGCGCCCCGGGGGCCGGCTGCCGCGGCCCTGGCCGAGGGCCGTACCCGTTCCGGCTCGACGTGGGCGGTCGCGACCGGACGACGGGCGCGGGCCTCGCCTGCGGCCGCGGTCTCGGATGCCGGGCGGACCGTACCGGACCAGGCCGGTTGGCCCACGAGTCGAACACGACGATCAGCCCGGCGACGACCACGACGCCGAGACCGGCGAGCGCGCTGAGCATCGCCACCACGATCCCGGCGACCAGCAGCATCGGCAGGACGGCGAGCAAGCAGTACGGGTCGACCTTCCCGAACATCGGGCGCGGTGGTCCCTCACGCGAGCTCATGCGCGCTCCACAACGATAAGTTTCCGCCACTCATTGTTGTAGTATGCAATACTTCGCAGCGCACTGCCATTGAGGTCGATCACCCGGACCTTCCGGATGAATCGGGCGGCTTGCGGGGGAGCGGCGTGGTTGATCGGCACGGTCCGGCCCCCGTCGGGCACACTGGTGACATGCCTCGCAGTTCCCCTGCCCTCGACGCGACGGACGTCGACGCTGTCACCGACGCCGTGCTGACCGCCTCCCGCCTGCTGGTCGCCGTCTCCGCCCGGTCGATCGCCGCCGCCGGCGACACGATCACCCTGCCGCAGTTCCGGCTCCTGGTCGTCCTGCAGACGCGAGGGCCGCTGAAGCACGCCGACCTCGCAGAACTACTGCAGGTCACCCCGTCGACCGCGAGCCGGATGGTCGACCGCCTGGTCACGGTCGGCGTGGTCGACCGGCAGCACAGCACCGTCTCCCGCCGGGAGATCGTGCTGGCCCTCACTCCCGACGGCAGGAAGGTGGTCCGGCAGGTCACCGCGCGGCGACGCAAGGAGATCGCGAAGATCGTCTCCCGGATGCCGGACGAAGCCCGGCACGGCCTGGTCGACGTCCTCACCGCATTCGCCGAAGCCGGCGGCGAACCGCCCGCGTCGGCCGTCGCCCCCGAAGCCGTCTGGACCTGACCGCCGTCACCGGAACCGCGGCGCGACCCGGCCGACGGCATAGCCGGACAGCAGTTCGGTGAGCCCCGGCCCGTCGCTCGGCGGCGGCGGCGCGGAGCGGCCACCCTTGTGGAGCCCGCCGAGCACGCCGGCGACGAACTCCCGCACCTCGGCCGGCGCCGCGATCACGCGCGTCCCCAGCCGGGCGACCACCGCGGACGGCTGGTGGGCGGTGTTCTCCAGACAGACCTTCCAGCCACGCTCGGCCGACCAGATCAGCATGAGATCGCGCTCGGAGTGGCCGGCACAGCGGTCCGGCAGCGCGAGGTACGCCGCCGGCCGGTCACCGAGCTCCCAGGCCGCGGCCCGCTCCGGCACGCCCACCGCCGCGGCGACCGCACGCACGTAGCCCGCGAGCCCGAACGCCTCGTGCGTCGCGTCGTTGTCCAGCACCAGTGCCTCCGTCACACCTTCGCACGCTGACCGGAGAGTGCGGAGAGCACCGCCTGGTGGGTGAGCCACCCGGTCAGCTGGTGGTCGCCGTCGAGCACCGGCAAGCCGGTGCCCGGGGCGTTCGTCAAGGCCGTCAGCGCTTCAGCGAGCGATGTCTCACAGGTGACCAGGGGCGGTAGTCCAGCCAGGTCACCCACGGTGCCGTCGTGGTCGTCCCCCAGCGCCTCGGCCACGGCCTGCGCCGTGACGCAGCCCTGGTAACGGCCGTCTTCGTCGATCACGGGCAGGATGCCGTGCCCCGACACCGCCAGGGCGTACGCGGCCCGCTCGAGCGGGGTCCCGGCGGGAAGAGGCTCGGGGAGCGGCTCGGCGACCGCTTCGACCGTCGTCGTGGCCAACCGCTTCTCCTGTGGGTGCCGGTCGAGGTCGACACCGCGCCGGCTCAGCTTGAGCGTGTAGATCGTGTCTCGCGAAAGCGCCCGGCTGGTCGCCGTCGCGATGACGATGGCGGTGAGCATCGGCAGGATGATCGTGTACTGCCCGGTCAGCTCGAACAGCACGATCACCGCGGTGATCGGCGCCCGCGCGGCCCCGGCGAACGCCGCACCCATCCCGATCAGACCGTACACACCGGGTGACGCCGTCAACGACGGCAACCACGCGTGCACGACGATCCCGAACGCCGTCCCGCCCATCGCCCCGATGAACAAAGACGGCGCGAACACCCCACCGGAGCCGCCGATCCCGATGGTCAGGCTGGTCGCGACGATCTTGCCCACGAGCAACAGCAGCAGGAACCCGATGACGTACTTGCCTTCGACGGCGTTCTGCAGCACGGGATAACCCACGCCGTACATCTGCGGCAGCAGCAGAAGAAGGCCGCCGAGGAACAGCCCGCCGACGGCCGGGCGCAGCCACTCCGGCCCGCGCCACACCCAGTCGCAGAAGTCCTCGATCAGGTACAGGACCCGCGTGAACAGCACGCCGCACGCGCCGACGACGACCCCGAGCACCACGAAGAGCAGGTACTCGACCGGGTTGCGCAAGGTGAACGGCGGCAGATCCAGGAAGGCGGTGTTCCCGAACGCCGCCCGGCCGACGACGCTGGCGGTCACGCTGGCCAGCACCACCGCACCGAAGGATTCCGCGGCGAAGTCGCGCAGGATCAGCTCCATCGCGAAGAACGGGCCGGCCAGCGGGGCGTTGAACGTCGCCGCGATCCCGCCCGCCGCACCACACGCGACGAGCACCCGCAGCCGGGATTCGGGCAGCCGCGTCACGCGGCCGAGCGTCGAGCCCAGGGCCGAGCCGATCTGCACGATCGGGCCTTCGCGGCCGACCGAGCCGCCGGAGCCGATGGTCAACGCCGAGGCCAGTGCCTTGACCGCACTGACCTGCACCGGAATCCGGCCGCCGCGCTCGGCGACCGCGTACATGACCTCCGGCACCCCGTGACCGCGGGCTTCGGGGGCGAACTTGTACACCAGCGGTCCGTAGACCAGCCCGGCGACCACCGGCGCGAGCAGCAGGAACCACGGTCCCAGCTCCGGGAACCACGGGTGCGCCGCCCGCCCGGCGTCGGAGTAGTCGGCTTGCCCGGAGAACAGGTGGGTGAACGTCGTGATCAGCCAGCGGAACACGATCGCGCCCAGGCCGGCCCCGGCCCCGATGAAGACGGCCAGCCCGACCAGGCCGCTCCGGCTTTCCCGCAGCCACCTCCCGATCGGCTGCCGGACCGGTACCGGAACGCGCCTGACCGACATGCTGTTACCTGAAGACACTATTGCATTATGCAATACTTGGTTCGATCACGCGCCGGGGTCCCCCACCTGCGCCTTCGCCCGCTGTCGATAGGTCAGCGTCGCACTGAGCCCGCTCAGGCCCAGCAGCAGGACACCCACGACGAGGTCGGTGACGATCACGCGGGCGAGGTCGTATCCCAGCGCGAAGGGTGCAATGACGAGCCACAGGCCGAGCACCGCGTTGACGACGCTGAACGCCGGGAAGTCCCGGGGCACCAAG
This sequence comes from Amycolatopsis sp. NPDC051371, assembly GCF_040682155.1. Classification (NCBI taxonomy): domain Bacteria; kingdom Bacillati; phylum Actinomycetota; class Actinomycetes; order Pseudonocardiales; family Pseudonocardiaceae; genus Amycolatopsis; species Amycolatopsis sp. NPDC051371. The sequence continues at coordinate 51,073 of NZ_JBFBAG010000068.1, forward strand.
ATCCGGATCAGGGCCAGGACGGCGACCACCAGGGCCACCAGCACGTCGATGCCGTCGGCGAGACCGCCTCGCACCTGACTGAAGTGCAGCACGTAAGGCGCGAAGCCGAGCCACAGCGCCGCCAGGAAGGCGAGCGAACTGGGCAGGCTCGGCGTCAGCGCGCCCTCGGTGCCCGGGCCGATCCAGAAGTGCTGTTCGAAACCCCGAGTGGCCATGATCCCCCCGCCGTCCCGTGTCGGTTACCGTTGCATACGACAACAGTTTACTCTTCCGACGAAGAACTGGCGTGGCGGCGAGGCACAGCGTCCCGAGTTGCCGGTCGCCCAGGGTGCTGGGAAGATCACGCAGGTACGGGGGTTGCAACTTTGGTTGTGGAGACAAGCGACCTTGTG
>NZ_JBFBAG010000069.1:0-48462 GCF_040682155.1 Amycolatopsis sp. NPDC051371
AGTCGTCGGAACACTCGTCGCAGCCGTCCTCCATGACGAAGTACTTCTTCACCCGCGGCACCCAGACCTTGGTGCCGGGCTTCAGCTCGGCGCTGGTCAGTTCTGGCAGGTGGGGCACCAGTAGAGGTTCCGGCCCACCAGCTCCGAGTTCGCCACCGGCGTCCCGCACACCAGGCACGGCTCCCCGGCCCGGCGGTAGACGTACACCTCGCCACCGTGGCGATCCACGCGGGCCGCGCGGCCCATCGCCTCCGGCAGGTGCTCGGGGCGGACCGTGTCGATCCGGCCGACGCGGACGCCGTCGCGCATCAACACCACCAGGTCGGCCCACATGTCGTCCCACAACGCCCGGTCGAGCGCGCGGCCCGGGGTCAGCGGCGCGACGCCGTGGCGGAACAGCACCTCGGCTCGGTAGACGTTGCCGACGCCCGCCAGCACCGCCTGGTCCATCAGCAGCGCCGCGATCGACGTCTTCGACCGCGAAATGCGCTCCCACGCCTGCTCGGGTTTCGCGTCGCGGCGCAGCGGGTCCGGGCCGAGGCGCGCCTTGATCGCGTCCACTTGATTCGGGGAAAGCAGCTCGCAGCGGGTGGGCCCGCGCAGGTCCGTCCAGTGCGTCCGGCCGGCCAGCCGCAGCCGGACCTGCCCCACCGGCTCCGGCGCGGGCAGCGCGGACTCGCCGAAGGTGCCGTACAGCCCCAGGTGGATGTGCACGATCCCGTGTGGACCGTAGTCGTGGAAGAGGTGCTTCCCGTACGCCTGCGCGCCGAGGAACAGCTGACCGTCCAAACGGGACGCCTCGGTGGCGAACCGGCCCTGCGGGCTGCTGACCTCGACCGGGGCTCCGGCGTACCGGCGCTTGTGCAGCCGCGCGAGCCGGTGGAGCGTGTGCCCCTCGGGCATCAGGCCTCCGGCAGCGCCGGCGGGGTGCCGGTGCGCTCGTAGTCCAGCAGCTGCTGGACGCGGCGCGCGTGCCGTTCCTCCGGCGAGACCTCGGTCGCCAGGAAGGCTTCGACGATCTCGGTGGCCTGCTCGGCGGTGTGCATCCGGGCGCCGACGCCGATCAGCTGGGCGTGGTTGTGCTCCCGGCACAGCTGAGCGGTCTCGACGCTCCACGCGAGGCCGGCCCGCGCGCCGGGGACCTTGTTCGCGGCGATCTGCTCGCCGTTGCCGGAGCCGCCGACGACGATGCCGCGGCTGCCCTCGTCGGCCACCACGCGCAGCGCCGTCTCGACGCAGAACGCCGGGTAGTCGTCGGCCGCGTCGTACACCTGCGGACCGATGTCGGTGACCTCGTGGCCCTGCTTCTCCAGGTGAGCCACCAGGTGGTTCTTCAGCTCGAAACCGGCATGGTCGGATCCCAAGTAGACACGCACGGCTGGAAGTCTGCCACCAAGGCCGGTTTCGGGCATGCTCCGGGGGTGGGCATCTGGGCGCAATCCGGCTACGACGTCCGGCTCGACTGGGGTGCCGAAGGCGTGGCCGCCCTCGGCCGGGAATGCGCCGTGCTGGTCGTCGTCGACGTGCTTTCCTTCGGCACCACCACGGATCTCGTGGTCGGCCGCGGCGGCCGCGTGCTGCCGGTGCGATGGCGTGACGAGCGCGGCGTAGCCCAGGCGAGGGCGGCCGGGGCGGTCATCGCGGGTGAAGGCACGTTCACCCTCAGGCCGGCTTCTGTGACGGAAATCCCGCCCGGGACGCTGCTCGCGCTCCCCTCGCCCAACGGCGCGACGCTGTGCGCCGCCGCCGCGGCGACCGGCGCACGGGTGCTGGCCGGCTGCCTGCGCAACGCCTCCGCCGTCGCCGCGAAGGCGCTTGGGCTGGGCGGGCCGGTTGGGCTGATCGCCGCCGGGGAACGCTGGGGCGTGGACATCTTCGGCGACGGCGAGACACTCGGCCCGCTGAGGCCGTGCGTCGAAGACCAGATGGGCGCCGGCGCGATCGCCGCGGCACTGGCCGGGCACGGCCTGTCGTTGTCCCCCGAAGCCGCGCTCGCCGCCCGATCGGTCGACGTCGCGGCGCTCGCGGGCTGCGTGTCCGGCCGCGAGCTGACCGAGGCCGGGCACGGCCGTGACGTCACGCTGGCCGCGCGGCCCGACGTGAGCGATGCTGCTCCCGTGCTGACCGAAGGAGTACTGGCATGAGCGGGCGCTGGATCGAGGTCGCCGGCGGCGTGCACGCGCGCCGCTACGAGGAGCTGGACCTGACCGTCGGGCTGGTGGTCGGCGCCGAGCGCTGCCTGATCGTCGACACCCGCGGCGACCTGGAGCAGGGCGCCGAGCTGGCGGCGGCGGTCCGCGAGCTGACGCCGCTGCCGTGGTCGGTCGTCTTCACGCACGCGCACTTCGACCACACCTGGGGCACCGAGCGGTTCACGCCCTGCGCCGTCTGGGCGCACGAGGGCTGCCGCGCCGAGCTGACCGAGTACGCGGAAGACGCGCGCGCCAAGTGGATCGCCTACTACCGCGAGCAGGGCAAGGCGGAGACCGCCGACGCCATCGCGCGCACGCAGTTCGTCGTGCCCGACCACCTGTTCACCGACCGCACCGAACTCGACCTCGGCGGCCGGACGGCCGTCCTGCTGCACCCCGGCCGCGCCCACACCGACCACGACGTCGTCGTGCACGTGCCGGACGCGGACGTGCTCTTCGCCGGGGACATCGTCGAGAACGCCGAACACGGCTTCAGCGCGTTCTCGTTCAGCTCGGAGTCGGACTTGACCGCCTGGCCGGACACCCTCGACACGCTCCTCGCGCTGAAGCCACGGGTGATCGTGCCCGGACACGGCGACCCCGTCGACGCCGACTTCGTCCGCTACCACCGTCACGGCCTGCACGAGCTGATCGCGCTCAAGGCCGGGGTGGGGCGCGGTGAGACGACCGAGGTGGCCGCCGTGGCAGCCTCCCGCTACCCCAGCGACGTCACCTTGGCCGCCCTCGCAACGCCCTGAAGCGCCACTTTCACGTGAAAGTGGCGCTCGGGAGCGTCAGTCGAAGTTCAGCTCACCGGACCGGGTGCGCTTGAGCTCGAAGAAGTCCGGGTAGCTCGACAGCGCGACGGCGCCGTCGAACACCTTCAGCGCGTCTTCGCCGCGCGGGATCGAGCTGAGCACCGGGCCGAAGAACGCGACGCCGTCGATGTGGATCGTCGGGGTGCCGACGTCCATGCCGACCGGGTCCATGCCCTCGTGGTGGCTCTTCCGCAGTGCCTCGTCGTATACGGTGGAGTTCGCGGCGTCGTACAGCTCGGCCGGCGCGCCGATCGCGGCAAGGGCTTCCTTGATCACCGCGTCGCGGTCCTGGTTGCCCTGGTTGTGGTACCGGGTGCCGAACTCGGTGTAGTAGTCGCGCAGCACCTCCTCGCCCTTGAGCTGCGACAGCGCGACCGCCACGCGCACCGGGCCCCACCCCTGCGCCAGCGACTCCTTGTACTTCTCCGGCAGCTCGTCGCGGCCCTCGTTCAGCACCGACAGGCTCATGATCCGGAAGTTCAGGTCCAGGTCGCGGTGCTTCTCCACCTCGAGGATCCACCGCGAGGTGATCCACGCGAACGGGCAGATCGGGTCGAAGTAGAAGTCGACCTTCGTGGGCTGCTCGGCAGCGGTCATCAGGTTCTCCTGTGCGAAGTCAGGTCCGGTCCGGGGGCGGGCACACCCCCACTAAGCGGGCCAACACCCGGGGACCCGGGCTTGTTCCCCATCGCCCGCCACCCCGTCCCCATGATTGGATGCGGGGAGTTGAAAACCGATACCAACGACCAGAGGTGCCTGTGCCCGCCCCCAACCTGACCCGCGACCAAGCCAAGCTGCGCGCGGACCTGCTCGATGTCACCGGATACGACATCCAGCTGGATCTCACCGACGGCCACGGCGGCCCCGGCGAGAAGACCTTCGCGTCGAAGACGACCGTCCGGTTCTCCAGCGCCCGGGCCGGCGAGCGGACGTGGGTCGACATCGTCGCCGACCGCGTGCACGCGGCCACCTTGAACGGCACGGACGTCGACGTCAGCGCGTACGTCGAGGACAAGGGCATCGCGCTGGCCGGCCTGGCCGAGGCGAACGAGCTCACCGTGACCGCCGACTGCCGGTACATGAACACCGGCGAAGGCCTGCACCGGTTCGTCGACCCGGTCGACGACGGCGTCTACCTGTACACGCAGTTCGAGACGGCGGACGCCAAGCGGATGTTCGCCTGCTTCGACCAGCCCGACCTCAAGTCGGTCTACCGGCTCACCGTGATCGCGCCGAAGGACTGGAAGGTCATCTCGAACACGGCCGCGGAGTCCACCGAGGAGACCCCCGAAGGCGCCGTCCGCACGGTGTTCAAGGAGTCCGAGCGGCTCTCGACGTACCTGATCGCGCTGATCGCCGGTCCGTACGCCGAGTGGCGCGACGAGTACGCCGACGAGCACAAGACCATCCCGCTCGGCATCTACTGCCGCGCGTCGCTGGCCGAGCACATGGACGCCGACCGGCTGTTCACCGAGACCAAGCAGGGCTTCGGCTTCTACCACAAGACGTTCGGCACGCCCTACCCGTTCTCGAAGTACGACCAGCTGTTCGTGCCGGAGTTCAACGCCGGCGCGATGGAGAACGCCGGCGCGGTCACGTTCCTCGAGGACTACGTCTTCCGCAGCCGCGTCACCCGCTACGCCTACGAGCGGCGCGCCGAGACGCTGCTGCACGAGATGGCGCACATGTGGTTCGGCGACCTGGTGACCATGCGCTGGTGGGACGACCTGTGGCTGAACGAGTCGTTCGCGACCTTCGCGAGCGTCCTGGCCCAGGCCGAGGCGACCGAGTACAAGAACGCGTGGACGAGCTTCGCGAACATCGAGAAGTCGTGGGCCTACCGGCAGGACCAGCTGCCCTCGACGCACCCGATCGCCGCGGACATCGTCGACCTGCACGCGGTCGAGGTGAACTTCGACGGCATCACCTACGCCAAGGGCGCGAGCGTGCTCAAGCAGCTCGTCTCCTACGTCGGGCTGGACCACTTCCTCGACGGCCTGAAGGTGTACTTCGGCAAGCACGCCTGGGGCAACGCGACGCTGGCCGACCTGCTGGGCGCGCTGGAAGAGGCGTCGGGGCGCGACCTGTCGTGGTGGAGCGCGCAGTGGCTGGAGACCACCGGGCTGAACTCGCTGAGCCCGCGCTACGAGGTCGGCGCGGACGGGACGTTCACCTCGTTCGCCGTGGTGCAGTCCGGCGCGAAGCCGGGCGCCGGTGAGCTGCGCACGCACCGCGTCGCCGTCGGGATCTACGACGAGGACGGCTCGGGCAAGATCGTCCGCACCCAGCGCGTCGAGCTGGACGTCGACGGCGAGCGCACCGAGGTGCCCGCCCTGGTCGGCCGGCCCGCGGGCAAGCTCGTGCTGGTCAACGACGACGACCTGACGTACTGCACGATGCGCCTCGACCCGGCGTCGCTGACGACGCTGATCGACCGCGTCGCCGACATCACCGAGTCGCTGCCGCGGACGCTCTGCTGGTCGGCGGCGTGGGAGATGACCCGCGAAGCCGAGCTGAAGGCCCGCGACTTCGTCACGCTGGTCCAGCGCGGCATCCACACCGAGACCGAGGTCGGCGTCGTCCAGCGGCTGCTGCTGCAGGCCCAGACGGCGCTGAACTCCTACGCGGAGCAGGAGTGGGCGGCTTCGCGCGGGTGGCCGGCGTTCACCACGCGGCTGCTGGAGCTGGTCCACGCCGCCGAGGCGGGATCGGACCACCAGCTGGCGTTCGTCAACTCGCTGGCGGGGTCGGTGCTGGACGCCGCCACTTTGGAGGTGCTGGCGGGCTGGCTGGACGGCTCGGCGCCGCTTCCCGGTCTCACGGTGGACACGGACCTGCGCTGGCGGCTCCTGCACGCGCTGGTGGCGCACGGCAAGGCGGACACGGCGGAGATCGACGCCGAGCTGGCCCGCGACAACACGGCGACGGGCCGCCGCCAGGCGGAGCGCGCGCGGGCGTTGCGCCCGACGGAGGAGGCCAAGGCCGACGCGTGGCAGCGCGCGGTGTACGACGACGAGCTGCCGAACGCGGTCAGCGACTCGCTCATCTCGGGCTTCTCCCACCCGGGTCAGAAGGCACTGCTCGGCTCGTACGTCCCGCGGTACTTCGAGGTGATCGACGAGGTGTGGCAGCGTCGGTCGAGCGAGCGCGCGCAGCCGATCGCGATCGGGCTGTACCCGTCGTGGGCGGTGGCCCCGGAGACGGTGACGGCGTCGGACGAGTGGCTGGCCGGTGAGCACTCGCAGGCTTTGCGGCGGCTGGTTTCGGAGGGCCGGGCAGGGATCGTGCGGGCTTTGGCGGCGCGGGACTTCGACGCCCAGGCCTGAGGCCAAGTGCCGTTAAGGCCACCTTACGGGCGTCTGACGCCCGTAAGGTGGGCTTAACTGCAGGTCAGACCCCGCAGCAAGCCGGTGCGGGGCTCTTCGGCATCTCGGGTCCCGGACGACATGAAAGAGTCGTTCATGTCGTCCGGCGCGGTGAACGGGTCGTTCACCACAGACCGGCACCGCGGCTCGCTTCCGGCGGCGGCGGTTCCGGCGAGGTCTTGAATGAGTCATTCAGGACCTCCCACGCCCTGAATGACTCATTCAAGACACTGCCGGAGTCCGCCGAACCCGGGCGCAACTCGCGCCGGACGTGAAAGAGCCCCGCACCTCACCGAGGTGCGGGGCTCTTCGGGTCTCAGATCAGCGGGGCGCGGGGCCCGCCTGGTCGGACAGCATGCGCAGCGCGTTCACCAGGCCGTTCACCAGCCCGCGCACCAAGTCGCCCTCCTTGAAGGACGCCACCATGCTCGCCACCGCCAGCTTGGCGCCGCGGTCGGGCAGGCGGACGTACGCCGCCTTGCCCGTCACGATCTCGATCAGCTTCTCGCCCGGGGAGACCGCGATCAGGACCGAGTTCGACGGGTTCGCCGTCGTCGCGTGCAGCTTCTCCGCCGCCGAGCGGCTGTCGTCGCCCAGCTCACCGACGTACAGGCTGAAGTCCAGACCCGTCTCGCGGCTCGCGAACGTCAGCGCCTCGTCGAGGCGGGCCAGCTGTCGCGTGTTGAAGGGGCTCGTCGGCGCTTCGGGCTCGTACATCTTCGCGGCCGACACGCGGCCGCTCGACGTCAGAGCCTCGCCGTAGCCCAGTTCGGACTCGTCGACGCGCTTCGTCAGCTCACCAGTTGCCACGAGCGCCTCCTGCCGCGGTCGGGGCGCCCTCGGGCGCGCTGTTCTCGGCGGCGGCGTGCCGGTGCCCGGCGCCGAGCCCTTCGGGGTTGGCACTCCACCACATGGCCGGGTAGTCCCAGGCCTGGCCGGACCGGTACCGCGCGGCGCCGCCGGACCTGCGCCGGAGCGTCAGCAGCCCGGCGATGCCGTAGATGGCCAGCGGGATCACGGCGAAGACCAGGATCGTCTCGACGATGTTCACGGCGCTGAGCGTATCGGATGACCTCCGAGAAGACTTCAGCCACTTCAGCCACCGAACTCACCGCGCGCGCCGCACTCGACCGTTCGTCGTAAGCCGAGTGCCGTCCGCCGCTTGGCTCGCGGCCACTGGAACGTTGGGGCGAAGACCGTCGGGCCGAAAGGTTGCAACTCAACGTACAGGCGGCCGCACCCGCCGCTGTCGTCTTGTCGCAGCCTTGAAATCCTCGTAGCTTTTTCACCTGTACGGGCCTTGCGCCCCGCTCCCCAGCCCCAGCAGGTAACGCACCGGTCCCAGGAGGCCTTGCCATGAACAGCGTCCACACCCCCGCACAGGCGATCACCGAGACCACCTCGTCACCCTGCGAAATCGAATTCGTGCCCGGAACACGTGTGACGGCGGGCACAAGGGTTACCCGGGGTACACGCGTCACTCGCGGTACACGGGTCACGGCGGGAACGCGCGTCACCATGGGCACCCGGGTGACGGCGGGGACGCGGGTCACGCGAGGCACCCGGGTCACCAGGGGCACCCGCGTCACGATGGGCACCCGCGTGACGGCGGGGACGCGCGTCACCTGCGGCACTCGAGTCACGCGCGGCACGCGGGTCACCCGTGGCACTCGCGTCACGATGGGCACGCGAGTCACCTGCCAGAGCGACTACACGCTCGCTGCCTGACCCGTACTCCAGGGACGCACGCACTACCTGAACACGCGCAAGCACCCGGCTCGCCCCGGCCGCCGCAAGGCAGCCGGGGCGCCGGCATGTCCGGGCTCCGTCAGCCGGTGAAGGCTGTGTCGCCGTCGTCCGGGGCTCCGCCCCGAGCGCCCGAAACAGCTAGGCCGCGGAGCCCAGATACGGACGCCACAGCGGGTCGGCCTCCTTGGAGTGCGCGAGCAGCCGCCAGTGCGGGCCGTGCGGGGCACGCGGGACGACGCGCAGCCGCCAGTTGATCTCCGAGAGCAGCCTGTCCGCTTTGCGGTGGTTGCACTTGGCGCAGCAGGCGACGCAGTTCGTCCAGGCGTGCGGTCCGCCACGGCTGCGCGGGATGACGTGGTCGATCGTCTCGGCCCGCCCTCCGCAGTAGGCGCAGCGGTACCGGTCGCGGTGCATCAGCCCGGCGCGGGTGAGCGGCACCTGCGCCCGGTAGGGCACGCGCACGTACGTGCTGAGCCGGATCACCGAGGGCAGGGGCAGCGACACCTTGGCCGAATGCAACTCGATGCCGCCCGGGTCGCCGTGCACCACCTCGGCCTTGCCGCACATCACCAGCACCACGGCCCGCCGCAGCGGCAACGCGGTCAGCGGCTCGAAGGTGGCGTTGAGCAGGAGCACCCGGCGCCGGCCCCAGGCCGGGGCTGCCGGATCCCGGCCTCTACTACGCTGTCCGGGCGGGCGGGTAACTCCCCCTGGGCGGTTCCCCGGCCCGGCCGGGACGGCTCCGCCGGATGCGGAACCCCCCGGATAGGCGCGCAGAACCACCTCTGGCGTCTCGACGGCCATGGCTTGGCCGGAGACACCGCGGGGGCTGGGTTGTCGGTCTGGCACTCGACCACCTCCAGGGGCGTAGGCATAGTCGACCACAGAACAGGCCCCCAGCGCACGTGTGTTACAAGACGTGTCACATCCGCGCGACCCGACATCCACCAGGAGTTGGGCTCACCGACCTGATCGGAAGGATGATCGAACCCCCGTGTCCCCTCTGCTTCCCTCCGCCAAGCCGCCGTGCGTCGACGACGTGAGCACCTTCTGTCACCAGGTGTATCTGGCGACGAACAACGAGTGGCTGGCGGGCTCGGCGAACTGGCTGCTGACCAAGCCGCTGAAGATCTTGATGATCATCGTGATCGCGTTCGTCGTGCGGCTGCTCCTGCGGCGGATGATCAACCGCGTCACGACGCTGCCCCGAGGCAGCGGCAAGCTCCCCGCGCTGCTGCGCCCGCTGCGTGAGCGCGCCCCCGAGGTACTCGGCACGGCCGTGATCGAACGGCGCCGCCAGCGCGCCCAGACCATCGGCTCGGTGCTGAAGTCGATGGCGACGTTCTTGATCTACGGCCTCGGCTTCATCCTCGTGCTGGGCGAGCTCGGCCTGGACCTCGGCCCGATCATCGCCTCGGCGGGCATCATCGGCGTCGCGATCGGGTTCGGCGCGCAGAACCTGGTCAAGGACTTCCTGTCCGGCATCTTCATGATGGTCGAGGACCAGTACGGTGTCGGCGACGTCGTCGACGTCGGCGAGGCGACCGGCACCGTCGAGGCGGTCGGCCTGCGGATCACCACGCTGCGCGACCTCAAGGGCACGGTCTGGTACGTCCGCAACGGCGAGGTGCTGCGCGTCGGCAACTCGAGCCAGGGCTTCGCGGTCGCGGTCGTCGACGTCCCGCTCGGCTACACCGCCGACGTCGAGCGGGCGACCACCGTCCTTGGCCAAGCGGCCTCGACCGCGACCGAGAGCGACGCGCTGAAGGACAACATCCTGGAGCCACCGGAGATGCTGGGGGTGGAAAGCGTCACCCCGGAGGGTCTCCAGCTGCGCCTGACCGTGAAGGTGCGCCCGGGCAAGCAGTGGGCGGTCCAGCGGGCCCTGCGCGCCCAGCTGCTGGCGGCCCTGGAGGAAGCCGGCTTCGAGCCGCCGCTCGGCCGGCTGTTCCCGAACTCCGCCGCCGCGATCGAGAAGAAGTAGCGCCCCGCGGCCGGGTCGTGAGGTACCTCACGACCCGGCGCGCGTGGTTACGCTGGGAAACGGGTTCGCGACCTTCCGGCGAGGGGCGGGACCGGACGTCGGGAACCCGCACCCGGAGGGCAAAATGGAAGGCGTGTCTGCAGTGAGCGAACCGGCGAACCTCTACGAAGCGGTGGGTGGCGAACCCACGTTCCACCGGATCGTCGCGCGGTTCTACGAAGAAGTCGCGCGGGACGAGATCCTGCGCCCGCTCTACCCCGAGGAGGACCTCGGGCCGGCCGAGGAGCGCTTCCGGCTGTTCCTCATGCAGTACTGGGGCGGCCCGCACACCTACTCCGACCGGCGCGGGCACCCGCGGCTGCGGATGCGGCACGCGCCGTTCAAGATCGGGCCGATCGAGCGTGACGCCTGGCTGCGCTGCATCCGGATCGCCGTCGACGAGGAGAACCTCGAGGAGCCCTACCGCGGGCAGCTCTGGGCCTACCTGGAGATGGCCGCGCACAGCATGATGAACAGCTTCGTATGAGACCCGGGCCGGACTGGTGGCGGGATGCCGTCTTCTACCAGGTCTACGTACGTTCGTTCGCCGATTCGGACGGCGACGGCGTCGGAGACCTGGAAGGCATCCACTCCCGGCTCGGTTACCTGGAGCTGCTGGGCGTCGACGCGCTGTGGCTGACCCCGTTCTACCGCTCGCCGATGGCCGACCACGGCTACGACATCGCGGACCCCCGTGACGTCGACCCGATGTTCGGCACCCTCGGCGACTTCGACGTGCTGCTGACCGAGGCGCACAAGCGCAACATCAAGATCACCGTCGACGTGGTGCCCAACCACACCAGCAACCAGCACGCCTGGTTCAAGTCCGCGATGGCGGCCGCGCCGGGGAGCCCGGAGCGCGATCGCTACGTCTTCCGCGACGGCGTCGGCCCGAAGGGCGAGGACCCGCCGAACAACTGGGTCAGCGCGTTCGGCGGCCCGGCGTGGACCCGGGTGCCGGACGGCCAGTGGTACCTGCACCTGTTCGCGCCGCAGCAGCCGGACCTCAACTGGACCAACCCGGAGGTCGCCGCCGACCTGGAACGCACGCTGCGGTTCTGGCTCGAACGCGGCGTCGACGGCTTCCGCATCGACGTCGCGCACGGCATGGCCAAGCCGCCCGGCCTGCCGGACATGGACCCGCGCGCCGACGCGCTCGGGCCGAGCCACTACTACGACCCGCGGTGGGACTACGACGGCGTCCACGAGATCCACCAGATGATCCGCAAGGTGCTCGACGAATTCCCCGAAGCCATGGCGGTCGGCGAGATCTGGGTGACCGACGAGGAACGCCTGTCCCGGTACCTGCGGCCCGACGAGCTGCACCTGGCGTTCAACTTCCGCCTGGTGCTGACCCACTTCGACGCCGACGCCATGCGCACGGCCATCCAGCGCTCCCTGACGGTGCCGGCGAAGGTCGGCGCGCCCGCGACCTGGACGCTGGGTAACCACGACGTCTGGCGGCAGGTCAGCCGCTACGGCGGGGGTGCCGCGGGCGTCCGGCGCGCGCGGGCGATGGCGCTGGTCGAGCTGGCGCTGCCCGGCGCGGTCTACCTGTACAACGGCGAAGAGCTGGGCCTGGCCAACGTCGACATCCCGGTTTCGGAGATGGCCGATCCGCGCGCGAAGACGAGCGGGGCCGAGTTCGGGCGCGACGTCTCCCGCGTGCCGCTGCCGTGGGAGGGCGACCTGCCGCCGTTCGGGTTCTCCCGCAACCCGCGGACGTGGCTCCCGATGCCGGGCGAGTGGGCCGGCTTGACGGTGGAGAAGCAGATAGAAGACGCCGATTCGACGCTTTCCCTGTACCGGCAGGCGATCGAGCTGCGGAAGACGCACGCGGCGTTCAGCGGTGACGAGCTGGAGTGGTACGGCGCTCCGGCCGGCTGCTTCGCGTTCCGCCGCAAGAGCGGCGGGCTGGTGTGCGCGCTGAACACGTCCGCCTCGCCCATTGCCCTGCCGCCGGGCGAGGTGCTGCTGAGCAGCAGCCCGCTGGTGGACGGGAAGCTGCCGGCGGACTCGGCCGCCTGGCTGGTCTAGAGCGGCACCCACCGGCCGGGCTTGACGACGTCGGCCGCCTCGGGCACCGGAGCGTGCGTGATCTGGTTGACGCGCTGGTGCGACAGCCCGAGCAGGTCGGCGATCGCCCGTTGCGAGATCTGGCCGTTCAGCGTGGAGACCAGGCGGGCGCGGACGCCTTCCCGCCACTCGGCCACGTCCTCGGCGATCCGGTGCGCCTCCTGGTACTGCAGGACGAGCTCGGTGGCGTCCTCGTCTTCGAACTCGTAGCGCCACCGGAGGTAGAACCGCTCGGACGGGAGGCCGGTCAGGTTCGCGATGATCTTCCGCATGCCGGGGTCTATATCAGTGAACCGCTTGAAGTCGCCCGCGGCGTCTAGGCCGTCGGTCACCTTCGCGGTCCACGAGCCTGCTTCGCGGTTCACGGTCACGGTGAACGCCGGAAACCTCATCGCTCGCCTCTCGCCGTCCTCACCCCGAGAAGTCGCGGACTGTACTCTGCCCATCGTCGCCAATCCAACCACAGCCACGGCCGAAGGCTTCGGAGCAACAGTTACGTGCCACTCGGGGTCGGCCTGCTTTTGGCCGGATTGGTAACAGGTCAGCCGCTTTGGTCGCCCGAGCCATCGTCGAAGGCACCACTGGCCAGCCACGCCACGAGAGCCGCGGCCTGGAGGTAGGGCGCAGCTTGGGCGGCCGCCCGGCCCGCCGCTCGCGTGCGGCCCCACCTCTCAGGACGCTCGGCGCGCTCCGGCGCCTGCTCCCCCGGCAGGCGGTCGCGCCGCCACGGCGTCTCCTCGGCGCGGACACCGTCGAGGAACTCCGCGGTCGGATCGTCTTCCGGGGGCATGCTTCCAGGGTGCCACCGCCCGGTGAAGAGCGGTGGCCGTCGTAAGGAATCCGTCAGAACAGCAGCGGCAACAACGCGTGCCGGCGGCGCACGATCGCGCCGTACCGCGCGTCCAGGCGCAGCCACGAGTCCGTCGCCGTCACGCGGACGACGTCACCCTCGACGTCCGAATCCACGAAACCCATGCCGGACATCGCGAACAGGCACCGCATCTGGATCTTGATCTCCACTGAGCCGCCGGTCACGGTCAGCACCGCCTGGTCCATCAGCGACGCCGGCGGATTGCCGTGCGGGCCGGCGTTGTCCCTGGCCAGGGTCACGCCGCGGTCGGCGAGGTCCGCGACGACGGCCGCCGGAAGCTCGTCGACCAGCTGCCAGCGGCCGGGCGCGGGCAGCTCGCCCTGCCACAGCAGGTCACGGGCCGGGCCCGGGTCCATCCGCGGCCCGCCCGCCACCGTCAGCGCCGCCAGCAGCTCGTTGCCGGACACCGTGACGTCGCCGGGGGTGACGTCACCGGCCACCGCGCGGGTGGCCAGGCACTCGAACGGCGTCGCCGTCCAGGCCTCGACCACGCCGTCGCCGCGCTGCCGCAGCCGGACGGCCGTCTGACCGTCCAGCCGGACCGCGCGGGCGACGAACGCACCGAGGGTCTCCCGGTCCGCCGCGTCCGGCACGAACAACTCAGGCATCCGCGAACCCCTGCTTCAGAAACTCCGACTCGGGCGGGCTGAGCCTACGCGGCCGCAACGCGACCGTGTCGTACGGCGCCAGCACCGTCTCCGCCGTCACCGCGACCGGGTCGGACTCGTCCGGCCCGGTGTGGACGCGGTAGGCGAGCGTGAAGCTCGCCGCACGCAGCTCCGTCAGGTCGATCCCCACGCGCAGCTGCTGCCCGGACACCACGATCGGCGCCTTGTAGGCCACCTCCAGCTTGGCCACGACGATGCCCTTGGGCAGCTGGTCGAGCCCGGCTTCGACGGCGCCCTTGAACAACAGCGGGATCCGCGCCTCTTCGAGCAGCGTCACCATCTTCGCGTGGTTGATGTGGCCGTAGACATCCATGTCCGTCCAGCGCGGGCGGACGTGCGAAACGTAGGTCACCGAACCGTGCTCCGGATCTGCCGGGCCGCCACCGAAAGCGTCGCGAGGTCGAGCCGGCCGGACTTGTGGATCTCGTCCAGCGCGACGCGCGCCCGCTGCAGCCGCGAGGAGTTCGTCTTCTCCCACTGGGCGATCTTGGCGTCCCCGGACGAGCCGGGATCGCTGTGCCGCAACGCGTCCAGCGTGATCGCCCGCAGCGAACCGTAGACGTCGTCGCGCAGCGAAAGCCGGGCGAGCGCGTGCCAGCGGTTGCCGCGTTCGAGCGCGCTGATCTCGGTCAGCATCTTGTCGACGTCCAGGTGCGCCGAGAGCGCGTAGTACAGCTCCGCCGTCTCGGCCGGGCTGTGCGTCGCGTCCACGCCGATCTGCTGCTCGGCGAGCTCGGCCACCTCGGTGACGTCGAGCAGGCCGTAGGTGTGCAGCAGCAGCGAGACCCGGCGGGCCAGCCCCTCCGGCACGTTCGCGGCGATCAGCTCGTCCACGTGCTTCTGCACCGACTCCGCCTCGCGGCCGCGGAGCAGGTCGCCGATCTTCGGCACCAGCTCGCCGAGAACGCGGCCGAAGCGCTGGATCTCCGACAGCGGCGCCAGCGGCTGCGGGCGGTTGGTGAGGAACCAGCGCGCGGCCCGGTCGAGCAGCCGCCGCGTCTCCAGCACCATCGCGTCGGCCACATCGGTGTGCACGACGTTGTCGAGCGCGTCGATCTCCGTCCACAGGGCGGGCAGGTCGAAGACCCGCGTGACCACCGCGTACGCGCGGACGGCGTCGGTCGCCGTCGCGCTCATCTCCTCCATCAACCGGTAGACGAAGGAGATGCCGCCGCCGTCGACCACCTCGTTGGCGATCATCGTGGTGATGATCTGGCGGCGCAGCGGGTGCTCGCCGATCGCGTCGGCGAACCGCTCGCGAAGCGGCTTCGGGAAGTACTCCGACAGCCGGCCGGCGAACACCTTCGAGTCGGGCAGGTCGCTGGCCAGCAGCTCGTCCTTCAGCTCCAGCTTGACGTGCGCGAGCAGGGTCGCGAGCTCCGGCGAGGTGAGGCCCTTGCCGGCCTTCTCCAGCTCGCGGAACTCGGAGTTGCTCGGCAGCGCTTCGAGCTTCCGGTCGAAGGCGCCCGCGGCCACCAGCGCCTGGACCTGGCGCGCGTGCACCGACAGCATCGGCGCGGCGTGCGCCCGGCTGACGCCGAGGACGGCGTTCTGCCGGTAGTTGTCGTCGAGCACCAGCGCGCCGACCTCGTCGGTCATCTCCGCCAGCAGGTCGTTGCGCTGCCCCTCCTCGAGCTTCCCGGTCGTCACCAGGTGGTCGAGCAGGATCTTGATGTTGACCTCGTGGTCGGAGCAGTCGACGCCGGCCGAGTTGTCCAGCGCGTCGGTGTTGATCTTGCCGCCGCCCCGGGCGAACTCGATGCGGCCCAGCTGGGTCAGGCCGAGGTTGCCGCCCTCGCCGAACACCTTGACGCGCAGCTGCTTGCCGTCGACGCGGATGGCGTCGTTGGCCTTGTCGCCGGCGGCGGCGTGGGTTTCGGTCTCCGCCTTGACGTACGTGCCGATGCCGCCGTTCCACAGCAGCTCGACCGGCGCCAGCAGGATCGCCTGGATCAGGTCCATCGGCGCCAGCGCGGTGACCCCTTCTTCGAGGCCGAGGGCTTCGCGGACCTGCGGGCTGACCGGGATCGACTTCGCCGTGCGCGGGTAGATCCCGCCGCCCTCGCTGATCAGCGAGCGGTCGTAGTCGTCCCACGAGCTGCGCGGCAGGTCGAACAGCCGGCGGCGCTCGGCGAACGTCGCCGCGGCATCCGGGTTCGGGTCGAGGAACACGTGCATGTGGTTGAACGCGGCGACGAGCCGGATGTGCTCCGAGAGCAGCATGCCGTTGCCGAAGACGTCGCCCATCATGTCGCCGATGCCGACAACGGTGAAGTCCTCGGTCTGGGTGTCCTTGCCCAGCTCGCGGAAGTGCCGCTTGACGCTCTCCCAGGCACCCTTCGCCGTGATGCCCATGGCCTTGTGGTCGTAGCCGACCGAGCCGCCGGACGCGAACGCGTCGCCGAGCCAGAAGCCGTACCGCGCGGACATCTCGTTGGCGATGTCGGAGAACTTCGCGGTGCCCTTGTCGGCGGCGACGACCAGGTACGAGTCGTCGGCGTCGTGCCGGACGACACCCGGCGCGGGCACGGTCTTGCCCTCGATCCGGTTGTCGGTCAGGTCGAGCAGGCCGGAGATGAACATCCGGTAGCAGGCGATGCCCTCGTTGAGCTGGGCGTCGCGGTCGATGCCGGCGTCGCCGGTCGCGGCCGGCGGCATCTTCACGACGAAGCCGCCCTTCGCGCCGACCGGCACGATCACGGCGTTCTTCACCGCCTGCGCCTTGACCAGGCCGAGGATCTCGGTGCGGAAGTCCTCGCGCCGGTCGGACCAGCGCAGGCCACCGCGCGCGACCTCGCCGAAGCGCAGGTGCACGCCCTCGACGCGCGGCGAGTACACGAAGATCTCGAACCGCGGCCGCGGCTCGGGCAGGTCGGGCACGCCGGCCGGGTCGAGCTTGATCGCCAGGTACGGCCGCTGCTTCCCGTCGGCGTCGGTGACGTGGTAGTTCGTTCGCAGCGTGGCCCGGATGACGGCCATCAGGCGACGCAGGATGCGGTCCTCGTCGAGGCTGGTGACCTCGTCGATCATCGCACTCAGCTCGCTCGCCAGCGCTTCGGTCGCGGCCTCCCGGTCGGCGTCGCCGAGCTTCGGGTCGAAGCGGGCCTCGAACAGCCGCAGCAGCTTCGTCGCGACCTGGGTGTGGTTCAGCAGCGTGTTCTGGATGTAGTCCTGGGAGAACGCGCTGCCGGCCTGGCGCAGGTACCGCGAGTACGCGCGCAGCACGGCCGCCTGGCGCCAGGTGAGCCCGGCGCGCAGGACGAGTCCGTTGAGGCCGTCCACCTCGGCGTCCCCGCGCCAGGCGGCCTCGAAGGCGTCCTGGAAGCGGCCGCGCAGCTGGTCGACCGCGTGGTCGTCGCCGTCGTCGAGCATCTTCTGGGCGACGCGCAGGCCGAAGTCGTAGATCCAGCAGGCACCGCCGTCTTCGCGGTGCAGCTCGTACGGCCGTTCGTCGACCACCTCGACGCCCATGGCCTGCAGCACCGGGAGCACCTTCGAGAGGGTGACGCCTTCGCCGCGCAGGTAGAGCTTGAAGCGCCGCTCGCCCGGCTCGGCGTCGGACGGCCGGTAGAACGACAGCGCGAGGTCGCCTTCGTCGGTCAGGGAGTCGAGGGAGCGGAGGTCGGCCAGCGCCTCTCCGGCGGAGAAGTCCTCCTTGTAGCCCTCGGGGAAGACGCTCGCGAAGCGCTGGCCCTGCTCGGTCGCCGACTCCTCGCCGAGGACGCCCACGGCGACGCCGCCGTCCGAGCGCTCACGGCGTTCGTCGAGGACCGCCTCGACCATCCGGTCGTCCCAGCTGCGGACGGCGCTGTTGAGCCGCTCCTGGATCCGCTGGGTGTCCGGCTCCAGCCGGCGCGCGGGGTCGGTGTGCACCATGAAGTGCACCTGCGCCAGGACGGTTTCGCCGATCCGCGCGCTGTATTCGAGCTGGGTGCCTTCGAGCTCCTCCAGCAGGACTTCCTGCATCGCCAGCCGCGACCGCGTTGTGTAGCGGTCCTGCGGGAGGTAGACGAGGCAGGAGTAGAAGCGGCCGTACGGGTCGCGACGCAGGAACAGCCGCAGCCGCCGGCGGTCCGACAGCGTGATCGCGCCGGTCGTCGTCGAGTACAGCGAGTCGGTGTCGGCGGAGAACAGGTCGGCGCGCGGCCAGTTCTGCAGCACCTCGAGCATCCGCTGGCCGGAGAAGGACTCCATCGGGAACCCGGCGCGGTGGATGACCTCGCGGACCCGCTTGCACACCACCGGGATGTCGAGCACGTTCTCGTGCAGCGCGGTGGTGGTGAACATGCCGAGGAAGCGGTGTTCGCCGGTGACGTTGCCTTCGCCGTCGAAGGTCTTCACGCCGACGTAGTACGGGTAGACCGGCCGGTGCACGGTCGAGGGCGCGCTCGCCTGGGTCAGCACCAGCAGCGTCGGCGAGAGCGCGGACGCGGCGGTGTCCGGGCCGGCGGTGAGGCCGCGGGCGGCGAGGCTGTCCTGGCGCAGCACGCCGAGCCCGGAGGCCAGCACCGCGCGCAAGGCCGGGTCGTCGGAGTCGGGGTGCGGGTTGTCGACCAGCTCGTAGCGGCGGTAGCCGAGGAAGGTGAAGTGGCCGTCGGCCAGCCAGCGCAGCAGGCGGGCGCCCTCGGCGACCTCGGCCTGCGGCAGGTGCGGCGGCTCGGTTTCCAGTTCGCTCGCGAGCTGGCAGGCCGTCTGGGCCATCTTCTCGGCGTCCTCGACGACCTCGCGGACGTCCCCGAGAACGCTGGAGAGGCGGTTGTCGAGCTCGCGCGCCCGGTTCGGGTCGGTGACGAAGTCGATCTCGATGTACATCCACGACTCGGCGGCCGAGTTCGCGGGCGGCTCGCCCGGGTCGGCGTCCGGGTGGACGTCCTGCAGCTCACCGGTGAGGTCGCGGGTGACCACCACGATCGGGTGGACGATCCGCTGCACCTGCACGCCGTCCCGGGCGAACTCCGCGGCGATCGAGTCGACCAGGTAGGGCATGTCGTCGGTGACGACCTGCACGACGGTGGCTTCGCGGGCCCAGCCGTCTTCGGCGACGGTGGGGTTGAGTAGCCGCACGGCCGGGCGGCCGGGCATCCGGGACTTGGCGAGCTGCAGGTGCGAGCGCACCGCGCCGACCAGGTTGACGGGCTCGTCGCCGACGATCTCTTCGGCCGGGATGTGCCGGTAGTAGAGCCGGATGAGCTCGCCGATCTCCGGCGCCAGGCCGGCGGCGGAGTCGATCAGGTCGTCCCTGATCTGCTCCGGGCTGGCCGGGGAGCGCTGACCGAATTCGGGTTCGGTTTCGGCTCCGGTTCCGGGTGGGGACGAGACTCCGGTCGAGCTCATTTGAGGCAACTCTCCAGTATTCGTGAGGTGACACCGCGCCGGTTCGGCGTTGAACCGGACCACCCCACACTAATGCGCCGCGGTCGGGGATCACATGAAGACCCGGGGGTTCCCCAGAGTCGGAAAACCCTTCCGGGCCAGCGAATTCGCGTGATCGGTCAAGCTACTGACGGGTTGTGTTCCGGGAGGCCGCGCGGCGCTGACCAGCCGGGGTCGGCGGGCATTACCTGAGGTGAGGCCGACATGATCGGTTCAGCTGAGGTCCGGCCGAGCCGTTCGGCGAAGGCTGTCGGCCGGTCGGCGACGCCGGAGTGCGACGGACGCCACTGTGTCCGGGCCCCCGGCACGTCGGCGACGAATAGGGGTGTCTCGCCGACGGGGGCGGTCGTGGAGGCGGGGCCGGTGGGCGAATCCGGCGGTTCGGCGATGAGCCGGGGTAGTCGGGGCGCTTGGGTCGCGCGGCTCCTGGGTGGCTCGGCCAAACGTCTTGAATGAGTCATTCAGGACGTGCGAGGTCCTGAATGACTCATTCAAGACACCGGCTGTTGCCGCAGCGGGGCTGTGGGCCGGCGAAGCCTGCCTGCCGGCGGCCCGGTGCGCCGAGCCGGTCATCGCTGCGGGCCGCTGTCGTTGCCGAAGCAAGCCCGGCGCGCGCGGCCGGTCGCTGCGGGGCCGCTGTCGTCGCCGAAGCACGACCTATCGCCGGGTGCGCAGGCCGCGCCGGTCATCGCCGCAGGGGCTGCGGCCGTTTGCGGAGCAAGCCGCCGCCCGATGTGCCGGGCCGGGCCGGTCATCGCCGGGGGCTGCTGTCGTTGCCGAAGCAAGCCCGGCGGGCCGGGCCCGTCATCGCCGCAGGGGCGCGGCCGAAGCGGGTCCGGTCAGTCGCCCGTGCCGTGGCGGCGGGAGTCGCCGACCTCGGCGCCGTGACCGTTGCGGCCGTGACCATTACGGCGGCCCGTGTCCTTCGAGCCCAGCTTCTTGACCAGCGCCGCGGCGCTCGCCGTCCCTGCCTGGTGCTCGGCCAGCGCGCGGGCGAGCAGGTCGGCGAGGCCCGCGTCCGGCGGGGGCTCGTCCTCCGCGATCGCGCGTGCGTAGCTCTCCGGGAACGGTGCCGTCGCCGGCGTCCAGTGGCCGAAGTCCTCCATCGGCTCCAGCGACGGTGGCATCCGCAGCCGCGGCAACCAGGGCTCGGCTTCGTCGCGGTAGTCCGGCACCGACGGCGGCTCGTCCTCCGGCCGCGGGGGCGGGGCCAACTCCGGCTCGGGACGGCGGGAGCTCTCCTCGCCCCTCTCGGGCGGGCTGTCCGCGTCCTCCGCCCGGCGACGGCCGCCACCCGCGCCGCCCGACGACGAGATGCCCAGGCGGTCCAGCACCGACCGGGCGGCCTCCGAACCGTGCTCGGCGTCGTGCCGGGTCGACGGCTGCGGTTCGCGCCGTGCCTCCCACGGTTCCCGCTCGGCGGCGGGCTCGGGCGCGAGCGGCAACGCCGGCGTGATGCGCGTCGGCGCCGACTCGCGTTCGGCGGCGGTCTCCTTCAACCGAGCTTCGGCGAGTGCCGCCCAGGAGAACTTGGTCTTGCCGTTTTCGGCGGCCGCAGTCTTCGGTTCCGGCTCCGGCGGAGTGCTCCGGATCTCGATCGGCGCCGGCCGCGCCTTCTCGGCCCGGGGCTCCGGCTCACGAGGGCGCTCAGCCTGGACTTCGACGGGCTCCGGCTGCCGGCGACGCCCCGTCGCAGGAGCTTCGGACCGCACCTCGATCGGCTCCGGACGGACCGGCGCCGGCCGCCGCTCGACGACCACCGGCTCCGGACGCACGGGTGGCTCCGCGGGCTCGTCCCGCACCGCCGGCATCACCGTGGTCTCGGCGGCGTCGGCGGTCACGCGCGGCCGTTCGAACGACCACGCGGGCGCCGGCTGCCGCGGCTCGGGCTTCGGGGTCTCCTCGCGGCCGAACGACCAGGCCGGCGTCCGCGGCGACGGCTCGACCGGCTCGACGGCGACAGCCGGGGCAGCCGGCGCAACCGGGGCCGCCGGCGCAACCGGGGCCGCCGGCGCAACCGGGGCCGCCGGCGCAACCGGAACCGCCACCACCGCCGGGACGACCGGGACCGGCCGCGACGGCACCGCCTTCAGCACCTCGTCGAGGTCGACCGACGCCGGCTCCCCCGAGCCGAACTCGCCGGCCAGCACGCTGCACGCCTGCCGCCGGGCTCGCGCGTGGAGCTGCTCGGCCGCCCGCGAGCGGTACAGGCACGCGATGGCTTCTTCGGCCTGGCCGAACCGCTCCTGCAGCTGCGCCAGTTCGAGCCACAACCGCGCGGTGACCGCGGACAGCCCATGACGATCCGTGCTCGCCACGGCTTCGCGGACCAGCTCGATCGCCGCTTCGCCCGAACCCGAGGGCAGGTGGATCCGCGTCGCGACGGCCAGCCGCAGCCAGCCCATCGGCGCGACCCCGGCCGCCCGCACCGGCTCGGCCAGGATCGGCTCGGCAATCTCGTACGCCATTTCGGCGTCGCCGCGGTCGAGCAGCGTGCTCACCAGCAGCAGCACCAGCCGGATCCGGACGAGCCCACCGTCGTCGGCCGGGTTGTCGAGCTTCTCCAGGAAGCCCAGGCCGGTCCGGGCGGCGTCGGCCGCCGCGGTCAGGTCGCCGTGGCGGCGCCGGTGCGCGGCCGTGCCGACGCGCAGCAGCGCCCGCACCAGCAGCTGGGTGTCGGCGCCCAGGGACTCGTCGCCGAGGACGAGCTTGTCCGCCTCGACGAGCACGCGGTCCAGCTCCGACTTCCGGCCGATCTGCGCGAGGCAGCCGACGAGGTGGGTCAGCGCGGCGGCGCGATGCACCGGCGAAACGACAGGATCGGTGAGGACCGGGCGCAGCGCGGCGAGCCCGGTCAGCGGCACGCCCAGGCTGCGGGCGCACACGGCGAGGTCGATGCGCAGCCGGGCGGCGATGTCGCCGTAGCCGGCGTGCTCGGCCGCGCGCAGGGCCGCGACCGCCCGGGCCACCGTGGCCGGCCGGTCGCCGAGCCGGACGCGCGCGGACACGACCAGGCTTTCGGCCCGGATCCACTGCTCGTCGGCGCCGGCGGCTTCGGACAACGCGGCGGCGCGCTCACCGAGGACCAAGGCGAGCTCGGGCGCCCTCAGGTGCAGGGCGTCCGCCCGCTCGATCAGCCGTCCGACTGCGGAGAGGGTTCCCCCGGCATTGGCGGAGCGCCCGCTCTCGACGTGCGAGAGCGGGCCCGTCCGGTGCTGCTTGCTGGCCTCCACGGGGAAACCCGCCCCCTCAGTCGCGGGTCAGCTTGCGGTGGGTGACACGGTGCGGGCGGGCGGCCTCGGCGCCCATCCGCTCCACCTTGTTCTTCTCGTACCCTTCGAAGTTGCCCTCGAACCAGAACCACTGCGAGGGGTTCTCGTCGGTGCCTTCCCAGGCCAGGATGTGCGTCGCGACCCGGTCGAGGAACCACCGGTCGTGGGAGATCACGACGGCGCAGCCGGGGAACTGCTCCAGCGCGTTCTCCAGCGAGCCCAGCGTCTCGACGTCCAGGTCGTTCGTCGGCTCGTCGAGCAGGATCAGGTTCCCGCCCAGCTTGAGCGTCAGCGCCAGGTTGAGCCGGTTGCGCTCACCACCGGAGAGCACGCCCGCCGGCTTCTGCTGGTCCGGGCCCTTGAAGCCGAACGCGCTGACGTACGCGCGCGACGGCATTTCGGTCTGGCCGACGTGGATGTAGTCCAGCTCGTCGGAGACGACCTGCCACACGGTCTTCTTCGGGTCGATCCCGCCGCGGTTCTGGTCCACATAGGACAGCTTGACCGTCTCGCCGATCTTGACGATGCCGTCGTCCGGCTCCTCGAGCCCGACGATGGTCTTGAACAGCGTGGTCTTGCCGACGCCGTTCGGGCCGATCACGCCGACGATGCCGTTGCGCGGCAGGTCGAACGACAGGCCGTCGATGAGCACGCGGTCGTCGAAGCCCTTCTTGAGCTTGTCGACCTCGACCACGATGCTGCCGAGCCGCGGGCCCGGCGGGATCTGGATCTCTTCGAAGTCGAGCTTGCGGTGCTTGTCCGCCTCCGCCGCCATCTCCTCGTAGCGGTCCAGCCGCGACCGGGACTTGGTCTGGCGGGCCTTAGCGTTGGACCGGACCCACTCCAGCTCGGTCTTCAGGCGCTTCGCGAGCTTCATGTCCTTCTTGCCCTGGACCGCGAGGCGTTCCTGCTTCTTCTCCAGGTACGTGGAGTAGTTGCCCTCGTAGCCGACGACGCGGCCGCGGTCGATCTCCATGATCCACTCGGCCACGTTGTCCAGGAAGTACCGGTCGTGGGTGACGGCCAGGACGGCGCCGGCGTAGCGGGAGAGGAACTGCTCCAGCCACAGGACACTCTCGGCGTCCAGGTGGTTGGTGGGCTCGTCGAGCAGCAGCAGGTCCGGCGCGGAGAGCAGCAGCTTGCACAGCGCGACGCGGCGGCGCTCACCACCGGAGAGGTGCGAGACACCCTCCTCGGGCGGCGGGCAGCGCAGCGCGTCCATGGCCTGCTCGACGGTCGAGTCGAGCTCCCAGGCGTCGGCGTGGTCCAGCTCCTCCTGGAGCTGGCCCATCTCCTCCATCAGGGCGTCGCTGTAGTCGGTCGCCATCAGCTCGGCGATCTCGTTGTAGCGGTCGAGCTTGGTCTTGATCTCGCCGAGGCCCTCTTCCACGTTCCCGCGGACGGTCTTCTCCTCGTTGAGCTCCGGCTCCTGCATGAGGATGCCCACGCTCGCGCCGGGCTGGAGGAACGCTTCGCCGTTGCTGGCCTGCTCGATCCCCGCCATGATCTTGAGAACGGTGGACTTACCGGCACCGTTCGGCCCCACCACGCCGATCTTGGCGCCGGGGTAGAACGCGGTGCTGACGTCGTCGAGGATGACCTTGTCCCCGACGGTCTTGCGCACCTTCTTCATGGTGTAGATGAACTCGGCCATACCGACGATCGTAGAGCGCACCTGATCGCGACCCGACGCCGGTCACCGTCGGACTACCGAAAGTCAGCCCGGGATCACCGAAACCGTCGTTTTGCCGGGCTCCGGACGCGGCTCACCCTCGACCGGAAGTCGAGACTCAGTCGGCCCGCTTGCCGTCGGCGAGGTTCTTCAGCATCGCGTTGTAGGCGTTCAGCTCCTCGTCGCCGGTCACCGCCTCGCGCCGGTCCCGCCGCTTCGCCTCGCGCTCGTCCTGGCGCGACCACTGCACCAGCAGCGCGATCAGCACCAGCAGCACCGGGAGCTCGCCCGACGCCCAGGCGATGCCGCCGCCGAGCCGCTGGTCGGTGAGCAGGTCCGGCACCCACGGCAGGTGCAGCGCGCCGTAGAACGCCTGCCCGATCACGGTCTGCTTGCTCATCAGGATCACGCCGAAGAAGGCGTGGAACGGCATCGCGGCGAACATCATCCCGAGCCGGCCGAGGTACGGGATCCGCCGAGGCGCCGGGTCGACGCCGATCACCGGCCAGTAGAAGACGTACCCGGCGAGCAGGAAGTGCGCGTTCATCGCCAGGTGCGCCCAGTGGTAGTTCAGCGCGTTGTCGAACAGGCCGGAGAAGTACAGCGCGTAGAACGAGCCGACGAACAGCAGCAGCGCGACCACCGGGTGGGTCAGGAACCGCGACACCGGCGAGTGCACCGCCGCGACGAGCCACTCGCGCGGTCCCGGTGGGGCTTCCTTGCCCGCGGCCGGCAGGGCGCGCAGCGCGAGCGTCACCGGCCCGCCCAGCACGAACAGCACCGGCGCCACCATCGACAGCAGCATGTGGTTGCCCATGTGGACGCTGAACATCGCGGGTGCGTAGCGGCCGATGCCGGACGACGTCGCGATCAGCAGCACCACGCAGCCGACGATCCAGGCGACCGTGCGGCCGACCGGCCAGGAGTCGCCGCGGCGCAGCAGCCGCTGCACTCCGGCGAGGTACAACCCGCCGAGGACGAGCGCGAGGGTGCCGTAGACCAGGTCGAAGCGGGTGTCGAAGAGCAGCCGCCACACCGTCGGTGGCCCGTCGAGGTTGTAGCCGATCAGCAGCTCGGTGGTGGACGGCTGGGTGACCGCGTCCGCCGGCGGCGGCGTCCTGGCCAGCCCGGACGCGATCCCGATCGTGACGAACATGATCAGGATCTCGACCGCGGCGAGCCGCATCAGCTGGCCGCCGCCCTTGCCGTCGACGAGGTCCGCGACGCCCTTCTTGCGCTGCTGGTGGCCGAAGACCCCGAGCAGCAGCAGCGCGACCGTCTTGGCGACGACCAGGAGGCCGTAGTCGGTGGTGAACAGGTCGTTCAGGCCGATCCGGACCAGCGCGTTGACCACGCCGGAGATCGCCATCACGATCCAGCAGACCAGCGCCAGCCGCGAGAACCGCTGCGCGGCCAGGCTCAGGTGGTTCCCGCGCCGGTAACCCAGCGCCAGCAGCGCGACCAGGCCGCCGACCCAGAGGGACGCCGCGACGAGGTGGAACAGCAGGCTGTTGGTGGCGACGTCGTGCGAGCCGCCGCTGGCGGAGTGCCCGGTGACCGCGACCGGGACCAGCCCGCCGACGGCCAGGAAGAACAGCACCGCCGTCCAGCCCCACGACAGCGCGAGCCGGCAGCCGAGGGCGACGAGGATCGCGATCAGCGCGGTCCACAGCCAGGCCTTCGGCTGCTCGATGGCGCCGACGAGGTCGAGCAGCGTCTGCGGGTCCAGGATCTCGCCGAACGGCTTACCGGCGGTGTCGGCGGCGGTGAAGGCGACCGAGAGCAGGGCCGCGCCGAACCAGACCCAGGCGGCGATCCCGGCCGCGCGCAGGGCGCCGTAGCCCTCCGGGCCGAGCGTGCCGGACTTCTGCGGCGGCACCAGGAACGCGGCCAGCAGCAGCGACCCGACGCAGATCACCGACGCGGCTTCGGACAGCACGCGCATGACCGTGATGCCGTACTTGGTGACGAGCCCCGGATCCGGCAGCCCGGCGATGGCGTAACCGGCCCCGCCGGTGAGCGCGATCAGCCCGATCGCGACGACGGCGGCCAGCAGCACGCCGACCGCGAGCAGGGGCAGCACACTGGCCCGGCGCTGCGTGGGCACGCCGGATTTCGTCACGGGCTCGCTGGACACGCCCCAGAGGGTATGCCCAGCCCCGGTCAGGCCCGTGTGACGGGCAGGATGGGAGCGTGAAGATGATCCTGCTGCGGCACGCCGAGTCGCTCGGCAACGTCGACGAGCTCGCCTACACGCGGATCCCCGACCACGCCCTGCCGCTGACGGAGAAGGGCGAGCGGGAAGCGCTCGCGGTGGGGCCGGAGATCGCCCGGCTGCTCGACGGCGAGCGGCCCGCCGTCTACGTCAGCCCGTACCTGCGCACGCGGGAAACGTTGCGGTTGCTGGACATCGAGGCGTCGTGCGAGCGGCTGCTGCAGGAGCCGCGGCTGCGCGAGCAGGACTGGGGCAACCTCCAGGACCCCGCCGGCCAGGAGGTCCAGAAAGCGCGGCGCAACGAGTTCGGGCACTTCTTCTACCGGCTGCCCTTCGGCGAGTCGGGCGCGGACGTCGACGACCGCGTCGCGGCGTTCCTCTCGGACCTGCGCCTGCGCGACGAAAGTCACCCGGAGACGGTCCTGATCGTGTCGCACGGGCTCACGGTGCGGCTGCTGTGCCGCCGGCTGTTCGGCTGGAGCATCGAGCTGTTCGAGTCGCTGTCCAACCCGGGGACCTGCGAATACCGCGTCCTCGAAGAGCAGGACGGCAAGTGGGCGCTGGACCGCCCGTTCGCGCAGTGGCGCGACTCACCCGACGGGGAAACGCAGCTCTAGCGGGGCGGTCAGCACGACGCGGGTGCCCTGGCCGGGCGCCGAGTCGATGCGCGCGGTGCCGCCGATCTCGGCCAGCCGGGCGTGGATCGAGTTCTCGATGCCGAACCCGTGGTGGTGCGCGCCGACGTCGAAGCCGACGCCGTGGTCGCGCACGGACACCGTCACGATGCCGTCGTGCTCTTCGAGGCACATGACGGCTTTGGGCGCCTTCGCGTGCTTCAACGTGTTTCGCAGCGCTTCACGAGCCCCGTCGTGCAAGGAGTTGACGACGCTCTCGGAGACTTCGGCTGGCTTCGCCAGTGAGACGAGATCGACGCGCAGGCCCTCCGCCGTCATCTCGACGGCCAGCGCGCCGAGGCGGTGCTCGAGGCCGCCCGGCTCCGCGGGCGCGTCCCCGTCGAGGCTCAGCCGCAGGCGCAGGGCGTGTGCGCGGGCGATGCGGCGGACCTGGTCGAGGCTGCCCACCGGGTCGAGGCCGTCCCGGGGCGCCGGGAGCGCGAGCGACTCCATCACCTGCAGGACGGTGTCGTGCAGGTCGCGCCGGTGCCGCTCCCGCTCGGCGGCGCGACCGCGCTGCTCCCCCAGCCGGTGCGCGAACCGCATCGCCCCGGCGACGAGCATGACGATCGCCAGCGCCGTCGCGGCGGCCGCGACCAGCGCGAGCACGATCCACGTCGCGGGTGCCGACGTGCCGGACACCACGGCCATGCCGTAGCGGAGGAAGACGGCACTGGTGATCGCGATCGCCCCCGCCGGGGCGCCGCGCAGCAGCGTCCAGACCATGACCGTGCCCATGATGTTCGGCCAGGTCAGGGCGAGCAGGCCGGGTGCGTGCCCGGCGAACAGCGCCGCGGCGACGCTCGTGGCGAGCGTGTATGCGGTGTCGGCGGCGAGCACCGGCCGGATGCCGGCGCTGCGGTGGAAGACCCAGGCCACCTCGGCCAGGTTCGGCACGAGGTAGAGCACGACGGCGAGGCCGAGCACCGGCGCGCCCAGCGGGCCACCGGCCCAGACCGCTTGCAGGAACAGCGCGAGCCGGAACGCGACCGGCACGAGCACGAGCCTCGGCACCGCCCCTTGCAGGAGCGGGACCCCGGCTCCACCGGCGAGCGCCCCCGCGCCGCCGAGCAGCACAACCCTCACGACGTCCTCCCCGGGTCAAGGCCCCTACCCTGACCAGCCCACCTGAACTCGTAACGTCGGTAAATTCATTTCAGCTAACGACGCGCTCAGCTTGCCCCGCTTGGTTCCGCACTGTCAACGGGGCTTCGGCGATAGGGGCCGTACGGGAAAGAGACGCACGCTCGTCCGTGACGGCTCCCGGGGTTTTGTCACGATTCGGCCGTCAGCGCGGCTTCCTCCCGCTTCCGCGCCCGCCGGGCGCCGAGGGCGGCGGGCAGGATCAGCGCGGCGACCAGCCCGACGAACCCGAACGCCACGCCGTAGTTCGTCACCTGCGCGATGCCCCCGACGATCGGCGGCCCGCCGAGGAACCCGGTGTAGGCGATGGCCGTGACGAAGCCGATCTCGCGCTCGCCGCCGGTGCCGTCGCCGCGTTTCCCCGCGTCGCCGGCCAGGCTCAGGGCGAGCGGGAACGACGCGGCCAGGCCCGCGCCGGCGAGCGCGAAGCCGGCGTAACCGGCGGCGGCGACCGGGATCGCGGCCGCGGTGAGCAGCCCGATGGCGGCCAGGGCCGCACCCGCGGCGAGGCAGCGGGTGGGACCGAACCGGCGTTGCGCCCACGAGCCGGCGAGCCGGGTCAGCGCCATGACCAGCTGGAAGCCGGCGAACGCGAGCGCCGCGGCACCCTGGCCGACACCGCGTTCGGCCGTCATCAGCAAGGCGGACCAGTCCGACGACGCGCCTTCGGCGATGGCCGAGCACAACGTGACCGCGGCGAGCAGCCACAGCACCGGACGGCGGACCGGCGCCCGGCTCGGCGTCGCCGCTTCGGTATGTCCGGGACGGCTGCCGGGGACCGCGCGGACGATGCACAGCAGCATCGCGACGGCGACGACGGCGGCCACGCTCAGGTGGCGCCCCGGGGACCAGTCGTGGCCGGCGGCGAGGCCCGCGGCCAGCGAACCGGCGAGCGCGCCGACGCTGAAGCCCGCGTGGAACTCCGGCATGATCGGGCGGCGGATCCGGCGTTCGACGGCCACCGCGGCGACGTTCATCGCGACGTCGAGCATCCCGACGCTCGCGCCGATCAGCAGCAGGGCGCCGGCCAGCAGCGGCACGGTGGGCGCGAAGCCGACCAGCACCATCGAGCCGGCCGCGCTCACGGTGCTGCCGGCGACGACCACGCGGGCGCCGGCCCGTTCGATGATCCGGCCGGACACCGAGGCGGCGGCGAGCATCCCGGCGCTGGCGCCGAGCAGGGCCAGGCCGAAAACCCCCGGCGAGGCGTGCACCTGCGCCGCCAGCGCGGGGGTGCGCGATGCCCAGGAGCCCAGCGCGACGCCGTTGAGCGCGAAGACGCCGAACACCGCGACCCGATCCCCCAGCATCCGTCCAGCGTGCCACGGGTTCGATGCGCCTAGCACCCATCTCCCCGCGAACGCAAGAGGCATCTGCGGACCTGTGGACAACCGGTTCCCGCCCGGCCACCTGTCCACAGATTCGAAATCGCGGGCTGACAAATCTTCCGCCGCCCGTCAATCTGGAATCACCAGTTCACCGCGGCCCGCGAAAGCCGCGAATCCAGAGGGGAAATCCACGATGTCTTCACGCCGTCTCCGCGCCCGGCTGCCGCACCTGCTGATCCTGGCCGCGTTGGGTCTGCTGACCAGCGTCGGAACCGCCCAGGCGGCATCCGATCCGGGGTGCCAGAAGGGGGAATTCTGCCTGTGGCCGACCGGCGACTACGGCGGCGACGCCCAGCGCTTCGACCTGCGCACCGCGAATCCCGGGGAATGCATTCCCCTGCCCGAAGGATTCGCCGGGTCGTCATTCGCGAATCTGCTGACGCGGGACGTCACGGTGTACCAGAGCGAGGAATGCTCGACCGAAGGAGATTTCGTCACTTACCCGGGTGGCGGCACGTTCGTGCCGGACGCGCCGTTCCTGGTCCGCGGGATCCAGATCTGGGAGTGACGACCTGACCCGGGCCCGCACCGCCGTCCGCTCCAAGGGGAGAGCCGGCTCGCGCGGCGGCCGGACCCGACCGGGGCCGCTCCCCCGACAGCGGCCCCACCCCGTGGGCGCGCCCCAGCGGCGGGGCGCGCCCACGGGCTTCCCGCCGATGACGCCGGCCGGTGCCGCAACACCGGCCGCAGCGCGCAGGGTCGGCTTCAGGCAAGCCGGCCCTGCCCGACCGTGATGGCGTGCCTGATCCACAGCGCAGCCCAGCCCTGTTCAGCCGGCGGGCTCCCTACGTCTCCATAAGGAGACCGCCGGCGGGTTGGACGCGCTTTGTAATGGCATATCTACGGCTACCAGGGACACCCTCCAGAAGGGAGGCTGCCTGGCTGCGGGAGGTGCCGCGAGGTGCGGGCCAAGCCACGTAAGCACGACCTGTGGCGTGGGCCGACCAGCTCCTCAGGCGACCTTCGAGAGGCTGGGAGTCCTGCGGGCGGCACGCCGACGCTGACGGGTTCGCGCCTGGTCCCTGCCCTTAGGGCCACCGCTGGCACGCAGGCGGCATGGAGCCGCCCAGTTGGCTCCGGGCAGTGTGGAGCACGGACATCGGCAGGCACGGCTGGTGGGGCACCTTGACCCTCGCTCCACGCTGCTCCGGCCAGACTTCAAGAGAGGGGGCTTTGACCAGGCGATTCGATGGCGTGGTGCGCTCTATCGAGAGAAGGCCCACCACCCCGGCCGTCGCCGTGTTGTAGCCCGTCCGGGTGCGGTGGCCTGTGGCGCGCGGACGCGCCCCTCCCCCGCCCGGTCCAGGCGCAGGCGGACAGAGCAAGAGCCTTCTAATCTCTGAATAGCAGGTTCGAGTCCGTGTGGGAAGCCCGCCGCGCCACCAGACGGGTCCGCCGAGCCAACGACCATCGAGCAGAAGAGATCCCCACACGGTCACCCAGCGGGGTCGTTCCGATACAGACTTGCCGGTTGCGACGTCGCCGGCACCGCGCTCGCGAATTACGTCGAACGAGACCTGAAACGATTCGCCGGTGTCGAACGATCGAGAGGATGACGGCGACTAAGCTGCCGATGCCGTTCGACCGGCACCGGCGGCACATGTCGTCGGCGCGGGCCCTCGTAGCTCAGCTGGATAGAGCAAGAGCCTTCTAATCTCTAGGTCGCAGGTTCGAGTCCTGCCGGGGGCGCCACCAGGGGACGCCGTGCGCAGGCCGCGCGCGGCGTGCCCCCTGACCTGGCCACTCTCTCGCACCCCGCTTGCTCCCAGTGTGGACTATGCCGCGTGAACTCTTCGCAAGCACGACTGTCGGACAATGAGGGCCCTACGGCCAAGTGGCCCAACCGGTCGGCTTTGTACGTCATCCGAAACAGTTTTGTTATCCGAGGACAGATTCGCGGTCGCCACGCTCCCAGCGATCGGACGATCACG
Organism: Amycolatopsis sp. NPDC051371; assembly: GCF_040682155.1. NCBI lineage: Bacteria > Bacillati > Actinomycetota > Actinomycetes > Pseudonocardiales > Pseudonocardiaceae > Amycolatopsis > Amycolatopsis sp. NPDC051371. The sequence goes on from NZ_JBFBAG010000069.1 coordinate 31,431, forward strand.
TCGAGCGATGGGCGCGAGAGAGTGCGTCCGGGCGACCCTATCGGCAGCCTTCGCCGCCAAGCCCAGATTCCGCGCACCAACCGCCGAACCGCGCGCTCCTCGCGTCGCGGGCAGCGCTCACGCCATCAAGTCGGAGGACAAGCGCCATGACGAGCCACGAACCCGTGCCACGGCACCACCGGCGGCGAGCGAACAGCGCCGCACGCGCCGCGTTCGACGAAGCCAGGCGAGCCGGGCTGGTGCAACGACACCTGACGAAGCTGCGCTACCTCGCCGCTCCGCGTCCGGAGAGGCAACCGCACACCGACACGACCAGGCCGACGACAGTGGCTCCCGCCCACACCGAACCGGGCAGCGGCACTCCCCTGCCCGTCCCGAAAGCGCAGCTGCCACCGCCCGGCACCGCACCCATACCGGGCGACGCCGGCTCACCCTCGTCCACTTCTGACGCCGCATGACGATATCCGAAGAAGTCGCCCGCGCTTGCGCCCCGACGGCCGCGCGTGGCGTGGCGAAAGCCGGGCGAACTCGCCCAGACGCCGATACGCGCGCATCCGAGGCCGTCGCCCTCTGGTCGGCGAGAGCCAGCTGCTACACCTTGTTGAGCGACCCTCGCATCTCCTACCATGCTGTCCGTTTCGGGACCCACTGGCCCGATCGGCTGGCCGCGCAGCCATCGTCGATCTGAAACCGCAGCTCAACGCCCTGTCGCGACCACAGACGCCCGGTAAACGGAACTCCGAAGGTGGTGCTCCACGACCGAAGGCAGCATCATGGAAGAACCAGGCGCGCGCGTCCGGCAGATCGACGCGGCGACGAACGGTGCCGACCCGAGGTGACAGAGCCGATGCTGACGAAGTTCCTGAACGCGATGGTGGTCGCGGCCGTGAGTCACGGCCGCAGCGGGCACCTGCTCAACGGACCCTACGGGCCTGGACAGTTCACGCCGCCGGTCGCCTTCGTGCCGAACTGGCACCCGGACCGGCGGATGTTGCCGCCCCTAACCGATCCCGAACGGGCGGCGTTCCACCGGCTGACCGGTTGCCGCTGACCCCGCGTGCGAGGCGCACAAGCGCCCCTGATGACCCACGTCCTCGGCGACACACGTCGCACCACCCGATCGTTTGACGGACTCGAGTCCAGGATCTCACACTCCGCACATGAACATATTCGGAGTGCTGCGAAAGTTCGAATTTCGACGGCTTGTTGCACCCGGCTCATGCGGTGACATTCGTCCCTTTCGTCGCAAAGCGCGTATCCACTACCGTCAAGTCTCAAGCTCATCGCCTTGTTTCGTTACGCCACAAGGGATTCAGCACAGCTAACTCAGCGCGATCACATCGCTACGATTTCGACACTATTCTCCGTCGGGGAGCCTGCCGAGATCGACGTCTCGAAACCGTGACCACCTGCGCGCGCAGGTGCGCAAAAACAGAGATGTCGCACCGTGAACGCACTGCAATAGTCAGCGCACACATTCTTCTCGAAGGGAAAGCGCGATGCGTGTCCTGCTCTCCGGCGATCCGGCGGTCCCGTCGTCGAACCCGATTGACGACGGGGTGGCCGGGCGGCCCCGAAGGAGGCGCGCTTCTACGTGAGGGTCAGCCGCCGGGGAGACCACGGTGTGGCTCGCCCGGCGGACTACGCGGAGCATCAGCAGACCTGCCGGACATTCGACGTGGAATGGCCGGCGCGTCGCGGCGGAAGCGCGCCGCGACCAGCACCGCGTGAACCTCCGACAGGAAGAAAGATCGCCTCCCACCGGGTCATTCCCCGGCAGCGGAGCGCGCCCCTCGGACTCCGTAACGAATGGATCGCCATGAGCACCACACAATCTCCACCCGCCCGTCTGCCGTCGCTGTCCGGCTTCGGCTTCGTCGCCATCTGCATGGTCCTCATCTCCCACATCGGGATCTCGCTCGTTCTGAGGGTCGACCCAGCGGCCCAGACGCTGTGGTCGTACGACTACAAGCTGGGCGTCATGGGCTTCACCTTCTTCTTCGTCATCACGGGGTTCGCCCTCGCCTGGGTGCACAACTCCGACGTCGACGCGCCCCGGTTCTGGCGGCGGCGCGCGGCGCGGGTGTTCCCGGTCCACGTGATCACCTTGGTCGCGTCGCTCCTGCTGGCCCTCGGCACCGGCGTCGCGATAGCGGGCTGGCGGACGATCGCCAACCTGCTGCTGATCCAGAACTGGATCCCGGACCAGGAAGCGGTGCTCACCGCGAATCCCAACGGCCCGACCTGGGCGCTCTCCTGCGCGTTGCTGTTCTACGCCACCTTCCCGTGGATCAATCGGCTCGTCCGGCGAATCCGTCCCGAACGGCTGTGGGCCCCCGCCCTCGCCGTCATCGTGCTGCTGGTGGCGGTGCCGTTCCTGGCCAAGCTGCTTCCGATCGAGCCACTCCTGGTCCGCACGACGGACTCGTGGCTGCAGACCTGGTTCGTCGGCTACATCCCCGTGACCAGGCTGCTCGAGTTCCTGCTCGGCGTGTTCGTCGCCAGGATGGTGGCCACCAAGCGGTGGCACGGTCCGGGTGTCGTCGTTTCGGTGCTGCTCTCGCTCGCCGGTCTCGCCATCAGCGCCCACTTCCTCGAAGACAACGCCGGGTTCGCCGTGACCGCGGCTCCCTTGGCTCTGCTGGTCGCCGCGGCCGCCAAGCGCGAGTACGCGGGCAAGCGGACCTTCTTCGGTACCAGGCCCATGGTCGCCCTCGGCGGTATCGCCTTCAGCGTCTACCTGGTGCACTGGATCGTCATTTCCTACGGCCCGCTCGACACCGCCAACCCCGACATCTGGACCACTCCTTCGTCGCTCGGCAGCGCACTCGGCAACGCCGCGCTGACGTTCGTCGCGATCCTCGTCCTAGGCTGGCTGCTGTCCGTCCTTGTCGAGCGCCCCGCGCTGCGCCTGCTCGGCGGCCGTCGCCGAGTCGCGCCACCGGCCGTGCTCGACCCCCGACACGGATCGAGTGCGGTGCCGGCCGAATCGAAGGACGGCGACACCCGCGCGGCCTAGATGGCGTGCCCGGAACAGAACCCGGAAGCCGCCGAGGCCGGCCGCACATTCTCGTGACACCGACCTCGGCGGCCCGCCGTCAGTGGGTGTACATCCCGCTGCTGGCGTTGACGAACGCGCCGGTGACCGCGCCGCCCCAGTCGGAGGCGAGAAACGCCGCAGTACCGGCGACCTCCGACAGGCGCGGAGACTTCTTCGTCATCCGCATCTGGTCGAGGTTGGCCAGGATGCCCTGGAGACCCTCTTCGTCGACAACAGCACCGTGTTCGGCCAGTTTCTCCCGAGTGATCGTTTCCGGCAGGCCTGCGGTCCAGATCCCGGCCGCGCGCACCCCGGCCGGGCCGAGCTCGGCAGCCAGGTTGCGGATCAGGCCGTCCACCGCGGCGTCCGCCGGGCCGGTCGCGCCCATCATCGGACTGCACACCGCCGACCCGCTGTTCAGCGCCAGGATGACCCCGCTGCCCTGCTTGACCATGTGCTTGGCCGCGGCCCGCGCCGTGATGAAGTTCGCGCGGAGCTGGTCGTGGACCAGGGAAGTCACGTCTTCGAGGGCCATGTCGACGAGCGGGACGCCCTGTAGCCCGGGCACCCGGATCAGGTTGATCGACACGTCCAGACGGCCGGCTTCACGGACGACGGTGGCCGCGTGCTCGGTCACGGCCTCCTCGTCGAAGACGTCGAGCACTGTTTCGGAGGCCGAACCGCCGACGTCCGCGATCTCCTTCGCGACGCGCTCGAGCGGGCCGCGGGTCCGGCCGGCCAGGTACACCATCGCGCCCTCGGCGGCGAAGGTGCGAGCCACGGCCGAGCCGATCGAACCGCCGGCGCCGTAAACAATCGCGATCTTGTCCTGGAGCAGCATCTCTTTCTCCTCTGTCAGGCACGCGCCCCGTCGGCCGTGCATGCGGGTGGGTAGACGAAGAGCATCGGGAAAACTCATCGGTCTTTCACGAGAGTGTGAGCGGCAACCCGAAGGCGGGGAACAGATGCGGTTCGAAGGCAGTGATCTCGACGATCCGGCCGCCCTCCACCCGCAGTACATCGAGCACCTGCGCGCGGAAGAACCGCGTGCCCGGCCGGTTGATGTACCCGGCGGCCGCGGGCTGGCCATTCGCGACGGCCGGGAGCTGCCGCCAGTGGCCGAGAAACGCCGGGGCGGCGGGATCGAGCGACTTCGTGACGAAGGACATCATCGCGTCGCGACCGACGAACCAGAACGGGTTCGGCGGCATGGTGAGTACGACGTCCGGGCTGAGCAGGTCGGCCATCGCGTTGAGGTCGCTCCGGCCGATCGCGTCCATGTACCGATCCAGGACCTCCTGCTCCTCGGCCGTCACGCCGGCGGGCGCGGACCAGTCCGCGCGGTCGCGCGGCAGGTGCTTCCGCATGGCGTCCCTGGCCCGCTGGAGCGCGCTGTTGGCCGACGCGACGCTGACCCCGAGCTGGCTCGCCGTGTCCGCGGCGGGCATGCCGAGCACGTCCCGCAACACCAGGGTCGCTCGCTGCTTCGGGGGAAGGTGCTGGATCGCGGTGATGAAGACCAGCTCGATCGTCTCCCGCGACAACGCGGTTTCCTCGGGGCCGGCCGAGACGGGGTAGGGCTGCAGCCACGCCACCTGCGCCGGCGCTTCCCCGCTGCCGGAGTCGATACCCGGAACCGGCTCGTAGCGCCGGGGTTCACGGGCGTGGCGACGCAGGAACTCCAGGCAGACGTTCGTCGCGATCGAATACAGCCAGGTGCGCAGCGAAGACTGGCCGGCGAAACCCTCGCGCCCTCGCCAAGCACGCAGCAGGGTCTCCTGGAGGAGGTCCTCGGAGTCGTCGAAGGAGCCCACCATGCGGTAGCAGTGCACCCGCAGCTCCTGGCGGTGTGGCTCCACCAGCCCGGCGAAGGCCCATTCGTCGCTCGGGTGCAGCTGCCCGGCGGTGTCGACGCGGCAGGACTCGCGCGAACCTCCGGCCGTAACGGACTCAGGCGTTACGCTTTCCGTGACGTTTTCCGTAACGTCTTCCCCAGCACTGACGTCGAGGGCCAGCCTGGCCAGCCGGCGCAGCCGCCCGACCAACGCCGAGAGGTCCGAGACGTCGGAGTAGAACGCGGACGGAGCGCGGGGAAACAGCTTCCGGACCCGTTGCTCGATGTCGGCGATGAGGTCGTCCACCGACTCGCTTCCGGGAATTTCGCGTCGCGACCGGTACGCCTTTTGTCGGCAGGCGGACGAGCAGTAGACCGGCGCCCGGCCCCGGACGGCGGTCCGGTCGCGAAGCGGACGGTCGCAGACCTGGCAGCGCCCGTCAGCCATGGCACACCGGACCGCGAAAACACAACGCGTTGAGCACGTGACGAACATACGCCGGTCAGGCGCAAATGCACACGGTCACCGGTGCGCACTTTCGGTGATGATAAGCGCACGACAGGAGTTGCGCACGAGTGGCCCGACAGCCGGGAGCGGGCGTACCCGGGGTCACCGAGCACGCCCGCTCCAGGAGCTTCCCCGCGGCCTGCCCGCGCGAAGGCGGCCAGGACCGGCGGACGCGGTCTCAGGCGACTGGCTTGCGGGCGCAGAGAATGAGGTAGCTCATGTGCTCCGGCCCCGGGGCGAACATTTCCTTCTGCCCCTGCTTGACGGTGTCGACGAACGCTTCGCCAAACTTCTCCACGAGCTCGTCCCGCAGCTCTTCGGTGCGGTCGACGTAGCGGCTGCCCATGCCGTACACACGGTGGCCGCACTGCGTCCATTCCTCGACGACGAAGCCGGCGGCCCGGAGTACTTCCAGCCACCCGTCGGCCGTCATCGGGCGACGGCTGCGGAAGAACTCCGGCAACTGGGCGTCGGGGTGGACCATCGTCGTCTCGGTGATCGCGACGCGGCCGCCCGGCCTGAGCACGCGGTGGAACTCCGACAACGCCTTCGCCAGGTCGACCGAATGCGACAGCGCCTCCATCGCCATCACGGCGTCGAAGTGGCCGTCGCCGTAAGGAAGCTCGTGGTAGTCACGGACCTGGAAGCGCACCTGGTGGAACAGGCCGGCCTTCGCGGCCCGCTTCTCCGCCTCTTCGCACTCGGCGGGGCTGATCGTGATGCCCGTGATGCGGGCACCCACTTCGCGGGCGATCTGCGTCGCGGGGGCCCCGACCCCGCAGCCCGCGTCGAGCATGTGCTCGCCACGGCGCAGGCCGAGGACGTCGACGACCTTCCGGGTGAGCCGCTTGCCCGCCTCTTCGACGCTTGCGTCGTCGTTCTCGTCGTACCAGTAGCCCAGGTGCTCGTACCCGTCGTTGAAGATCGTCGACATCTGGCACGAGCTGTCGTACAGCTCGGCCACCTCGGACGGCGTCCACTCCGATTCGGTCATGAAAGTCCTTCCCACGGTCCAGCTCCCAAGTCTCCTTGGCGTACCTGGGATCCTTCGTCTCCGGCATTGCGCGACAGCGCCGCCCGTCAGCCGTGATCGGCCAGCAGCCGAGCCAGCCGAGTCACGCCCTCCCCGATCCGGCCCGGTTCGACCGCACTGCACGAGAGCCGCAGCGCGTTCGTCCCGCCATCGGTATAGAAGAAGCTCATCGGCGTCCAAAGCACGCCGTATCGTTCGGCCGAGAGCTCCAGCAGCTTCTCGTCGGCCGCCACGGGCACCTCGAGCACCACGAAGAACCCGCCACTCGGCACGGTCCAGCGAACGTCCGGCCCGCTGCCCTCCGGGAACGCGTCCGCCAGTGCGGTCAGCAGCGTGCGCAGGTTCTGCCGGTAGAAGCCGATCTTGGCCTGGTTGGCCGCGCGAAGGCTGCAGCCGGATTCGACGAGCAGACCTCCGATCACCGCTTGCGCGACCGGCGACGTGTTGACCGTCAGCATGCTCTTGATCGCCGACAGCTCATCGGCGAGCAGTGTCTGCCGCCCGCTGTGATCGACGACCCGCTGGTCCGCCACGAGGAAACCGACTCGGGCGCCGGGGAAGCACGACTTCGCGAACGAGCCGAGATAGATCACCCGGGAACGCCGGTCGAGGGCTTTCAGCGATGGACGGGGCTCGTCGGTCAGGCCGAAGAGGCCGTAGGGGTCGTCTTCGAGCACGAGCAGGTCCTCGGCCTCGGCGACATCCAGCAGTAGGTGCCTGGTCGCCACGGGAAGCGAAACCCCGGACGGGTTGGAGAAGTTCGGCACCACGTAAAGGGCCTTCGGCTGCCGACCCTCGGCACGCACCGCACGCGCGGTCGCCGCGACGACCGCGGCATCGACCCCGCCCGCGCCTTCCGGTACCGGGACGACGTCGATGCCGAGCAGGCGCGCCGCGCCGGTGAGCCCGACGTAGCACGGTTCCACCGCGAGCACGACGTCACCGGGGCGCGCGCACAGGCCCCGCAACGCGATGACCATCGCCTCCTGGCAGCCCGACGTCACCGCGATCGCTTCCGGTGGGACCAGGATGTGTTCGTCGTTGTCCAGCAGCCGGGCGATCAGCTCGCCGAGCACGCCGTTGGTCCTGCCGTACTGCATGAGCAACGAGCTCACGCGTTGCGGGGAAAGCCCCGCTCCCGCCAGGTGGTCCTGGAAGACGCTCAGGTACCGGGGCAGGTCGGCCGGGTCGTGGAACCCGTTGTACGGACGTCCGGCCGCGAGCGAGATCGCGTCCGGGAACCGGCCGGCGACCTCGTTGAGGAAGTTCATCGACGTCGCCACCGGGTCCCACACCGAGACATGCAGCGACTCGCGTGCCAGCTCGATCATTACGCAGCCCTTCCGTCGACCGGAGCCGCGTCCGCGGCTGCCACGGTCAGCTCGACCAGCCGGCGCCCGACGTCGACCACGGGCAGGCCGCACGCCGCGAGAACGTGCGGGAGCACCTCGGTGAAATGGGTGCACGCGAGGACGACCGCGTCCATCCGGGCGCGTTCGGCGAGTCGCAGTGCGCCGGGCAGTGCCGATTCCCGGAACGCCGCGTCCGGGTCCCCGGTCTCGATGGCCCGCACGAGTACGGGATCGGAGATCACGACCGAGCGGTGAGCCGCCGACGCGACGACACGCTCGTAGCCGACGACCGCGGAACCGTTGCCGGTGAAGACCAGCGCGTTCCGATGGACGGCCGCGACCTCTCGATAGACCGTGGCCGGGGTGACCAGTACAACGCCCGCCGCACCGACGTCGCGGTCGACCACGGCGGAAAGCGAGTTGCAGAACACCATCGCCACCCGGTGGCCGCGAGCAGGTAGTCCGCGCACCAGGTCGGCGAACGCGGTCCGCAGTACATCTGGCCGCTCGTACTGCAACGCGTCTTGCTCGTCCGGCGACCCGGCCATGGGATAGGGCGTCGCTGCTTGGCCCGCGTCTCTCAAAAGGCTGGCACCGAGCTCCGCGTCGAACGGCGTGCCGGCGATAACGGCGATCCCCATCGCGCTCCTCGTGCGGTCGAGATGCTTCTACTGGAAGACTGACGACAAGGGCGGCCCGCCTCAACTCCGTTCGTGCGCAGCAGGAACCACCTTCCCGGGATTGAGGATTCCTGCCGGGTCCAGTGCTCGCTTGAGAGCCTGGTGGACCCGCACCCCCACCGGGCCGAGCTCACGTTCGAGCCACTCACGCTTGAGCAGGCCGACGCCGTGCTCCCCAGTGCACGTGCCCCCGAGCGCGAGACCGAGGCGCATGATCTCGTCGAACACCACCCGTCCCCTGGCCATGACCGCGGTATCGCCGCGGTCGACCACGATCACCGGGTGGAGGTTGCCGTCCCCGGCGTGCCCGACCACGCCGACCAGCACGTCGTTGGCGGCCGCGATGCGCTCCACCCCTTCGACCAGCTCCACGATCCGGTTGCGCGGGACGGCGACGTCGTCGACGACGAGTCCGCCGCGCCCACCGGGGAACCGCTGCGCGGCCAGCCGTTCCATGGCCGGGTGCGCGAGCCTGCGGGCGGCGAACAGCGCCTCGGCCTCCCCCTGGTCCGTGGCGACGTGCACTTCAGTTGCGCCACCTCGCTCGCAGTGACCGGCGATGGCATCCAGTTCCGCCTGTGCGTCTCCTCCGGCGTCGGACGCGGCGAGCAGCAGCGCACCGGCCTCGGTGTCCAAACCGGACGGACGGTACTCCTCGATGGCGCGCAGGTGCGTCCGGTCGAGGAGCTCCAAGAGGCTTGGAGTGACCCGTTCCGCGGTGATGCCCCTGATGGCACGGCCGGCGCACGCCACCGTGGGGAACACCGCGACAAGCGTGCGATCGGGCTGCCGGGCGGGCCGCAGCTGCAGAACGACCTCGGTGATGACACCCAGGGTGCCTTCGGAACCGGTGAACAGCCCCGTGAGGTCGTAGCCGGCGTTCCGGCCGGGTCCGGGCCGTCCACAGTGGAGGATAGCGCCGTCGGCGAGGACCACGGTCATTCCCACGACGTACCGGCCGGTGACACCGTACTTCACGCAGCACATGCCGCCCGCGTTGGTCGCGACGTTCCCGCCGATGGTCGACGAGTCCTGCGACCCGGGATCCGGCGGGTAGTCCAGCCCGGCCCGGGCCGCCGCCCGGGACAGGTCCGCGTTGACGACTCCCGCACCCACCACAGCGAGTCCCGTTCCGACGTCGATGCTCATCCGCTTCAGTCGCGTGAGCTGCAGGACGATCGCACCGTCGACGGCGTTGGCCCCGCCGGTCAGTCCGCTCCGGGCGCCCTGCGGCACGACCGGGATCCGGTGTGCCGCGGCCATCCGGACCGCGATGGCTACCTCGGCGGTGTCGCGTGGCCGCACGACCGCGACCGGTACGCCGGCCGGGCACAGGTCGGCTTCGTCGCGGCTGCCGGCGTGCAGCACGTCCGGGTCGGTGAGCACGGTGCCCGGGCCGGCCAGCGCGCCGCGCAGGTCCTCCAGTGCGTCCGTCGTGGTCGTCATATCGTCCACGGTAACCACTCCCCCGATCCCGACCTTCTTGCCGCACAACGAGATCTGTGGACGAAACACCACCGCAAACCGGGAGACGTCGGCAGCGGTGGCCCTCTCCACACTGAACTGTGACGAGATGGCAGGGCGGATAGGAGAATGACTGTGTCCCGGTTGGTACACGAAGTTTTCGCCGCGCAGGCCGCCCGCACACCGGACGCCGTGGCGGTGCGGTCGGACGAAGCGACGCTGACTTATCGCGAGCTGGACGAGCGGGCCAACCAGCTCGCCCACCACCTGCTCGCCCTCGGCGTCGAACCGGGCGCGCCGGTAGCGGTGCTGCTGGAACGCTCGGCGCAGGTGGTGGTTTCGCTGCTCGCCGCACTGAAGGCCGGTGGCGCGTACCTGCCGGTGCACTCCGGCTACCCGGCGGATCGGCAGCAGTGGATCGTCACGCAGTCCGGCACAAAGGTTCTGTTGACCGACGCCGCGTCGACCCGGCGCGGGCTGCCGTCCGTGGCGCAGTCGGTCCTCGTGGCGAGCGACCCGCCGATCGCCGAGGCGCCCACCACGCCGCCGGCGGTGGCCGTCGGCGAGGACGACCTCGCGTATGTGATGTACACGTCGGGATCGACCGGGCACCCGAAGGGCGTCGCGGTCCGCCACGGCGGTACCGTCGACCTCGCCCTCGACCCGTGCTGGGACACCGGCAACCACGAGCGCGTGTCCTTGATCGCACCGATCGCGTTCGACGTGTCGCTCTACGAGATCCTGGTCCCGCTGCTGCACGGCGGCAGCGTGGTCGTGTTCCCCGATGGTCGGTTCGACATCTCCCGGCTGCGCGCACACATCGCCGAGCACGACATCACCGCCCTGCACTTGACCGCGGGCCTCTTCCGGGTCGTGGCCGACGAAGCTCCGGACACCTTCGCTACCGTCCGGGAGGTGCTCACCGGCGGTGACGTCATCGCCCCTGGTGCTGTCGAACGTGTCCTGAATGCCTCGCCGGGCCTGATCGTCCGGGCGCTGTACGGCACCACCGAGGCGACCGTCTTCAGCACGCAGGCGGGGCTGACCGCGCCGTACCGGGCAGACGTGCTCGTCACCTCCGGCCGGGTGTTCGACGGGGTCGAGCTCCACATCCTCGACGAGCGCCTGGACCCCGCACCGCCCGGCACAATCGGCGAGCTCTACATCGCGGGACGTGGCCTCGCGAAGGGCTACCTCGACCGCCCGGACCTCACCGCCGAGGCTTTCGTCGCCAACCCATTCCGCAACGACGGTTCCCGGATGTACCGCACCGGTGATCTCGCTCGGCTGTCCGCGGACGGCGAGCTCGAGTTCGCCGGCCGCGCCACCGACTTGGTCAAGATCCTCGGCTTCCGCGTGGAACTGGCCGAAATCGAGTCCGTGCTGACCGGTTTCCCCGGGCTGGCGCACGTCGCGGTCGTCGCACACGAAGTCGGTGCCGACACCCGCCTCGCGGCGTACCTCGTGCCGGACGGTGACGAGCCCGACCTCACCGCGCTCCGCGACCACGTCCGCGCGGCGCTGCCGGAGTACATGGTGCCGGGGGCGTTCACCGTGATCGACCGGCTGCCGCTGACCGCCAACGGCAAGGTTGACCGCGCGGCCCTCCCGGTGCCGGAGTTCCGCAGCGAGGCGACCTACCGCGCTCCCGCGAACCCGACCGAGGAAGCCATCTGCCGGATCTTCGAGCAGGTGCTCGGCCTGCCCGAGGTCGGTGTCGAAGACGACTTCTTCGACCTGGGCGGCCACTCGCTGCTCGCCATGCGCCTGCTCAACCGTGTCCGCTCGGAGCTGGGCGTCGAGGTGGAGATCCGGACCCTGTTCAACACTCCGACCGTGGCGGGCCTCGCCGAGGTGATCATCGCCGGGCAGGCCGGCTAGCGAAGCCGCGCCGAGGACGAAAGGGACAACGATGAGCCAGACGATGGCCGGCCAGGCCACCAACCCCTTCGACGACGAGGACGGCAACTACAAGGTCCTCGTCAACGCCGCCGGCGAGCACTCGCTGTGGCCGGCGGGAATCCCCACGCCGGGTGGGTGGGAAACCGCTCACGGGCCCTCCCGGCGCGCCACGTGCCTCGAGTATGTCAGCGAGGCGTGGCCGCACCTCAGCTAGCGCGTCTGACGAGAACCAACACCGAATTGGGAGAAGTGATGTCGACGACCGATCCGTTCGTCTTCGACGAGCTGGGCCTTGACCACATCCGGCTCCACGTCCGGAGCATCGACGCCGCGCTGGGCTGGCTGGTCGACGGGTACGGGTTCGCGGTGCGTGCGCTGTCCAGCCCCGGCGGCGTCTCCACCGCCGGGGCGTGGTCGGTCGAGGTGGGCGCCAACGACATCAGCATCGTGCTCACCGAAGCGGCCGGCGACGACCACGAGGCCGCGCGGTACGTCGCGCGGCACGGTGACGGGGTCGCCGACATCGCGTTGCGCGTTCCCGACGCCGCGCGGGCCCACGCGGAGGCCGTCCGCCGCGGGGCCCGGTCCGTGGCCGCTCCCGCTCGCGTCAAGGATGTCGTGACCGCGTCGGTCGGCGGGTTCGGCGACATCGTGCACACCTTCGTCGAACGCACTGCCGGGGTGGGCGCCCCGGTGGTGCCCGGCCTGCACCCGGTGCCGCGCGACGTCGCGGCCGCGGGCAGCCCGCTGCAGTCCATCGACCACTTCGCGGTGTGCGTGCGGCCCGGTGACATCGAAGACACGATCACGTTCTACCGCGACGTGTTCGACTTCGAGCTCACCTTCACGGAGAAGCTCCAGATCGGTGCACAGGCGATGACGACCAAGGTCGTGGAAAGCCGCTCCGGCGAGGTGACGCTGACCCTGATCGAGCCCGACATCACCCAGGAACCGAGCCACATCAACGAGTTCCTGGACAAGCACGGCTGCGCGGGGGTCCAGCACATCGCCTTCGCCACCGACGAAATCGTGACCACCGTCGCCCGCCTGCGGCAGCGCGGTGTCGCGTTCATGGGCACCCCCGACACGTACTACCGCGACCTGGCGGACCGCCTGGTTCCGGCCCGCTACACCGGCGACGAGCTGCGCGGCCAGGAAATCCTCGTCGACGAGGACCACGGTGGTCAGCTTTACCAGATCTTCGCCAAGTCGGTGCATCCGAAAAACACGATCTTCCTCGAGCTCATCGAGCGGATGGGTGCCCGCACCTTCGGCAGCGGCAACATCACCGCTCTCTACGAGGCCGCCGAGCGACAGCGGGGGGCTGCCGACGGCGGTGCGTCCCAGGCTGCCTGACCCGCCCCCCGACGAGCCCGAACGGAAGCGAACACATGGACATCATCGGCGCCCGCGGTCCTCTGTCCACGAACCTCGACATGCTCTGCATGTTCGACAAGGGCGATCAGGACGGCTCGTTCGGTCCCCGGCACCTGGTCATCCTGTCGTGGCGGCTGTCCGGGGAACTGGACCTGGCCACGTTCCAGGGCGCGGTCGACGACGTGGTCGTGCGCCACGAGATGCTTCGCACGCAAGTGGTGCGCGACGACGGCGAGCCGTACCAGAAGGTTTTCCCGCCGAGCCCGGCGGAACTCGTGGTCGTCGACCTCCTTTCGGACGACAGCAGCCCGCGCGAGGAGCAGATCGACGACTTCGTCAACGAGGTCGAGGCCTCGACGATGACCGTGGCCCAACTTCCCCACCTCCGAGTCGTGCTCGGCCGGCTCGACGAGAAGGACACGGTGTGTGTCCTGATCACCCACCACGTCGCCAGTGACGGCCTGTCCCTGCAGGTGATCATCCGGGACATTGCGAACTTCTACGCCGCCCGGCGGGGCTTCCCGATCGCCGCGCCTCCGCCGGCCCGGCAGTACCAGGAGTTCACCGCGTGGCAGCGCGAACAGCTCAATTCGCCGCAAGCGGACGAATCCCGCGCGTACTGGCGGGAAGCAGCGCGGGGCGCGGAGCTCGTCGACCTCCCCACCGACCACCTCTTCCAACCGGGTGAGCAGGCCCTGTACGGGGTCTACCGATTCGTGCTGGACCGCGAAGTCTCCGCCGCGACTTCCGCGTTCGCCAAAGCGATGCGCAGTTCGCCGTTCATGGTGATGATGGCGGCCTTCTCCGCGTTGCTGCACCAGGAGACGGGCGTCGACGACGTGGTGTCGGCGATCATCACCTCCGGGCGGGTCGAGCCCCGGTTCAACGAGACCGTCGGGCCGTTCTTCAACATGCTGCCCCTGCGCACCGAGCACGGCTCGTGCCGCAACTTCATGGAACTGGTCCGGCGGACCCGGGAGTCCTGCCTCGCCGCCTACACCCATGAGCTGCCCTTCGCGGAAATCACCGTGCAGGCACCAACGCTCACGAAAACCTACGAACGGCCGGGCACGGCCGTGTGGGCGTTCCAGGTGATGCAGTACCCGGGGGTGACGGAGGCCGAACTGATCGGCGACGTGGAGTACTCCGCGATCCGCAAGCGGCACAAGTCGTACCCGGTGACCTCCGACATCCCCAACGGTGTCCTGTGGGGACTGGACATCCTGCCGACCGGGGAGGTCGCGGGCACCGCCCGGTACAACACCAAGGAGTACGAAGAATCCACCGTGGCCGAGATGGTCGAGCGGTTCAGCCGCATACTCCGCGTCGGCGTCTCCGACCCGGCTACCCCGCTGTCCGCACTCTGAGCCGGACGCCGGGGTCCGGACGAGCCGTCAGAACAGGAATGGAGAGTTCAGTGAGCGAAGAGGACGAGTTCGACGTCGTGGTGATCGGTGGCGGTCCCGGCGGCTCGGCAACCGCGGGCCTGCTGGCCATGAAGGGTCACCGCGTGCTGGTGCTGGAACGCGAGAAGTTCCCGCGATACCACATCGGCGAGTCCCTCATCACCGGACTGATGCCCACGCTCGAAGACCTGGGGCTCCTCGAACGCCTCGACGCGATGGGGTTCACCAAGAAGTACGGCGGAACCTTGCTCTGGGGCAAGAACCAGGGGACCTGGGGTTTCCGGTTCCACGAGTCGGCGTTGTACGAGCACGCTTACCAGGTGCGGCGCGCGGACTTCGACGCGCTGCTGCTCGGCCGGGCCCGTGAGCTCGGCGTGACCGTAGTGGAAGAGGCGACGGTCAAGAGCCCGGTCTTCGAAGGCGACCGGGTGGTCGGTGTGACCTACACCGAAAGGGGAAGCAAGCAGGTCCGGACCGCGCGGAGCAAGCAGCTCGTGGACGCCTCCGGCCAGACCCACCTGCTGGGCAACGAGTTCGACCTCATCGAGTACCACGACGACCTGCGCAACATCGCCACGTGGGCGTACTGGCAGGGCTGCAACCTCTACGGTGGCACCAAGGCCGGGGACATCATCTCGGAGAACCTGCCGACGGGCTGGTTCTGGTTCATCCCGCTGCACGACGGCACGGTCAGCGTCGGACACGTAACGCCGATCGCCGAGTACAAGGCGTCGGGCAAGTCCCTCGAAGAGATCTACACCGAGAGGCTGGCCCAGACCGAAGAGATCAAGACTCTCACGGCCGGCGCCCGGCGGGTCAGCGGCTTCCGGAACATCAAGGACTGGTCCTACACCTGCACGAAGTTCCATGGGCCCGGCTGGACGCTCGTCGGAGACGCGGCGGCGTTCATCGACCCGCTCCTGTCCACCGGCGTCACCCTGGCGCTGCGCGGTTCCCGGGCCCTGGCGGACGCGATCGACGAAGTGCTGGCCAACCCCTCGTCGGAGACCGAGGTCCTCGATTGGTACGAGCACAGCTACCGCTCGTTCCTGGACTCCGTGCTGGAGTTCGTGCGGTTCTTCTACGACCGCACCAAGCACAAGGAGGACTACTGGGACAAGGCGCAGGCACAGATCGACCCGCACCGGCTGCGTCCGCGGGAGATGGACTTCGCGCGGATGCTGTCGGGGCTCACCGGCATCGACGACATCTTCAGCAAGCGCAAGGCGGCCTGACCGGCACGCCGCGCGCGGCTCGGCAGCGAACATCACTGCCGAGCCGCGCGGTTTCCCGAAGGGCCGAGTACGGCGCAGCCGGAGTGGAGTGGGTTGTGCAGGCGGGGCTCAGTCGATCCACGCGCGCGGAGCGGGACCACCGCGCCCGTGCGGAGGAAAGATCTTGTCCAGCTCGTCGAGCTCTCCGGCCGACAGCCCGGTATCGAGCGCTCGCAGCGCACTTTCGAGCTGGCCTTCGGTGCGGGGACCGACAACGGGAACCGTCACCCCCGGCCGCGAGAGCACCCAGGCGAGCCCCACCTCCGCGGGGTTTCGTCCCAGATCGCCGCAGAACTGCTCGTAGCGCTCGACAGCGGCCTGGTTCTCGAGCAGAGCCGACGCCGCGCGGCCCTGGGCCGACTTGGCCGCCGTACCCTCCCGCGCCTTACGAAGGGCGCCACTCAGCAGTCCGCCGTGCAGCGGCGCCCACACCATCACCGCGAGGCCGTGCGCCTGCGCGGCGGGCAGGATTTCCAGCTCCGGTTGCCGCGTCAGAAGGTTGTACACGCACTGCTCCGAAACCAGACCGGCCAGACCGCGGCCGCGGGCCGCGTGCTGGGCATCGGCGATGTTCCAGCCGGCGAAGTTCGACGACCCGACGCACCGCACTTTGCCCTGGCTGATCAGCTGATCCATAGCCTGCCAGACCACTTCCCAGCTCACGTCCGGGTCGTAACGGTGCATCTGGTAGAGATCGATCCGGTCGGTGCCGAGCCGACGAAGGGATGCCTCGCAGCTCCGGATGATGTGGTGGGCGGACAGGCCGCAGTCGTTCGGGCCGTCCCCCATCTGCTCACCGACCTTGGTCGCAACGATGACGTCGTCGCGGCGGCGGGGAGAACCGGACAGCCAGCGTCCGAGCAGTTCCTCGGTATACCCGCGGTGGACGCGCCACCCGTACATGTCGGCCGTGTCGACCAGGTTCAGGCCGTGCGCGAGCGCGACGTCGAGGATCCGGCGTGCGTCGGGTTCTTCCGTGCGGCCGCCGAAGTTCACGGTACCAACGGCCAGCCGCCCGACTCTGAGTCCGGTGCGGCCGAAAAGAACTTGGCGGTTCGCGCCGCCGGTCATGCGGCCTCCCGGGGGTGGCGGTGTGGTGTGTGGTCAGTGTCGGGGGGTGGTGTGGGTGGGTGCATCTCCTGACGTGCAGTGGTGAAGGCGG
>NZ_JBFBAG010000070.1:0-5566 GCF_040682155.1 Amycolatopsis sp. NPDC051371
CGGCACCGAGCAGGTCGAGACCGGGCACGTGCGGCTGCGCAAGTACGTCGTCACCGAAGAGCAGCAGGTCACCGTCCCCGTCCGGCACGAAGAGGTGCGCATCGAGCGCGAGCCGATCAAGGACGGCCAGGGCGGGGCCGACATCGGCGAGGCCGAGCAGGACGTCGTCCTCCACGCCGAGAAGCCCGTGGTGCGCAAGGAAAGCGTGCCGGTCGAGCGGGCGCGCCTGCGGACCGAGACGGTCACCGACGAACAGACCGTCTCGGGCAAGGTCCGCAAGGAGCAGTTCGAAGTGACCGACGACGACGGCAAGCACCGCAAGTAGGACCCCCGGTGGGTGGCCGGCCCCCGACGCCGGCCACCCACCGGTCAGGACCGCAGCATCGGCGCCGCGAGGAACTGCTCCGGGATCGCGAACGCGTCCACCAGCGTCCGCGCGTGGGGCCGCAGCTGGGCGCAGAGGCCGTTCACCGCCGCGGTGACGGCCTTTCCGCGCGACGCCGTCAGGCGGCCGTGGCCCAGGAACCAGGCCAGGTCCTCTTCGATCGCCGACAGCGCGTACAGATCGCAGAGGCGGTCGAGTAGCGTGCGGGCGTCCGGGTCTTCACACCGCGCGATGGCCGCCGCGAACGCCTCCAGCACCAGCCGCTCCACGTGGACGCGGCCCGCGCGCAGCACGTGGTCCTGGGCCGAGTTGAACACCCCGAACGGGTCCGAAGCCGCCTTGCGCAAGCGCTTCGCCACCCCCTCGACGACGTGCTCCTCGCGGTCCTCGAACAGCCTCAGCTGCCACTCGCGGCGGAAGAAGACGTCCGCGTCGGACCCCTCGGTGAGCGACTCGAGCGCCTTGCGCACGGACGTCCGCTCCAGGATCGCGCTCACCACCTGGTCGGTGACGAACCGGGCCGTGGCGAGCGGCGACAGGTCCTCGAAGTCCTGCTTGTAGCTGGTCAGCAGGCCTTTCGCGACGAGTTGCAGCAGCACGGTGTTGTCGCCTTCGAACGTCGTGAAGACGTCGGTGTCGGCCTTCAGGCCCGGCAGGATGTTCTCCGCGAGGTACCCCGAGCCGCCGCACGCCTCGCGCGCCGCCTGGATCGTCGCCGTCGCGTGCCACGTGTTGAGCGCCTTCAGCCCGGCCGCGCGCGACTCCAGCTCGCGCTGCTCCTCCTCGGGCGCCGACGAGTCGATGTCGTGCAGCTTCGAGACCAGCTCTTCCTGCGCGAAGGACAGCGCGTACGTCTTCGCCAGCGCCGGCAGCAGCTTCCGCTGGTGCCCGAGGTAGTCGAGGATGACGACCTCCTCGCCCTCCGGCGTCATGAACTGGCGGCGCTGCTCGCCGTAGCGGATCGCCAGGGCCAGACCGCGTTTCGTCGCGCTCCCCGCGCTTCCGCCGACGCTCACCCGGCCGCGGATCAGCGTGCCCAGCATCGTGAAGAACCGGCGGCTGTCGCTCTCGATCGGGCTCGAATACGTCCCGTCCTCGGCCACGTCGCCGAAGCGGTTCAGCAGGGCCTCGCGCGGGATCCGGACGTTGTCGAAGCTCAACCGTCCGTTGTCGACGCCGTTCAGGCCCGCCTTCGGGCCGCAGTCCTCGATGGACACTCCCGGCATCGGCGCGCCGTCGACGTCCCGGATCGGCACCAGGAAAGCGTGCACACCGCGGGATTCGCCGCCCGTGACGAGCTGGGCGAACACCGCCGCCATCCGGCCGTCGCGGGCCGCGTTGCCGATGTACTCCTTGGTGGCCATGGCGTCCGGCGTGTGCACGACGAACCCGCCGTCCACAAAGGTCGCCGTCGTGCGCAGGTGCTGGACGTCGGAGCCGTGGCCGTGCTCGGTCATCGCGAAGCACCCGAGCAGATCCAGGTTCATGATCGAGCGCAGGTACCGCTCGTGGTGACGCTCGGTCCCGAGCAGCTGGACGGCGCCGCCGAACAGTCCCCATTGGACGCCGGCCTTCACCATCAGCGACAGGTCGCCGTAGCCGAGCAGCTCGAACGACGTCACCGAGCCGCCGACGTCGCCACCGCCGCCGTACGCCGGGTCGAAGCCGAGGCCGGGGCGGTCGGTCGCGGCGAGCGCGCGCAGCTGGTCGAGCACCTGGGCCCGGTGTGCCTCGATGTCGAGGTTCACCGGATCCCGGAACTCCGTGTCGCTCATCTCCGCGCGGACCCCGCGGCGCAGCTCGGCCCAGCGGCCGTCGAGGACGGTGGTCAGCACGTCCGGATCCACCTTCGAGGGCACTTCGGGGACGTCCACGGCTACCTCCGGAAAGGACTGACGGCAGGCTTCCTACTCGTTGGTAGTAAGACTGCCGCAGCCGCGCCGTTCCCGCAGGGTCAGATCGGCTTGCCGTTGACCGTCACGTTCGTGAACCGGGCGCTGTCCACGTACCTCAGCGTGTTCGAGGTGTCGGAGACGCCCTCAAACGTGGAGTTCGCCAC
Source organism: Amycolatopsis sp. NPDC051371 (assembly GCF_040682155.1). NCBI lineage: Bacteria > Bacillati > Actinomycetota > Actinomycetes > Pseudonocardiales > Pseudonocardiaceae > Amycolatopsis > Amycolatopsis sp. NPDC051371. Next base: position 2,445 of record NZ_JBFBAG010000070.1, read on the forward strand.
GGCGAAGCCGTGCACGTGGGCGTTGGAAAGCCCGCTGACGTCGAAGGTCTTGCCCGCGATCTTCGTGCTCGCGCAGTTGCTGATCGTGAACGGCCCGAACGACGGGACGTAACCGCCGGTCTGGCTGTTATACGTGGACGTCACGAACACGAAGTTCCGCGCGAAGGTGCCGGAGACACTGTCGAGGTTGATGTTCTCCGTGAACCCGCCACGCAGCGTGTTCGACTTCACGTACAGCGCGAACTTCGTTTCACCCCGCACGGTGAGCCGGTACGCGTAGACGTTGCGGATCCCGCCGGTCTGCTCGCTGCCGCAGGTGATCGCGCCCCAGTTGCCGTTCATCACGCAGTTCACGACGACGAGGTTCTGGCACGGCACGTTCACGCGGCGCCCGTCGGCGTCACGGCCGGACTTGATCGCGATGTTGTCGTCGTGCGCGCCGAGGGTGCAGTTCGCGATGACGACGTGGTCGCACGACTCGGGGTCGCAGCCGTCGGTGTTGGAGTGCGCGGTGCTGGGATCGGTGCTGACGCCGTCGACCGTGACGTTGCGGCACAGGGTCGGGTGCAGCTGCCAGAACATCGAGTTCTTCAGTGTGACGCCCTGGATCAGCACGTTTTCGCAGGCGTACGGCTCGACGAACGTCGATCGCATCGTGTGCCCCGAGCCGGGCACGACGCGTTTCTCCGGCGGGGTTCCCTTGGCCACCAACGTTTCCAGGTACGCGCGGTCACTGCCCTTGTTCCACGACGACGTCGCCGCCGCGTCGAGCGTGCCGCTGCCGGTGAGGCCGATGTTCTTTTCCCGGTACGCGTAGATCATCGGCGAATGGTTGACGCACTCGATCCCTTCGTAGCGCGTCAGGACGTTCGGGAACTTCGACGCGTCACCGCCGAACTTGAGCACCGCGCCCTTTTCCAGGTGCAGATCGACGTTGCTCTTCAAATAGACAGCGCCGGTGAGGAAGCTGCCCGCCGGCACGATCACGTGGCCGCCGCCGGCCGCGGCGCAGGCTTCGATCGCCTTCTTGATCGCCGCGGTGTTGTCGGTCTTGCCGTCGTTCTTCGCGCCGTAACCGGTGATCGGGAAGCTCCGGTCCGGGAACGCCGGGATCGTGGTGTTCGCGACGATGTCGTTCGCCGCCGGCCACGGGAGCGCGGGAACGTCGACGCGGTACCGGTGCGAGGCCGGCGAAGGGATACCGGGCACCAGCGAAACCGCCAGCGTGCCCTTGATCAGCTGCCGACGGGTGAACCTGCCGTCCATGGACGCCTTCCTTCGATGAAAGACCCTGTGCGACGGCGGAACCACGGCACGGACCGTGGGCACGACGAACTCTAAGCGCGAACACGGCTTCAGGTCCAGGCTTGCGCGAGCGGCGAAAATGCTGTCATGATCGGAGCATGTCGATTCGAAAGGGCGTGCGCGCCCTCGCGCGTTGAGCACCTCGCGGCGGCCCGGCCGTCGCTTTCCCGGCCCCGAACTGTGGTCACGGGCCCTCGAAATCCGGAACTCCTGGCTGAGCCACGCGCTGAGCACCGAGCCGGCTGATCGTCCGGCCGCGGAAGCGGCCATCACCCGCCTTTACGAACTGGCCGGCGCGTCGCCGCCGACGTTCTCGTGGGTGAGTTCCCCGGCCGCCGCGGTCGCCGTGATGACGCCCACGCAAGCGCTTTCCCTGAGCGGCGACCTGCCGGTCGAAGCGCGCCTGGCGACGCTGGTGACGTCGTTGCGCGAGCGGCTCGACCGGCGGATCGGCGTCTGGCGCGACCGGCGACGGCCCCGGGACCGGCCACCACCGGACCCGCTGGGCTTTCCCATGCGGGCGTTGCTGAACAACGGCCTGGGGCCCGCGCTGCACCGGTCGATCCGGGACTCCGTCGCCGGCGCCGTGCGGGGTGAGCTCACGACGGGCGCCGGACTGTACTGGGGAGGGCAGCACGAGACCCATTGGATCGCGCTGTACGACCTGCACCGGCAAGTCGACGGCGTGCGGTTCGACCCCGCCGACACCGGTGAACTGGATCTCTGGGCCACGCTCGCGCGGTCGTGCGGCTGGTGGTGGCCGAGGGAGGGCGTCTGCGTCATCGCCGAACGGCCGCTCGTCGTGCGCACCGAACGGGTCGACGATTCGTACGGCCTGATCCGGCTGCACCACGGGACCGGCCCCGCGATGGCGTTCCCCGACGGCTGGACCGTGCACGCGTGGCACGGGACGCGGGTGCCGTCCTGGGTGATCGACGCGCCGGCGGCCGACCGGATCATGGCGGAACGCAACGTCGAGGTGCGCCGGTGCGCGCTGGAGCACCTCGGCTGGCCGGCGTTCGTGGCGGACGCGGGGCTCGAGTTGCTCGACCGCGTCGGCGACCCGGGCAACCCCGGGTGCGAACTCCGGCTCTACGACGGCGCGACGACCCGGTTGTTGCTGGTGGTCAACGGCTCCGTCGAACGCGATGGCACGCGCCGGCACTACGGGCTGCGCGTGCCCGCCGAAATCGACCATCCCCTCGACGCCGCCGGCTGGACGTACGGGCTCTCCGGAGCCCAGTACGCGCAGCTGCGGCGCCGGACCTGAACTCCTTGAGGTGATTCGCATGTATTTGGCGGAACTGCTCGACCAAACCGGGCTGGACGTCCTCGCCCACCTCGACCGGCAGGTCGACGTCCCGGTGATCGACGGGCTCCAGGCCCAGGGCGACCTGATCGTGGTGCCGTCGGCGATGGCCGGCACGGCTCAGCCCCGCGGCGGCTGGCACGCCCTGCCCGCCGAGGGCGCCGAACTCGTGCGGGGCGGCGACGGGACCAATCCGCACACGCTGGTCGGCTCGTGCGAGCTGACGACGTGGGTCGTGGACCCCGAGGGTCTCGCGGTCGCGGCGATCGACAACACGGCGCCGGTGTACCTGGTGCACCCGGAGCACGGGGCGACGGGCATCGCACCGGGGCGCTGGCTCGTGCGGCGGCAGCGGGAGGCCGGCGGCTTCCGGCGGGCCGGGACGGGCTTTTACCAGGGTGGGCCGGTGTTGATCGCCGACTGACGAGGTCGTGAGTGAGAAACAGTGTTAGAACACTGTTTCTCCGGCCTACCCGGACAAGTTCTTCTTCGAGTCCGAGTCGTCGTC
>NZ_JBFBAG010000070.1:5576-48421 GCF_040682155.1 Amycolatopsis sp. NPDC051371
GTGTGGTTGTTGAGATGTTAGAACACTGTTTCTCACTCACGACCGGCCGCGGCAGACCGTTCAGGCCAGGTCCGGGCCCTTCGAACGCAGGCCGTCGACCGTGGTCATCGCTTCCCGCAGCTCGCCCAGCCAGCTGTCCGCGTGCTCGCCCACCAGCCGCACCGCCCAGGCCAGCGCGTCCGAGCGGGAACGCGCCACTCCCGCGTCCACCAGCGTGTCCAGCACCAGCCGCTCCGGCTGGCGCAGCCGGGTCATCACCGGGGCCGAATGCGTCGTGAACAGCGCCGTCGTGCCGCCCAGCCGCGCGCCCCACGACACCTTGCGCTGGTAGCGGTGCTCCGCCTGGCGCGCGATCTCGATGCGCTCGTCGCGCGTCTCCTCGCGGTGGCGGCTGATCCGGCCCTCTTCGGCCGCCGCGCGGGCCGCGTCGTCCGCGTGCTCCTCCGTCAACGCCGGCAGCTCGCCCACCACGATGATCTCTTCGCGATCGACCGTGACCTCCGGTGCTCCGGTGAACCAGCCGTCGGGCAGGCGCCCGCCGAACCAGGCCGCCGCGTCGCCCGCCGAGGGCACTTCGGCCTGCTGCCAGCCTCCGCTGCCCTTCCAGCCCCCGCTGCCCTTCCAGCCTCGCCCCATGACTCCACCTCCGCAATTACATGATTACAACGCTACTGACGCTACGCCGAATACAGGTGAGAGAGCAGGGCGTTCACCCAGGGCGAATCAGAGCTGAGCGGACAACGCCTCGGCCGTCGTCACCGGCCGGTCGCAGACGTACCCCCGGCAGACGTAAGCCGCCGGCGACCCGTCGACCAGCGGACGGTCCGCCAACAGCGGGACGCCCGGCGCGTCCGGCTCGCCGGCCAGCACGATGCCGCCGCCGTGCACGCCCCGCGCCGCGGCCAGGCGCAACGCCGGATCCGCGCCGACCACCGCGACCTGCACCGGACCGGCCTGCAGCGCCTCCGCGACCGACAGCCAGTGCCCGGCGAACCGCGGCACCCGCCCGGCCAGCACGCCGACCCGCCGCAGGGCCTGCTCGGCGGCCTCGCGGTACCGCGCCGAATCGGCGTGGCCGGCCAGCGCCGACGCCGTCAGCAGCGCCCCGGCCAGCGCCGAAGCTCCCGCGGGGCTCGCGTTGTCGCCGGGGTCGGCCGGGCGCTGGACCAGCGCCTCGGCGTCGTCGGCGGTGTCGAAGTACGCACCCGGGACGTCCGGGGACGCGAAGTGCGCCAACGCCAGGTCGAGCAGCCGGGTCGCTTCGGTCAGCCACTTCGCGGAGCCGGTCGCCTGGTGCAGCGCCAGGAACCCGTCGGCGACGCAGGCGTAGTCCTCCAGCACGCCGGCGGACTCCCCGACGACGCCGTCGCGTGAACTGCGCCGCAACCGGCCGTCGACGACGTGCACGCGCAGCAGCAACTCGGCCGCGCCCACGGCCCACCCGATCCACTGTGGACGGTCCAGCGCGACCCCGGCCTCGGCCAGCGCCGTGATCGCGAGGCCGTTCCAGGACGCGATCACCTTGTCGTCCCGGCCGGGCTGCGGCCGCTTCGCCCGCGCCTCCAGGAGCCGGACGCGCATCGGTTCCGGCAGGTCACCGAACAGCCGCAACGTCGACGCGCCCTCCTCGAACGTCCCCTCCTCGGTGACGCCGAACAACGAAGCCGCGGAGTCGTCGCCGAGCACCTCACGCAGCTGCGACGGCGTCCAGACGTACGTCAGGCCTTCGACGCCGTTGGTGTCCGCGTCCAGCGAAGACGCGAAGCCACCCTCGGGCGTCCGCAGCTCCGAAGCGAGGAACTCCGCGGTCCCGGAGGCGACGCGCAACGCCGTCGCCGAGCCGGTGCGCCGCCACAGGTGGGCGTAGAACCGCAGGAGCAAAGCGTTGTCGTACAACATCTTTTCGAAGTGCGGCACGATCCACTCGGCGTCGACGGAGTACCGCGCGAAGCCGCCGGCGAGCTGGTCGTACAGGCCGCCACGAGCCATCGCCTCGGCCGTCTTGTCCACAAGGGACAGTGCGTCGGCCGAGCCGGTCCGCTCGTGGTGCCGCAGCAGGAACTCCAGCACCATCGACGGCGGGAACTTCGGCGCGCGGCCGAACCCGCCGTTGACGGGGTCCGCCTCCTGCCGCAGCTTTTCGACGGCACCGGCGAGCACGGCCTCGTCCACCACGGACTCCTGCAGCGGGCCGGTCTGCTCGGCGATGTGCGCGACGATCTGCTTGGCGCCGTCGAGCAGCTCGTCCGGCCGCTCCCGCCACGCCTCGGCGACGGCCGAGAGGAGCTGCCGGAACGACGGCATGCCCGGCCGCGGCGACGGCGGGTAGTAGGTGCCGCAGTGGAACGGCTCGCCGTCCGGGGTGAGGAAGCACGTCATCGGCCAGCCGCCCTGGCCGGTCATGGCCTGCGTGGCGGCCATGTACACGGCGTCGATGTCCGGCCGCTCCTCGCGGTCCACCTTGATGTTGACGAAGTGCGCGTTCATCACCGCTGCCGTCTCGGCGTCTTCGAACGACTCATGCGCCATGACGTGACACCAGTGGCACGCCGCGTAGCCCACGGAAAGCAGGATGGGCACGTTCCGCCGCCGCGCCTCGGCGAGCGCATCCGCCCCCCACTGCCACCAGTCGACCGGGTTGTCCGCGTGCTGGAGCAGGTACGGGCTGGTCGCATCGGCGAGGCGGTTCATGACTTCAGGGTCGCACCCGGGAAAACGGGGCGCGCGGTCACCGGGCCCTCGGCCACAATGACGCGGTGCTGCTGACGATCACGACGACCCGTACTCCCGCGACCGACCTGGGCTTCCTCCTGCACAAACACCCGGAGAAGGCCCAGTCGGTCGCGCTGTCGGCCGGGACCGCGCACGTCTTCTACCCGGAGGCGTCGCCGGAGCGGTGCACCGTCGCGCTGTTCGCCGAGATCGACCCGATCGAGCTCGTCCGCGGGGGCGGGACTTCGCTGACGCAGTACGTCAACGACCGGCCCTACGCCGGGGGCTCGTACCTCGCGGTCGCGCTGCGGGCGGCGTTCACGACGGCGCTCGCGGGCCGCTGCGCCGTGCGTCCGGAACTCGTCGACGAGCCCTTCGCCTTGGAGATCCGCGTGCCGTCGCTGTCCGCGCGCGGCGGCGCCGAAGTGGTGCACAAGCTGTTCGAGCCGCTCGGCTGGACCGTCACGGCGATACCGATCCCGCTCGACCCGCGATTCCCGGAGTGGGGCGACAGCCGCTATGTCGACTTGACGCTAACCGGCACCCACCGGGTGACCGACGCGCTGCGCCACCTCTACGTCCTGCTGCCCGCGCTCGACGGCGGCAAGCACTACTGGGTCGGCCAGGACGAGGCCGACAAGCTGCTGCGCGCCGGCGACGGCTGGCTCGCCGGGCACCCCGAGCGGACGCTCATCACGAACCGCTACCTCGACCGGCGCCGCCCGGTCGTGCGCTACGCGCTTTCGCGGCTGGCCGAGGCCGACGACGTCCCGGCGGAGGCCGAAGCGCTGGTCACCGAGCTGCCGGACAAGCCGGAGAGCCTCGCGTCGCAGCGTCACGGCAGCGTGCTCGCCGCGCTGCGGGCGGCCGGCGCGCGGCGCGTGCTCGACCTCGGCTGCGGGAGCGGCGCGCTGCTGCGCGTCCTCGAAAAGGACCGGTCGTTCACCGAGATCGTCGGCGTCGACGTCTCCGCCGGTGCGCTGGACGTCGCCGAGAAGCGGCTGAAGGACGGTTCCCGCGTCACGCTCCGGCAGTCCGCGCTCACCTACGCCGACCCGGCGCTGGCCGGGTACGACGCCGCCGTGCTCATGGAGGTCGTCGAACACGTCGACGAGGAGCGGCTCCCGGCCCTGGAACACGCGGTGTTCGGGGTCGCGGCGCCGCGCACGGTGCTCGTCACGACGCCCAACGCGGAGTACAACCGGCTGTTCGAGTTCCTGCCGATGGGGCATTTCCGGCACGCCGACCACCGGTTCGAATGGACGCGAGCCGAGTTCCGCGCCTGGGCGGACGGCGTCGCGACCCGGCGCGGCTACGACGTCCGGTACTTGCCGATCGGACCGGAGGACCAGGTATCAGGACCGCCGACCCAGCTGGCGGTCTTTTCGACCACCAAGGAGGTGGCCGCGTGAAGCTGACCGTTCCCGACATGTCCCTCGTGATAGCCCGCTAGTAGTACTTCGAAGATCGGCGGCTGAGCAGGGGCTTTCTGGCTGACAAGCCAGCGGACCCCCATCGCCGTGAGGCAGACGGGCACCCGCTCCACCTTTCCAGGTAGGAGCCTTCGATGCCCGAGCAGACCGCGGCCGCCGAGCCGCAGCACATCACCTCGTTCGACGACCCGCCGACGCCGGGTGACGAGTACCCGGCGCGCACCGTGTTCATCCGGGCGCACGCGCTGGTGGAAGGCCGCTGGCGTGACGTCGCCGTCATGCTGAGCACCTGGGCACCGGCCTACCGCAGCGGCCTGATCCAGAACTCGGTCGACGAGTGGGTGCCCGGCGTGATCTTCCCGCTGGAGATCGAGGCCGTCGACATCCTCGACGCGCCGGAGCTGCCGAGCGTCGCGCTCACCCACGCTGAGCGGCGAGCGTGGTGCGCCGCGCGGGACGAGGCATTGCAGCGCCAGATCGAAGCGGCAGAGTGATGCGCCGCTGGATTCGCCGCGCCCGGCGCTCGCTCCGTCGGCGCTTCTACCCCGCAGCGCTGCGCCGCGCGGATGAGCGGGTGGTGCTCGCCGCGCTCGACGCCATCGAAGCTGCGATGTGGCGCGAGCAAGCCGCCGAGTACCGGCGCCGGGCGATCGAAGCCATCTCGCTCGCCGAACCGCACGCCTGGCGCCCGAACTGCCCGTGCGTGGACTGCGACCCGGACGAGCAGTACGGCGGTGGCCGATGAAGCGCGCTGCGGCCATCGCCGCCGCCCTGCTGGCGCTCGTCACACTGCTGCCGCTGCGGGCAGTCGGAGCGCTGGCCGCCGGCCCTGCACCCTCGCCAAGCCGTCCCGCAGCCGCCGCGTGGACGCCGGTGCGCGATCTCGACGGCGCCGCCGGCGCACGTTGCGACACTGCGGAAGCAGCCGACGCCGCGCTGACCCGACTCGGCGAGTACCGCGTGGCTGTGGTCGTCGTGGGGCAGCCCGAAATAGACGCCGTCGTGCCGATGGGGTCGGCCGCGTACGCCGAACCGACGCCTGACGGTGATGGTCAGATCGTGCTGTCGAACCTGCCGGGCCAGGTTCCCTGCCGGTACGCATGGGCAACCGTCGCGCATGAGCTGGCGCACGTCTGGCAGTTCCGGTCCGGAGACACGGACTACACCCCCGAGGATGAGATCGTGGCCGACTGTGCGGGAGCGCTGACCGGATGGCCGGACTACGCGCCGTACCTCACCGCGAGGCATGCCCACGGTGGTCCGGTCGGCTGCTCGAGCGGCGAACTCGCCGAAGCTCGACAGCTGCGGCGGTGGGCACGGTGAGCGGCGTACGCACGTGGCGCCCACCTGATCCGGTGTGCTTGCTCGATATCCGTAACACGCGCGCCGGTCAGCGCGACCTGTGCCGAAACACCCCCGATACCGTTGGAGAATCGTCATGAAGCCCCGCACGTTCGTAGCCATCGCCGCCTTCGCAGTCGCTGTCGGCGCGCTGGTCCTGCTCGGGGTCACCGTGAACGCGACCGCAGCAGGCGGCCAGTCCGTCGCGTGCGGGAACGGATTCCACACCAACATGAGCCAGGCCGCACACGACTCGAACGTCAACGACCTGACGAACGCGATCGCGGCCGACCACGGCGCCAGCTGGCGGCTGTCCGACGGCACCGCCGGCTACCAGGCCGCGTGCGACAGCGCGTTGTCGACGCGGCGCGGCTTCGGATGGGGGCTGCTCGCGCTCGGCGCGGTCGTGTTCTTCGGCGCGCTGGTGGTGCAGCGCCCCGCGTCGTCCGGACGCCCGCCGACCGCGGCATAGCCGGTACCCTGGTGGTGCACCTCTTCGCGGAGGACGCCCCCGGGTAGCTCCCGGGGGCACGCGGAGAGGCCACTCCGCGAATGAGGGATGTTTCGTGCCCGACTCGAACGACCTCGGCCGCCGGGTCCGTGAACTTCGGTCCTGGCGAGGGCTGAGCATGCGAACGACCGCCGACCTTGCCGGCCTGTCCTATGGCTACCTCGGCAAACTGGAGCGTGGCGAGAAGCCTGTGAACAGCCGCCAGGTGCTCGAAGCGCTCGCCCTCGCGCTGCGGGTGGCACCTGACGAGCTGGCCGGTTCTGCCCCGGACGCAGCCGGCCATGTCCCTCCAGAGTCGCACGACGCGGCGAACGCACTCGCGAACCTCCTGAGCGACTGGTGGGTCGGTGAGGTTCCAGACGCCCCGGGCCGGCCACTGCCCGAAGTGCTGTCCGAGCTAATGGCCTTCCACGAGTCCCGTAACAGCACGGGGCCGTGGGGCGCGGGCGACTATCCGGCCCAAGTGGCGAAGCTGACGCCATTGATCCGCGACCTGCTAGCTGTCGCCGCCGACCCGGCCGCGGGGCGCGAGGCGCTCGCCCCGTTGCTCACGGCTTACCACGTGGCGGGCAGCATCGCGGCCCGTCTGCGGATCCCAGGCATGCCTTCCATGGCGGCCGACCGAATGCGCCAAGTGGCGGACAAACTCGACGATCCGGTGTGGCAAGCCGTGGCGTTGTGGGGCCGTGCGCACTTCATCTCTTCAACCAGCCGGCCGCGCCAGTATGAGCTCGCGGTGTCAGTCGCGGACTCGGCGCCGCCAGACCGGTTGGAAACCCGAGGCATGGCGAACTTGACCGCAGCGCTTGCTGCTGCTGCTCAAGGCCAGGAAGACGTGGCGGAAACACACCTGGCCGAGGCTGCTGCGATCGCCGACCGAATCGAGGCCGAGGTGTCTCCCTGGCCCGCAGGGATCATGCAGTTCGGGCGGACGAACACAGCCATCTTCCGCGTTTCGATCGGCGTTGAGCTGGGCCAGGGCGCGCGCGTCACCGAGATCGCTTCGGCGGTGCGCCCTGAAACCATTTCCAGCGGTCGGCAAGCGTCCTTCTGGACGGACTACGGCCGGGGTCTCATGGAGTCCCGCAAGCACCGCGACGCCGGGCTGACGGCGCTGCTCAAGGCCGAGAAGCTGGCGCCGGAACAGGTGCACCGCAACGTTTTCGTACGCGAGGCGGTGTCGGATGCCCTCGCGTCAGCTCGTCGTGACGCTGGCGGACGCGAGTTACGTGGTTTCGCCTGGCGCATGGGAGTTGCCCCAACCGGGTGATTCAACCCCGATGTGTCCTTGAGGGACACGAACGTCGCTGACCTGCTCTTAGCGTCGCTCGGGTGACGGCGCGTGATGGTGACCAACCCTCCCCCGACGAGGGCCGTGAAATTGGCCGGCGAACTCCAAACGCCCGGGCCGACAACGAACCCACCCGCTTCGCGCCGTTACGCCCCAACCAGTACGACGTGTTCTCCCGAGCGGCCGACGCCGGGAACGTGTGGGTCAGCGGCCTCGGCGTCGGCGCGGGTAGCGCGGACGTGAGCGTCGTAGATCCCGAGTGGTGCGGCGGCGCCGAACTCGCGCGGGCGTTGTTCTACGCCCACCTGGGGACCGGCGTGTACTCGGTCCTCAACGCCCGGTTGGTGCGCCGGTGACCGCGCTCGACGACCGGCCCTGCACCCCGGCTCCTCGGCCGATGGTCCGCCGGTGGGAGTGGCGCCTGTTCGACGCCGACGGGCGCGCGCATCTCTACCAGGTTGCCGAGCTCACACACCCGCGACTGGACCTGCTGCGGCCGTGGTGCCTGCTCGGCCCCGGCTACCCCCTCGAACACGACCGGCGCGAGCTCGGGCCGCGCGGTGTGCTCCCGCAGAGGGGCCAGGCATGTCCGGGGTGCGCAGCCTGCGAATGGGCATGCATCCCGCACCCACGGGCCGGCACTGAGCAGACCGGCAAGTTCGACGGCGACCTGTTCGAGGTGGTGACCCGCGATGCACGCGCGTGACCGCGACCGTTCCGACAGGCTGATGGACGCCGAGGCGATGGCCAAGGCCTACAGCGAGGGCGCCTCCATCGGCGCGATCGCCGAGGCCGCACAGCGGAGCTACTCATGGACGCGTCGGCTGCTTCTCGACGCGGGCGTCGAGCTGCGCGCCCGGTCCGTGCGGCCGTGCCCCATCGCACCCGAACAGCTCGCCGAGGAGTACGCCGCGGGCGCGAGCATCCTCACCCTCGCCGAACGGCACGATCTGTACTTCAAGCGGATTCGGGAACTGCTGCTCGACCACGGCGTGACGCTGCGTCCCTCGACGAGGGTGGACCGCGATGGACGCGCGTGACCGGACGCTGCTCGCCGGGCTTGCCAAGGTGAACACCGAGATCGGCACGGTGACACTGCAGCTGCTCACCCTCCAACCCGACGACACGGAGTACGCCGCCGGGCTCCGAGCCCTCGGCCGTGATCTGGTGCGGATCGGCGCCGAGCTTGCCGCCCGCGCGGGCGAACTCGATGGCCGGACGGCCGATCCCACCGAACTGCTCACGACGGCTGAACAACCTGACGTGCCGCCGTGAGCTCCCGGCCGGTGCGTCTGCCCCTCCCCTCGTGCGGCGCGCCGGCCGGGTTCCAGAGACGACGAAAAGCCCCACCCTCCGGCGTGGGAGGGTGGGGCTTCGTGGTGCTTCAGCGCTTGCGTGTCGTCTTCGCCTGGTCCGGCCCGCCGTCGTAGGCAGCCACGATTGCGGCCTCGGCGGGCATGTCCAGCGGGTCGGGCGGGTTGGCGCGGAAGTGCTCGACGATCCCAGCTTCGGCGGGCATGTCCGACGGCTTCTGCTCGCTCCACTCGGTGCTCATGCGCCACCGCCCAGCAGCGAGGCCGCGTGATCGGTGACCGCCTGGGCGATCCGCTGCGCGTCCTCGTCGCTGATCGAGTTCAGCTCGGAGACGTCAAGCCCGGCCACGGCCGAGGCGAGTGCTGAGGTGAGGGCGGGGAGCAGCTTCGCGGCGATCTCGTCGGCGCTCGCGCCCTGACTGCGCGCGAGCAGCGTGGTGACGCCGGCCCGGGTGACGGTGGCGTGGTCGTCGTCGTAGCGCAGCAGTGCCGAGAAGGGGACGAAGCGGCGCACGCCGGGCGTGATCGGTTCCACCTCGATCTGGTTGCTCATCAGCGCGTTCACGACCGCGCTGGCGTACTCGTTGGGATCGGGCATGTCGTCCTCCTGGTCATCGTCCACGCCGGGCCAGTGGTCCGCGACCACGGAGACGTCGACGCCTTGGTAGTCGAGTCGGTACTGAGCGGCGATCGCGCCGGCCGGGATCGTGGCCACGTTCGTCGCGGTGGCGATCCAGTAGAGCGGTGGCGCCACGCCCTGGTCGATGAACGCTTGCTTGACCAGCGGCCACGTCGAGCGATTGCAGTAGATCGTCGGGTAGGCGAACCCGGACCGGCGCCGCATCGCCGCCCAGCCGGGCGCCTGCGCGGGCGTGGCGTCACCCGGCTCGACGTCGAGCACGTGCCCGGCGTTGGTGCTGGCCTTCTTGACGATGGTCACGCGCTTGGCGTTCGGGAAGAGCGCCCAGTCCGAAGCCGACCACGGTTCGAGTTTGATCTTGTCGATGTAGCCGGCCACCAGCGCGGGCGACCTGTCGTGGTTCAGGATGTTGCGGGCGGTCACCGCGTCGTACATCGTGCGCATCAGGGCACCTCCGGCAGGTAGAGCGGTGGCGGGTCGGGGATCGCACCGCCGAGACGGCGCAACTGGTCCACCACCTGCTCGTCCCAGCGGTGGTGCACGCGCAGCACGTCATCGTGGCGGCGCTGCGTCGCCCGGACCTCGCGCAGCTCAGTACGGACTTCCTTCAGGTCCTCACCGAGGTCGCGGTTGGACTCGGCCGCGGTCTGCACGAGCACGGCCGCGGAGTCCGCGTTGACCTTCCGCGCGTCGGCCTTGCTCTTGATCAGGTCGTACGCGGCCTTGCCGACACCGCCCCCGCCGAGCACGATGCCGACCCACGTGCCGATGTCGCTCATGCCAAGGCCACCTTCCGGGCGCGCGAGATCTGCACCGCCCGCCACGCAGCGGCGGCCGACATCGCGAGCAGCAGCAGGCAGAACGCCAGCGCCCGCACGCCGGTGGTACCGAAGCCCCACACCGCGTACGCCAGCCCGACGCCGGCGAGCCCGGTCAGCCCGGCCCGCTCCCAGAGCACGCCCTTGACGGTGGCTGCGCGAATGATGCCGGTCAGCGCGACCGAGCACGTCACCAGCCCGACGGCGAGGAACACGTGGCCGAACGGGACCGGGTAGCCGCGCAGCGTCGTCGTGGCCACGGTGTCGAACGCGGCCAGACCGGCGCAGCAGTACAGGCCGAACGCCGCGACGATCAGCGTCTCGAACGGGTTGCGCGTGCTCGTGATCATCAGGGCACCTCCGCATCACGTGTGGAGTCCGGCACGTTGACCACTTCGCTTATGGGCTGACCGGACTCGGCATCATGGGTGGTCAAGGAAACCGGCACCGGCGGAAGGCTTTCACGGGGCATTACTGCACCTTTCTCACCAGAAATTGACGCTGTTGACCACGCCCTGCGCGGCACCGGTGGCGTAATTCATGGTCGGGTAAATCGTCCCGGTTCCTGACGTGACCTGAACCGAGACATCGACGAACAGCGTCCGACCGATCTCGGCCGACGGGAGCTGGACCGCTTGCGCGGGCCCGTTGACGTACTGTGTCCCCGACCCGGATACCGTGGCGTAGCTCGAATACGAGCTATAGCCCGTTCCCGGGTCGTAGATGTGCACACGCCCGCGGCCGGCCAGGGACCCGGACGACGCTACGGACTTCAAAGCCATACTGAACTGAAATCCCGGGTTGATGACCGGGATAAACCCGTACTGCACCACGGTTTCCGATGTACTCGCCGACCCCATGGCGGGCGGATCCCAGTACTGAAACGATACGTGGTTGATCGGCGTTGCCAACCCGTATCCCGCGAGATCGTCAGTGAAGAACGTGACGTGCCCGGCACGGTCCCAGATCGCCCACTGTGCGATCCCGGAGGCGCCAGGCTTCACGGTCAGCACCGGGCTGGGGGTGCCGTCGCCGTACTGGATCTCCAGATCCGTGACGTCGGCGTTGTTCGGGTCCTGATAGATCTTCAGCGATTTGCCCGCCTGGAACGGCACCGCCGACCGGCGAGTCAGCTCGTCCACTCGTTGCTGCAGCTCCCGCAGCTGGTTGACCAGGAAGTCCTGGGACTCAGGGCGTTCGATCGGCGGGTTCGCGACCATTCAGGACCCCCTCACCGCTTGCAGCTGATGTAGCACCTTGTCCCGCTCCGGCCCGTTCGAGACGCCGAGGATGCGGTACGAGTACTTGCCGTTACGCAGCCAGTGGTGGTTCTTCACGCTGTAGTCGGCGAAGTGCCCCGGCAGGTATGAGCCCAGCCGAGGATCCGCGTCGGCGCGCACGGTGGCCTGCCACTGCTCCGGCTGCGAGCTGTACAGCGCCACGTCCGCGCTCGCCCAGCTGTCCAGCGTGGTCTGTTCGGAAGCCGAGGTGTGGCCGGAGTCGACCATGTCCAGCAGCGGCCACCCCGCCGTGGTCAACGAGGTGTCGGTGGCGTAGCCGTAGAGCTGGCTGGCCTCGTTGCCGGAGCCCTTGACGAACGCGGTGTTCGCCTGGCCCGACCCATCCCCCGCAATCGTGAGCTTCACCAGGTTCGAGCGGTAGTCGAACAGCAGCGGGACGCCGGGCTGCACCAGGTACGGGTTCCCGACCAGCATCCGGTGCCGGATGTAGCGGAGCCCGCCGATCACCGTCAGGTACGGCTGGAACAGCACATCCGGGCCGCCGTCGACCTGCGTCAGCTCCTGCAGCCGCTGGCCGGCGAACGCCATCTCATAACCGCGGTAGGTCCGGGTGTTCGTGCCCACGGGAAAGAGGTCCGGGAAGTCCAGCGGTAGCGCCGAGCCTGGCCGGTACACCATCGCGGTGGCGTGATAAGCGATGTTGATCGCGATGTTCGGCAGGCTGTCGTTGATCGTCAGGTCTGCCGAACTGTCGGTGATCCGCGCAGCGGCAGGGTTCCAGGTCCGCGCGTGTAGGACGCGCCGGTTCAGCAGCTCCCAGAACCCTTTCCCGGACACGGTGTGCACCGGGCTGTCGTCGTCAGGCGCGTACGGCACGATCGGCCCGGCCTGGCACACCGTGTCGCTCGGCACGCCGCGGCCTCGCACGATCGCGACGGAGAACCGCCACGGCACGCACCACTCCCGGACACTCGCCGCGCGCGCCTGCCCATGCAGCGGAACGGTGATCTTCCAGCCACCCACGTCGTTGATCCGCGACGACCACTCCGGCTCCGACGCCAGATCCAGCTCGAAGAGCACGCGCCCGGTCACGGTGTCGTAGGCCAGCGCGGTGTAGGCGCGCTCGTCGGTGGCCACGCCTACACCCCTGCGTCTTCCACGACGATCGAGTAGGTGTGGTCTGCGCCGCCCGCGATACCGCCCTGCCCGGCATCCGCCTTTGCCGTCAGCGACGCGGCGAAGGTGCCCGACGACGGCGCTTGCCAGAGGTCGGTGAGGGTGCTGGGCAGCGTTACGAACAACGCGGAACCGGTGTTCGGGTGCTTGGCGCGCACGATCGTGCCCGCGGTCGCTGTCGCGGTGCCGCCGGCGATCACGCGGATGTTCTGGACCATGTTCGTGCCGACGGTGCCGGACTTCTGGTAGTACTCGAGGTCAGCCGTGAACTTGTACCAGCGGCCGGACACCGCGGTGAATGTGCACGACACCACGATGCCCTCGTTCGTGCCGACGTTCTGGTCCGTGGAGCTGGCCCCGCGCCCGACTCGGCCACGCGCGACCTTGTCGGTGGTACCGACGTTGGTCACGATCTGCCGCCACGTGCCCGTGCTGTCGCGGACTTCCCAGATGTCGGTCGCCGGGTTGTACCGGGTGTCCGCGACGTTGCCGGCGGTGTCGCTGTCGCCCTCCAGCAGGGCGCGCGTGGCGCCGATGACGCCGACCGAGCGACGCAGCCGGGTCAGCGTGATCACGCCGCCGGTGGACACCTGTGCTCGTGCGAGCGGGATCCCGATTCCGCCGCCGGTGGTGGGGAAGCTGGTGTAGACGCCGAGCCCGTTGACTGTGATCGGGTCGACTGGCACCGCGCCCGGCGTGCCGGTGATGACTTCGAGACGGCACGGGTTTCCGTCCGGCGAGGTGTCGCCCTGCGTCGAGTCGTACCAGCGCATCACGACGATGTCGTTGCGCGGGTTAGTGACCGGCGCCGGGTCGCAGGTGACCGAGCCCGCCGCGGCCAGCCAGCCCTCGTACGGGCCCTGCCCGGAGCGGTGTGCCATCGCCGAGCCGGGCGCGACGCCCATCGTCAGCCCGGACGTCACCGTCACGAGCAGATCGGTGAACCGGGTGTTGGCCGCGTCCCACGTCGTCGGGATGACACCGGAGCGGACGCCGTTCATCGGCGTGGCGTCGTTGTTCTGGTAGACGGCCTGAAGCAGGGCACGGCCCTGCCGGGCGTTGTTGCGCGTCTGCGCGGTCCAAAAGCCGGTCGCTGCCGCGTTGGTGGGCATCGGGCCCCCTCTCAGTTGTAGGCGTACTGCCAGGTAGCGGTGACGGCTCCCGCGCCGGTGCCGGAGAACTGGACGGTCACCTGGCCACCGGGCGGAATTTCGATCCATTGCGCCGAGGCGAGGAACCCGAAGCGGTCAACGCCGTTGAGCGCTACGGATCGGGTGAACGGACTGGTGTCGATCACCAACGTCTGTCCTGTGTCGACGGTGCCGGTGTAGGCGATCAGGTCGCCGGTCGCCGGGTTGGTGAACGCCGGGTTGGTGAGCGGCCCGGCGACGGTGAATACCGGCCAGCTCGGCGCGGTGCCGAGGTTGGCCAGCGACAGCACGCCGCCGTTACCGCTGCTGCCCCAGTCCAGACCACCTGGTGAGCCCGCCAGGTAGTCCAGGCCGCCCGGTGAGCCCGCCGCGAAATCCAGCCCGTCCGTGGACGCGCCACCGACAACAGCCGGTCCAGCCGTCTGCACCGCGGTATCGAGCCAGCGCGGATCGGCGGCGTAGAGCGGCAGCTGCCAGTCGAATCCCTGGGCGTCGGCCCACGGCTCGATCTTCACCGCCGATGAGTCCAGCTCGACCAGCAGCTGCCGCGTCGAGGTCCCGTCCGCCTTGACGAGTGCAGCCAGGCTGCCGTCGGGGAACACACCCAGCAGCCGGTCTCGCGCGGCCGCCGCGCCGGCGAAGTCCGGGGCCTGGCACCAGCCCTGCAGGGTGTCGGAGCGGGCCGCCAGATATGAGCGCGCGCGGTACGCGCCCATTCCGAACGGCCGCTCCGTGGTGTGCAGCTTCCGGCCGGCGCCGCCGTGCAGCGTCTGCCCGGTCACCACCCACCGGCAGCCGTAGTCGTCGTCCACATTGGCCGACCAGCCGCCGACCGAGTACGTCGGCAGTATCACCGAGGTAGGCACATCAGGCTCCCCTCATGGCCCAGCCGAGCTCGCCCGACACGGCCGCCGCGACGGCATAGGGCTCCATCGCCGCGGTATGCACGGTGATGTTGTTGACGACCCCGCCCCCGCCGGCCATCGCCGGAGTTCGCCCCATCCGCGCGTTCGTCTCGTCCAGCAACCGCTGAGAGCGCGAGGAACTCGGGTCGAGTGGGATATAGGACTCAGGGACCCGCAGGTTGTCCCCGACGACGCGCCACGAATTCGGCGGCACGATCTGCGCCATCGACGACATCGGGGTCAGTCCCTCGAACCCGCCGCCGGCGAAGAACTTGAGGATGTTCCCCTTGGCGTTGGGCTTGAGAATCCCGCCGTCGGCCAGCCCGAACGTCGATGCCCCGCGCCCGGTCGTGGACGGCGGAATGTAGACGCCCTGGATGTAGGCGGTCCGGGTGCGGGCCGCGTTGTTGAGCGACGCCTCGGCCGCGCCGACGTCGGCCCGCGCGTGCGTCTCCGCCCACGTGCCGTCAGCGTTCTGCTTCCATACCTGCACCGCTCCCGTTGCCGGGTTGATGTCGGCGTAGGTGTGCGTCACCGCGCCGGTAGCGTCGGTAGTCGCCTTCCATTGCCGCACCGTCCCGGTCGCCGGGTCCGTGCTCGTGTACGTCGTCGTGTTGCCAACCGTGGACGTGGTGACGTTCTTCCAGTTGGTCACCGCGTTGTCAGCCGGGCTGGTGTTGGCAAACACCGTTGCGGTGGCGTTGCTGTTGCCGACCTGATCGAGCAGCCGCTGCGCGGCGGCCTTGCCCGGTTCGGTGTCGGCGTACACCGCGAATTTGCCGTTGGGCATCTTCACGACGGTCATGCCCAGCTCGCCGAGCGCGCGGATCGCCGGGTCGGTCAGGGCATCCATCCGGATGCCCTTCTCGTCCGGCACCGCGGCGAGCCTGGTCTGGATGTCGGTAAGCTGCTTCTGCGTCTCGGTGTCGCCTTCGAGGCCCAGCTGCGTCACGACCTTGTCCGGCAACATGCCGTAGTGGTCGAGAATCTTCCCGATCTGCGTGTCGTTAAGACCGAGCTGCCGCAGCTGCTTCTCGAACTCGCCCCGCATCGCCGCCAGCTTCGGCGTGATCTCCGCCGCCGGCGTACCCGCGTCCTTCAGGGACTGGGCGTAACTGGCGAAGTCGGTCACGCCCTTCTGGACGGTGTCCTGCAGTTTCGACCCGGCCTCGGTGACCGTGTTGATCGAGCCCGACGCGTCCACCAGGTCCTTGGCGTGGCTCTTGATGTCGAGGCTCTTGAACGCATCGGAGATGCCGCGCAGGTCGTTGTTCCACGCCTGCAGTGCTTCCTCGACGCTGGGTGTCTGCCCGGCCAGCCGCAGCATCACCTCGACGATCGCCTGACCCTTGGCCGCCACGTCGCCACCGGCGGTGTTCAGCGCGCCGAACGCCGTGGTCAGGTCCGCCGTAGCCGCCTTCGCCGCGTACATCGCCGGCGTGGTGCCACGCGCCGCGATGGACTCGACCTTGCGCAACCCGGCTTCCAACTCGGCCGCCCGCTTCGCGCCCTCGGACGACGCACCGGCCTGGTTGTTGATGGCCGCGACGTTCTGGAGGGTCGTGACCAGCTCGGCCTTCTGCGCGTCGGTCAGGTCCAGCGACGCCATGCGGGTAGCAGTCATCGCGTCCACCGCGCCCTGGGCGGTCCCGTTCCCCTTCAGGAACGCATCCGCCTGACGCAGCACCATGTCCGTGACGTCGCCGCCGTGCTGGTTCGCCTGGATAAGTCCGACGAGGTAGCTGTGAAAGCCGTCGTTGACCTGCTTGAGCGCGTCCGCCTGACCGAGGCCGGCCGCCGACACCGTCGCCATCGACACGCCGAGACGGTCGTTGGAGTAGAAGGCGTTCTTGTCGGACAACGCCTTGAGCGCCGTCTGGCGGACGTTCTCCCCGATGACGCCGTTGTCGCGCCGGTACGCCTCGGTCATGTCGTTGACCGCCTGCGTGTGTCGTGCGGCCTGCGCGGCGGCCTCGGCCTGCTTCTGCCCGAGCACTCCGAGGATCAGCCCGAACACGCCCACGGCCGCCGTCACCGGAGTCACCCCGGCGACAAGGCTGCCAAGGCCGGTCACGAACTTGCCCCGGAACCCGTCGGCTGCCTTGATGTCCTGGCCTACGCCCTTGAACCCGGCGCCCACGTCGATGCCGAACCGCTGCGCGATCATCCCGGCCGCGGTGAGCGACCCGGCGAACTGCCCCACCTGCGGCGGCAGCATCGAGATCAGCGACAGCAGCAGCCGCAGCATCGTCACCGTGCCGGTGCCCGTGCCGGTGAAGCCGGACAGGAACCCGATCGCCGCCGAGCCTTCCGACGTCATGTCGTTCAAGCCACCGGTGACCTCGTCAACGATCACGTGCAGCATCGACAGCGGGCCGGAGCTCCCGGCGGCCAGGTTCGCGAACAGCGCCCCCAGCCGGGCCTCGAGCAGCGCCACCGTCGAGCCGAAGATGACGAAGCCCTGGCGAGCACCCTCACTGCCACGTGAGGCGTTGGTGAAGAACAGGTCCAGCCCGGTGCCCGCCTGCGATGCCAGGCTGTGCAGCCCCTTCAGCGCGGGCTCGGACGCCTCCACGGCGGTGACCACGCCCGGCATCGCGTTCTCAGCGAAGTCGGTGGCCGCGCCGGTCAGCTCCCGCACAGCCGGCGCGGATGCAGCGACACCGGCGCGAATCTGCGGTACCAGCCGATCCCAGGCCTGCCCGGCCGAGTCGACGGCTGTGACCGTCTCGTTCTCCAGCACGCCCGACAGCCCGCGCAGGTCCGCACTAGCGCGGTTGGACAGATCCTGGACCTTCGCCTGCACCTGGCTTGAGGACAGCGCCGCGTAGACGCCGAGCGCCGCGAACGCGCCGGCCACCAGCGCGAGCGACGCCGTGGTGCCGGCCGCGCCGACGGCGGCCGCCGCGGGCAGCCCGATCGACAGCCCGGTGAACTTGAGCGCGTCGAACTTCGCGTTGGCGCGCTTCGCCGAGCGGCCCAGTTCGTCCTCGGCGCTCTGGCCTGCTTTGCGCGCCGAGTCGCGCGTGGACTTCTCGTCGACCTCCGGCCTGATAACCGGCTTGGTTTCGCGCTCGATCTTCTCTTTGACCAGGCGGGTATTCTTCGGATCCTTCAGCGCGGTATCGAGCGTGACCGGCTTTTCGCCCTCGATCTTCGCCCGGATCCTCTTCTCGCCGCCGGAGGTCTCGTCCTTCAGGTGGACCTCGACGTAGGCGCCGGCCAGCTTGAAATCGCCACCAGGTGCGGTCACCGCGTGCCCCCTCCCCCGGCTTAGCCGAAGTCGAAGACCCCGGCCTGGTTCACGCCCAGCGGCCCGTACTCACGGGTCTGGTTCAGCGCCTTCAGCTCGTTTGCGGTGTGCGCACGGATCGGGGCGGGCTCGGCGGCCTGACCCGGCTGCGTCGGCGCGGGGACCGGAGCGGGCTCCGACGGTTGCTCGACGGCGCGGCGCATCGCGTGCCTTACGGCGCCGTCGTAGAGCGCAAGCCGGACCATGCGCGGCAGGAACACCGCGGCGGGCAGCTGGTCTAGCTCGTCGACCCTGTGGAACACCGACATGTCCGACAGCACGTCATCGAGGTGGTCAAAGAACCACCCCACGGCCGAAAGCCGTTCGTGCCAGGCGTCGGTCAGGCTTTTGGGCCCAGCACCCCGTCCGGCAGAATCCGGTCCACCAGGGCGTTCAGGATCTTCTCCCACGCCGACGGCGTGACGGTCTCGCACTCCTGCAGCGCTTCCCACGCTTCGTCGGTGAGCAGCTTCTCCGCGGCGAACGCCAGTGCCTCGGCCTCGCCCTGCTCAGTGGCGATCTTGTACGCCTTCATCGACCACGACGGCGGGACCTGTTTCGGGATCGTGTAGGTCGTGCCGCCGATCGTGAACAGCGGTTCGCGGTCGGCGATCAGCTCGTCGACCTCGGCCTGTGCGGCGGCGTCGTCGAGCACGATCCCGAGATCGGCAGGCTTCGTGGTTGCACGCCTGCGGGGCGCAGCCTTACGGGTGGACGTCTTGCGGGGCGCGGATGCGGCCATGATGCGGTCCTCCTGACAGGACGAGGGGAAAGTGGGGCAGCCCCGCTCCGCACGCCGTCAGGTGCGCGCGGAACGGGGCTGCGTCGGGGGTGGGGTCAGGCGACTTCGTCGATGATCCGGAACGGACTGATCGACTCCGAGACGAAGTAAGCCTGGAACTCCGCCGCGAGCGCCTGCTGGTTTGCCTTCTCCCAGTTCAGCGCCGTGTCACCCGAGGGCAGCGCCTTGCGCAGGATCGCCCGACGCTTGAGCGACCGCGAACCATCGGTCACGTCCGGGCCGAGGCCGTCGATCAGCAGCGTGCGGTAGGGCGCCCGGTTCGCCGTCTGCCCGGCGTTGAGGTCGGACACCGCGTAATTCGCGCCGGTGGGGCCGGTGGTCATGTTCCACGCGTAGGCCAGGTTCGCCTTCGTCATCTCGGCGAAGTTCACCGTGGCCATGATGTCGCGATCGGTCAGTCGCGCGCCGAGCTTGTCGACCAGCTGATCGCCGGTCAGCGGCGTCCAGGTCGGCTTGATGTTCGTGCTGGTGCCGCCGAGCGTGATGCCGACGTCGTACCAGGCGGACGCCGCCGGGGCGATGTTCACGTCGGCCAGCGCGGGCTCGTAGCTCAGCGACGGGTCGAACGCGTTCTTGTAGATGTACAGCCGGGCCGGACCCATGACGAGGTTGCCGGGCACCAGACCGCTCGTGTCAGCCATAAGGCACTCCACTGTGGACAGGGACCGGGTGGCCCCGCTGGGTTGGTGTCGGTCCCCTCACGGGGTGCTCTTGTCGACCGGGACCCAATGCAGCATCAGGTCCAGGGCGTACACGGCGTAGTCGCCGAAGTCGCCGTACGCCCGCCTCGGCTTGCCGAGGACGTAAGCCGTCTTCACGACGGCGTTCTCACTGCAGCCGGACAGCGGCACGAACCACGGCTCCCGCCGGTAGGTGCCTGCCTGCACGGTGGTGACGAGGTTTCGCGCCTTGTTCCACGGTGGCGCGTCCGTGCCGGGCGTGGTCGCCCAGCCGCGGATGTCCATCACCGGCGATTGCAGCCGATACTCAGGTACCGTGTCGCCGCCGGCCACCGCGACCGTGAGGAAACCGGCCGCCGCCCAGCTGTTCGCGTCGCGCGGCAGCTGCTCGCCGACCATCTCCGCGGCGAACCCGATCGTGCGCAGCCACGCCAGCGTCACCGCCTCGTCCGAGGCGTAGATGAACGGCGACGTCATCACGCACCCCGCCTGCGGTAGAGCGCCGCACGAAGGAAACTCTGCGGCGGCACTACCTCGCCGGTGAACACCGTCTCACCATCCGCACCGCGGTAGGCCACGCGGTGACCTTCCTCGACATACAGCGCGTAGTTCAGGTCTGACCCGATCCGCGCGGTGTCGCCGTGGATCTCGCTCGACAGCGACTCACGCAGGTGGCCGGTGTCGACCGGGACGAGCCGCTTCGCGTCCTCGAGGACGTCGCCGACAAGGCGGCCGAACAACTCGCGGACGTCGGCGGCGATCTGCTCCCGCCAGTCTGCGGTCTCGCGGTAATCCGCCACGGCTCACCCCCCGTCCTCGCCGATCCGCTTGAGCTCCAGCCGGACATCCGGCACCCGGCCCGGGGCGCGGGGCCGGGTCACGTTCTGCACGAGGTACAGCACGTTGTTCCGGTCGTCGCGGATCCGGTCGCCGGTGCGGATGTCCGTGGTGCAGGGCACGGTGCCGGTGACCACGCGCACCACGCGCGGGGTCTGCGTGGCCGGGTCCCAGGTTCGGGAGTCCCGTTCGTCGACCGCGAGCAGCACGCCGGTGGCTGCCGGGGTGAGGTTGTTCGGTACCGGGTCGCCGAAGTCCGACGGCGTGGTGCCGCGGTAGATCGACCCCCGGCACGTCGCGAGCGCCCACATCAGACCGGCCGCCAGACACCCGGGTCGCCGTCCTCGCCCATTGGCTCACGCAGACGCGGGGTCTCCCCCGGTGCGCGGACGTGCAGCGAGCCGGAACCGAGCCACGACACCCGCCGCAGCGCCTGCGCTGCGTGCGGGCCCAGCGTGAGCCAGCTGTCGTTGCCCTCCTGCGAGCCCTGACCGGACCCGGTGCCCTTGACGTCCAGCCGCACGAACTCGTCCGGCTGGTCTTTCTGCCACGCCGCCTGGTAGGCGGTCGCGAGCTTGAGCCAGTACCGGTCTCGGGACCCGATCCGCTCGGCGTCCTCGAAGAGCCTGCCGCTCTCGATGTCGATCACGGCCTGCGCCCGCGGCATCGCGTCGTCGGTGACCGTCTCGCCCGTGTAGGTGAGCACGTCGGCCGCGCTCGCCCAGGTGTCCGGCATGGCGCCTCCCTTCCGGGCAGGGGCCGCGCAGCAGCTCGCCGCGCGGCCCCGTCACGGGCTCGGTCAGTTCTTGACCAGCATCGAGAACGCGCCCGGCGCACCCACCGCGAACGCCTTGCGAGCACGGAAGTACAGCAGGTTCTCGTCCGTGTCGACGCCGATGCCGGTCTCGGTGTCCTGGAAGTTCACCGCGAGCTCGCCCTGAGTGCGGTCACCGACCTGCAGGAACTGCCGGTTGCCGAACACGATGAACGGGTTGCCAGTCGGGGTAGCCGAGCCGGTCGCGGACGTCTTCGCACCCATCGACCACTGCAGCTCGTAGCCGAACAGCCGCGGCGTGCCGCCCTGGCCGCCGCCGGCGGTGCCGTTGGACGACTCGTTCAGGATCGGAGCGCCCTGGCCGTCCTTGATGCCGCGGAGCACCTGCTTGAAGCTCGGGTGCGCGATCACCACCGTCTCGGCCTCGTCGAAGTAGTCCCCCACCTCGTAGAGACCCAGCGACGCCGACAGGTTGTCGTACGTGATGCCGCCGGTGCCGGCGAGTGTCAGGTTCGCGTTGCCGGTGTAGCCGGTCACCGTGTCGTTCTGGGTCAGCAGGTAGTACAGGCTGTCGAAGCCCCACCCGCTCGTGCCCTTCGCCGCGGTGATGCCCAGGGTGACGTTGTCGAACAGCTTGCCGAACGAGGTGCCGGCGTCGCCCGACTTGGCGTCCACGATGGACGCCAGCGAGTCCTCCATGTCCTCTGCCGCCACCACGACCTTGCCACCGAACTTGTCGGTGTTCAGCAGCACCGAGTCGTTCGGCGAGCTGTCCGCCGGGGCGCTGGTGGACTTCGCCCACCGGCCGATCACGACGCCGCCCGAGCGCGGGGTGTACTTCGTGTTGCTGGACATCGGGACGTGGTTGCCCCAGCGCAGCACGGCCGAGGACTGCTCGACCTTCTGGATGACGTCGGGGTTGGTCTCGATCGGGATCCAGCCCGCCCCGGTGAAAGTGACAGCCATGACGGCTCTCCGTTTCTGTTGGGATAGAGGGGAAAGGCCGCGACTTTCTGGTCACGGACGCGGCCGGACGCCCTCACGGGCTGCTCTTGGTGCCAGGGGTGGCGAGCTGAGTCAGCCGCCATAGCGGGCGGCGATGATCTCGCCCGCGGTCTTCGTGGTCTCGGCGGCCTGCTTGCCACCGGGGGTGAGCTTGCCGGGGCGCGGCTTGTCGCCTTCGCCTTCGGTCTTGAAGAACTCGGGGTACTCGGCCTTCACGCGCTTCACCTCGGCGTCGAGCCCGGTGATCCCGCCCTTGTCGTCGATGTCCAGTTTCGAAACATCGAGCAGGCCGGCCAAGGCGGCCACGCGGTCCGTCTTGGCATCGGCTTCGAGCAGGGCCGACTTCGCCGACGCCTTGATCGCAGTCGGTTTGTAGAGCGCCGTCGCGGCCTCCAGTGCCTCCCGCTTCGCCTTGTCGGCGTCGGTCTCGTTCTTCTGCTCCAGTTCCTTGAGCTTGACGCGGCGGCCCGCAGACTCAGCGTTCACACGCGCGAGCTCGGCCAGCTTCGCCTCGTACTCGGCCTTCGTCGGCGGCTTCCACTCCTCCGTGGTCTCCGTGCCCGGACCGGGCTTGGTTTCCTCGGTGGTGGTCTCCGTCGTGGTTTCCTCCGCCATCACGGCGTCCTTCCTCGATGCGCCCGCCAGCGGGCTACCTGGTGAACTGACCGCGCTTCACGGCCCGTTCGGCCCGCGTCTTGACCGACGCGGGAACCCGCCACCCCGAGGGCGCGGGAGAGTTCTTGCCGGACCCGATCCGGGCCAGCAACCGGTCAGCCGCCTGCAGCCGGACGTTTTCCGACTCGGTCGGCAGCGCGTCGCCGCGGAGCACCGAGCGCTCGGCCTCGCGCCGCAACGCTGCAGGTAGGTCGAACGCCGCCGATGCCGCAGCAGCCGCGGCCGCCTTCCGAGCGGCGGCCACCGCGACGTGATCGCCCTTCGCCTGGGCGTCCTTGATGGCCTCGGCCCAGTCGTGCGTGACCGCGAGCGCCGCGGCCTCGTCGTGACCGAGCCACAGCGACAGCCGGCAACGGCACCGAGGGTGTCGGGGTGGGCGGCTCAGCTCGACGAGCACCAGCTTCCCGGCGGCGTTGTACGCCTTCGGCTGGTACGCCTTGGCGCCGAAGGTGTGCCGCCAGTCGAAGTGACCACCCGGCACGATCAGCCGACCGGACTGCGCCAGGCAGGACACGCAGGCGTCCCGCTCCGCCACCCACACCAGCCGGGCGTCCAGCCGCTGCGCCACGACGCTCATGGCCGCGTTCAGCTCGCCGTTCGCGGTGTCTCGGGCAGCGGCTTCGATGATCGCCGCCGCCTGGCTCATCGCCGCGATGCGCCGCTGGACGTCGGCGAGCGTGCCGGACTCCACGGTCCGGACCAGCGTCGCCGCCTCGGCCAGCTTCGCGCGGGCTGCTTTCACCGCCTGCTCGATCGCCGTCACGGTGGCGGGCTCGAGCTCGAGCGAGATCGGACGCGGCCGCGCGCCCGCCTCGCGGTGAGCCTGCTCAGCACCGAGACGCCGCGCGCGGGTCGCGTAGTCGGTCAGCGCCGGGCCGGCGTCGACCGGGATGCCCGCGATGCGCGTGGCCAGCTTCGCCGTGAGCGCGGTAAATCGGCTCCCGGACGCCTGCGCCCGCGGCTTGCCGAACAGCCGCGCCCACGAGGACACCGCCCACGCGAACACCTGACGCGCCGCCTGGCGCAGCGGGCCGGCGGCCGCGGTGATGGCCGCCTGCTCGAGCTCGAGCGCCTGCGCGTCGTGTTCGGCGATCAGGGCGAGCGGGTCACGCGGTGCCATCGTCCGGGCCCGTCACGTCGCCGATCAGCTTCGTCACCACCCGCTGCACCGTCGCCTGATCCGTCAGCCCGGCCGCCACCGCCGATGCGAAGTTGCCGAGCGCGTCCCCGAGCTGGTTGAGCAGGGCCACCCGTTGTGGCAGCCCGCCGTCGCCGTCGTCCAGCCACTTCTCGACGTCCTTGGTGTCGTAGCCGATCTCCGTCAGCGATACGCCCACCGGCACGCCCACGTCCTGCTTCTGCTTGGCGTGGCCGAGCTTTGTGGACTCGTCGGTGGACTCGATCGGCGCCCAGCTGATCGTGACCGGCGCACCCTCGTGACCGAGGATCTTCAGGATGAAGCCGTAGAAGCCCCGCCACGTCGGGTCGAACGCGTCGCGCCGGTCGCCGGACTTGTCGTCCAACGGCTCATTCGCCGTCTTCAGCGACTCACCCGACGGGATCTGCCCGGTGCGGTCGAACATGTGCAGCGGAGTCGACGCCGCCACGGAGCCCTCGCGCAGGTACGCTGCCCGCCGGTCCAGGAACACGGCCGCGGTGGTCGGCTCCAGCTGCTTGACATCGTCGTAGCCTTCGAGGTCCCAGAGCGAGCCGGGCTCGCTGGACAGCTTCGACTTCCGGTCGTCGCCTGTGGACGAGATCGTGCGCTTGCCGTCTGCCGACACCGCGAAGTCGTCTTCGTCGAGCTCGTCCGGCGTCATCGCCTTCATACCCAGCTTGCGCAGGGCCACGCGCTGCGGCAGCGTGTTGAAGTCCACGCCGGCCATGTCGCTGATTTCCAGCTTCAGCAGCTTGTTCTGCGTGCCGTAGAAGCACCTGTGTTCCGGCGTGCCGTACTCGCCCGGCAGCCCGGTGCCGTGGAAGTGGAACACCGGGAACCCGTACGGGTTCTTCTCGACGGCATCGCGCCCGTCCTCGGCGTATGGCTGGAAGTCGCCCGCCTTGCTGGAACGCTGCCCCTTCGCGATGAAGTGCTCGATGCGGTCGCCGTAGAGCAGGTCCACCCGGACACGCTTCGCCCCGAGCGGCGTCTTCACTAGCCACTTCTGGATCGCCAGCCGCGGCGTCTCGGGCTCGTCCTCGTCGTAGATCACCCGCATTTCCCGCGGGCCGTGCACCGACACCCGGACCTTGCCCGGCACCGGCGCGCCCTCGGTGTCGAGCTTCGGCCACGCGGTCAGGTAACTGTCACCGAGCTGCAGCGCACGCCGCATCACTGCGGGCCGGACACGGCCCATGAGGTTGTCGGCGTCCACCGAGGCGATCAGCGCCGTGCGCTCGTCGGTGTCGCTGGTGATCGCGGTGACCTTGAGCTTGTTCGCCACGGCGTCGATGACGACGTCACCGAGCAGCGTCTGAAACGACACCCCGGCGTCCCGCAGCAGCGCGCGCACGCGGCGAGAGGTGAACACCTCGTCCACGGGGCCGTCGCTGTACGCCTTCGCCTTGCAATACGCGTCATCGGCGCCGTTCATCGCGGCCAGGGCGTCGTCGAGGTCGGTCATCACGCGGCCCCCTCTCGTGCGGTAGCCCGCTGCGGCGGGGCGTCGGACTTCAGGAACACCTCGACGCCGGTGCCGATCGCGTCCACGAGGTCGTCGTGCTCGGCCAGCGGGAACCGGATCATTTGCGCCTCGGCCTGGTGCAGCCGCTTCTCGTGAAGGACGCGGCCTCGCTGGTACTTCGCCAGCAGCGAGCCGGCTCGGACTTCCTTCGGGCGGCTCTGCGTCACGGTGCGCACCGGCACGGGCAGGTCGTGCAGGATCGCCAGCCAGGCGTCCCCGCCCTGGTTCGTTTCCACCACCACGCCGGCGATCTCCGGGAACGCCTCGAGGATCTGCAGGACGCGGGCGCGCAGCCGCTCGCCAGGCGGGATCTTGACCTGCCACGCCTCGCGCACCACGCACACGCGCTCCGGGCCCGGCGCCGACGCGCCGATCACCGCGAGCGCAGTGAAGTCGCTCTTGGCCCGCGTCGTCACCGCGGGGTCGATGGACAGCAACTGGTGCGTGATCGCCACATCGGCGCGGTAGGCGAAGTCCTCGCCGGACCAGAACGCCGAGTCCGCGGCCATCGGGTCGTTGCGGTACTGGCTCTGAAAGCTGCGCGTGTGCCGGACAGTGTTGATCCACTCCATCGCCCAGCGCTCCGGCCACAGGCTGCGCTCTGCGCCGTCCGGACCGGTCCGGATCACGTCCCAGTACCGCGGCACGAACCGCTCGTCATCGACCCACGATGGGTACTGCTCGCCGCGAGCCTTCGCCGTGATGTCGTCCACGATCGCGCCCGGCATCGCCACCGTGCCGGCCAGCGTGACCGACGCGCGGTTGTTCATCGGCAGGATGCCGCCGGTCATCGTCGCCAACCGGCTGGCCTTCTGCGCCGGTGAGTACTTGCCCTCGGTGCCCTCGATGTCGTCGAGGATCAGGTGATCCGGCCGCCGGGTGCCGACCTTCAGCCCGAGCACCTGCGAGTCGATGCCGCGCGCGGCGAATACGAAACCGCTGCGCGCCATGTACATCGACTGCGAGTCGGCGATCGTTGTGCCCTTGGCCCGGCGCGCCGGTGCGCACAGATTCGCGAAGTCCAATTGCAGCAAGGCGTTCTGCTCGGTCTCGCGCTTGAACGTGCCCAGGTGGTCTGTCGCCTGCGTCGCCGAGTTGGCGAACGCCGCGATGAACATCCGGTGCCCGTGCGCGGCCAGCCACAGCGGGATGACCGTGAACCACCAGGTGCTCTTGCCACAACCGCGGGGCGCCACGATGGCGTCCCGCAACGAACCGGGCTCACACGACGCGATCGGCCGGACGTAGCGCTTCGCCAGCTCGCACCAATCCAGGTGCGCCTCGCTGAACGAGATCTTGTCGCCGGTCTCGGTGCCCCGCAGGTGGTGGGGCAGATAGACCAGAGCGAACAGCAGCGGGTCCAGTCGCGTCAGGATCCGCCGGCCCTCGGGATCGGCCAGCAGCCGCTCGTCCAGCCCGGCCAGGAACGCGGTGAGGTCGAACATCCCGGGTGCCCTCCGCGTCCTGCCCGTGCGCGGGCCTGGGCCGAGGGCTCTGCCCGGCTCCGTCGAGCAGCCCCGGGTTCGGGTGGCCGGCTGTAACAGCGGCCGCCTTGCGGCCGACCTACGGGCACTGATCGAGAAAGGGTGGTCATGGCCATCGAGGTGCACACAAGCAGCAACCACCGCGAAACTCACGAAAACGCGGTCGAGTACTACGTTGGCGCATCAGACGGAGGGCACCTCTACCTGCGCTCTGCGCCGGACAGCGCCGGTGACCAGGACATCGTCGCGATCTACGCGCCGAGTATCTGGCGGTCCGCAAAGCTCGTCACCGAGTAACGACGAACGTCAGCACGGCCCACCGGTGCCGGCGTCCGGCTGCGGCAGCGGCTGCCAGCCGGCGCCCGGCTTCACGCTGTGCGGCTGCTTGCCGGCGTGCTCGATGGCGTCGGCGATCTCGTGCCAGCGTGCTCGCCTAGCGCCGACCTGATCGGCGGCCTCTTCGCGCGCAGCGCCGACGAGCACGCCCCGCTCCGCCTCGGTGAGGTCGCTGAACTTCGTGATCATCGTTGCTTCCTCCTTGCCGCAGCACCAATCACAGCCGGACACGTGCCAATCGCACGTCGGGCATGGCTCGTCCGCCGGGCCGCGCGGGCTGCTCGGCGGCGTGCCGTCCGACTGGCCGGCAAAGGGCTCCGTCGTGCTCATGCTGTGTAGGCGGCTTCCCAGCGGTGCACGTTCGCCTCGATCGTCCGGCCGGACGCCCACTCCCGGGCCTGCTTACCCAGCTGCACGCGCGCCTCGGTGTCGGCGGCGAGATCCGCGAGCGCGGCCGTCCAGTCCTTCGCGGTGGCCGCCAGCTGGCACGGCGCCCCGCCCGCCGCTGAGCGTCCGTACGGACCGGCAGCGGACACGATGGCCGGGATGCCGAGCGCGGACATCTCCACGAGCGCCAGATCCGACTTCGCGTCGTTGAACGGCGACGGCCGCAGCGGGATCACCGCCACATCGAAGTCCACCGCCCGCAGGAAGTCGCCGACGGCCTGGTGCCATCCGGTCCACCGGGTGCGGCCGTGGTTGCCGGCCACGCGGGCTGTGTAGTTCGCGCCCATGCAGTGCAGCTCGACACGGTTGCGGTTGCGCGGGTGCTGGAGGAACTGCCGCAGCGGCTTGGCGAGCTCGCCAAAGTCGCGGTTGTGCGACAGGCCACCACGCCATCCGACGGTCACCAGGTCGTTCACCACCGGGTGCTCGTGCTCGAGCAGCCAGCCCGGCACCTGGTTGGGCAGCACGTGGATCGCCGCGGTGGGGTTGATCTCGCGCGCCTGCTCGGCCAGCCGGTCCGTGGTCACCGTGATCACGTCGGCCACGGCCATGTTCTCGCGGTAGCGACGCACCGTCTCGGCGTCGTAGAACTGCGCGGCGTGCCGGTTGCTCGGGTCCACATCGGTCAGCAGGTCGTCGGTCTCGAACACGAGCTTCGTGTGGCCGGCGCGGGCGAGTTTCTGCCAGGTGGCCGACGCGCCCTCAAGGCAGATCCGCTGCCCCACGATCACGTCGCACTCGCCTCGGCGTGCGTCGTCGGGAACCACGCGGCCGTCGGCCATCACGTCGTGACCGCGCTTGGCGAGCTCGGCGCCGGGCAGCAGGCAGCGGTAGTAGCCGCAGCCGGCGTAGTCGCCCAGCCAATAGAAGATCTTCACGCGCCCGCCTCCCCCATCAGCTCCTGCTCGGCGGCCTGCTGCTGGGCCCGCGCCTCCGCGATGAGGCCGTCGAGCTCGGCTGGCCGCGCGGTCACGTTCGCGTTGACGATGGATTCCGTCGGGGCCTCGGCGCCGGTGAGCTTCGCCAGCTGGGCGTCGATCTTCAGCAACCGGTCGGCCGTCGACAGCTGCAGGCCGTAGTCCCGCACGATCTCGTTGTCGTGCTCGGGGTCGCGCACCACGCCGCCGTCCTTGCCTGCGGTCACCGGTGCGGGATTCACCTCGAGCAGCTCGCCGACCTTGAGCCGCAGCGCGTTCAGGCGCTCGATCAGCAGGGTGCGGTACTGCTCGGCCACCGGGCTGACGCGCTCGGCGGCTTCCAGCTCGATCAGGCTACGAACGCCCTCATGGCTGATTCGCGCGCCTTCGCCGGACATGATCGCCGCGATCTCGCGCAGGCTGTTCCCGGCCAGGCTGAGCTCGAAGGCGCGCACCTGGCGCTGCGCCTTGTCGGCGACGCGGCCTTTGCGCTGGTGGTTCCGGCCTGCGTTCGGCATCGCGTCACCTCCTGACGAGGTCCGGGAGCGCACGGCACGAGGTAGGGCGTGCCGTGCGCTCAACCGGAGAGGGATCCCGGAACCTCACGCCGCGATGGGGAGTCCGTGCGTGTCGGCGGGGCCGGGAGAATGACCGAAGCCCCCACCGCACCCGAACTGGGCGGCGAGGGCTTCGTACGGCGGGGCATAGCTCCGCCTCGGTTTGTGACGCTACGCGTTTCGACAGGTGCCTGTCAATCTGGTCGGCTCACGCGACCTCGAGAGCCGCCTGCCGATCGAGCAGCGCGAGGACATCGGCGAGTCGGTAGCGGCCGCGTTCGTCGGCGCTGACCTGGCCACGGTAGCGCCAATTCCGCACCCGCCCCGCGGTCACCGGCGTGCCCCACCCGCGCGTCTCCTGCTCGATCTCAGCGGCCGTAAGCCAGGTAGAGGTCACGTAGTCCCGGGCGGCATGTACGGCGTCCTCTCGGCGCAACCAGTCCCCACAGGCGGGGCACTCCGCGGCCACGCGGTCGAACTCGCACGAAACCGGCGCGCCGCAGGCGCACAGCCCGAGCGGTACGCGCGCCGGCCGTTCGATCCGCGCCATCACCATTTCCTCCAGCTCCACATACCGCGAACCGAACGACGCCAGGTACTCGTCCCGCAGCTCGAGCGCGTCGAGATCGATCGGCGGGACGCTGCTGAACCCGGACTTCGTGCCGATCGCGCCCGGGTGCCGGGTCACGGCCTGCTTGGCGATCACGTGGTCCAGAAGATCAACGATGACGGACATGGCGGCTCCCCTACCGAGACAACCTGAACGATCGTCCCAATAGTAACCCGCGTTCGTCGATAGCTGGTCCCGTCAGCCAGCCAATGTCAGTGGCTGTCGTTCCGCGGCTCGTGCCGGCCGGTCGAGCTGTGCATAACTCTGTGGATAAGTAGTGCGCACCGGCGGGTTCGGTCGCGGAAGCAGGGACTTGCGCGGGACTTGCAGCACGGTTCAGAGGTAAGTCCCGCGGTGCGTCCAGGCGGTTGACCTGCATGTTCGCAAGATCATCAGGGAGTCAGGGAGTTACGGGAGTTAAGGGCCGCCGCCACTTCGTGTGTGCGCGAGCGCGTGCATGCGGCGCGCGTACGTACGCGCGTAGTTCGGTTTAACTCCCGTAACTCCCTGACTCCCTGCAAACCGCTGGTCAGAGCGTTTTTCGTGATCTTGCAAGTCCCTGCTAAGTCCCTGCTAAGTCCCTGCACACCAGAGAGCCCGCCACCCTGAGCGTGGGTGGCGGGCTCTGAAGCGTGGCTAGATCACACGTCGCGTGCGCTCAGCCTCCACACCTTCTGATTCCGCGCGGACGTCGCGGCGCCCAGCAGGACCTCGCGCCTCTCGCCCACCCGCGCCGGTTTGTCCAGCACCCGCCGCAGGGCTATGCCCACGCTCTGCGCGTTCAGGAGACCGCCGTACCGCGGCTTCGGCACCGTGTCCGCAAGGTCGGCCAGCGCCTCCGTACGGGCCGGATCGCGGCCGCCCATCGCCAGCCCGGCGGCCGCCCCCTCCCCCTCCCGACACCTCGCGAGGACGTCCTTTGCGGTGAAATCGTCGGCGCCGAAGACACGCCACAGAGCCGAGACGAACTCGGCGTCCGGGTCCGTGTCCCGGTCGCGCATCACGTCCAGGTTGTCGAGAAATCCCGGGACGCCCGCGAGATCCAGCAGCCCCGCCACCTTGCGCGCCCACTCCGCGAACGTGCCGCGGATCGCCTTCGCGTCGCCCTCCGGCCGGCCTGCCTGCGTCCACCCGATCACCATCGTCCGCAGCAGGGCCAACACACCCGCCTGAAATTCCGGCAGCTGTACGGCGCTCGGCATGTCCGCCACGGCTCGCGGGGCCGCCTTCTGCGCCGTCGTCGGCGGGTCCAGCTCGGTGACGATGAACCGGGTAACCGAGTCGTCGCCGAGCGAGAGCCGGTTACCGTTCGCCACCACCTGCGCCGTGTTCGCGAACGACAGCGAGCGCGTCTTGCCCAGCTCTCGCCCCGAGATCACCGGGTCCGTGATCAGCGCGTCGAGCGGCGCGCCGCGCAAGCGTGTCCCGTTGGGGACGTTGTTCAGCGTGACCACCTTGGCGTCCGGGTGCGTCGCCACCGCACCGAGGATCGCCTTCCGGAACTCGTCATCGTCCCCGGTGTAGCGCACCTCCGCCGCGCCGTAGAGCCGGGCGATCACGTCGGTCAGTGTCGACTTGCCGCTGTCGGGCGCGCCCGCGGTGATCAGCAGCCCCGGCACCGGCAGGAAGCGCCCCGGGTTCTGCGCGAATGCCCGCCGCCCGACGGCAGTCACGGCCGCGGCCAGCCAGTTCGCGTAGTCGGCCTGGCCCTTCCATGTGAACGACTCGAACAGCCCCCAGAGCCTGCAGGCGGCGTCCTGCACCTGCGCGGCCGGAACCGGCGCATCGGTCAGCGCGGGGTGCAGCGCCACCTCGTCGGCCGGAACGTCGACGAGCAGCCCGGACGCCGGGTCGTAGCCGTTCACCGCGACGTCCCGGCCCGCCCAATCCACCGCGGGACGGCGCACGAGCTCCCGTAGCGTCCGCACGCCCGGCAACGCGGGGCTCTCGAGGTAGGGCTGCACCATCGCCGGCGACGGCACGGCACGCTTCCAATACGTCGTGCCGGGCTCACCGGTCGGCGAGTTCCAGCGGACGAAGTCCGGATCGCTGACCACCTGCGCCACGATCGCCGGGTCGAACAACGCTTCCTCGGACAGCTCGGCGAGCTTCACCGTCACCGCCCGCTCCAGCAGCAGCCGCGCGGCGAGGCCGGGCGTCACCTGCGTCAGCACGCGCTCGCTGGACAGGTGGCCGCCGGTGGGCTGGTAGGCGACGAGCCGGCCACCGAACACGAACAAGTCCCCGTTGATCCCGCTCGGGTGTGGGGACGACGTCGCAAAGAACTGCCGCACGCCGTCCTCTGTGGCCGACGCGCTGGTGACGTCGATCCACGGCGCGCCGTACGCGCGAGCGAACCGGTAGCTCCAACCCGGCACCTGCCGCAGATCCTCCGGCAGCCCAGCACGCTGACCGTCGAGCCATCCCGCGTACTCGGCCCCGATCCCCGCTACGGCTTCGCGAGCGGCTTCCCGCTCCGCCGCGCGCCTGGCCTCCTTGGCTTCCCTGGACTCCGCGGCGTGGGTGGCCTTGGACTGCTCGGCTGCGCGGCGCGCCGCCTCGATGTCCACCACGTTGTCGCTCGGCTGCTCGGTCACGCCGGCACCTCGTCTTTCGTGTAGTGCGTGATGACGGCGCCGAGCTGCGCGAGCACCGCGCGGCGCCCCTCGTCCTCGGTGCCCAGCGCCAGGCGGTGCCAGGCGATCGTGAGCGCGTCCAGCGCGAACTCACCAGCGATGTCCCCGGCCAGTGCCGAAGCCCACGCCGCCCGCGCCTCGGTGTCCCAGCCGTCGCGCCGGAACGCCTCCGAAATCCGCTCCAGCTGCGCCAGCCGCCCCTTCAGCTGAATCCGGTGCGTCGGGTGGCCGAGGCGCGTGCACTGCGCCAGAACGGCGCTCAGCGTCTCCGGCGAGGCCGCGACCACCGCCCGCGCGGCGTCCCGGCGGCGGAACGTCTCTTTCCAGTCGTCGTCCAGCTGCCACGGCTCGGCCTGGGCGGCCTCCAGCGACCACTCCAGCAGGCTGGGCAGGCTGTCCCAGCCCTCGATCGAGCCGGCCCAGTCGTCGTGCTGTTCCAGCCACACCACCACCTCGTCCCGGATGTCGTCATCCGTCACGCCGGTGGCGAAGAGGTAGCGCAGCAGTACGCCCAGGAAGCTGAGGGTGGCGGTGTGCAGCCCACTGCCCTGCGC
The DNA here is from genome assembly GCF_040682155.1 of Amycolatopsis sp. NPDC051371. Lineage (NCBI taxonomy): Bacteria > Bacillati > Actinomycetota > Actinomycetes > Pseudonocardiales > Pseudonocardiaceae > Amycolatopsis > Amycolatopsis sp. NPDC051371. The sequence continues at coordinate 38,400 of NZ_JBFBAG010000070.1, forward strand.
CACGTCCAGCCACTCGGCGTGCGCCTGGGTCACCAGCTCGGCCGCGCGCCTGCGGTCGACGATCATGGGTGTCCCCGGCGTGCTGGTGTACTGCGCGCGGACCGCGGTGTTCGCCCCGGTCCGCGCGTGGGTGGGAGTGCTCTTGGACGCCTCGGTGACGGCGGTCGGCGGGGGCGGCAGCTGCGAGGGGTGTGGCAACTGCGCGATCGGCCACGTGGTCCGCCACTGCGTCGCCGAGCCATCCGGGAAGAACGTCCACGTAGGTGCGGCAACGCTCAGTCCGCCGACGCCCCGGGTGTCCACGCCGCCCGCCACCTTGCCCGCGGTGTTGCGCAGTCCGTCCGGATTGGACAGGTAGATGTGCCTACCACCCCGGCCGCCCCCGGCTTCGATCCACGCCCCCGCAGGGATCTCGGCCGCCGCGCCGAACGCTTCTTTGTAGCTGTCCTCGTCGTACATCAGCAGCCCTGACGGGCCGGTGATCAGTGCGAGACCGAACACGACGTCCGGACCGCCAGTACCGAACCAGCGCTGGACCTCTTCCAGCGTGTCCAGGGGCTTGTCGTTCTTCCACCGGATCAGGGGGATGATGCGCTTCGCGAGCTTCGGCCGCACCATTCCCGTTTCCCGATCCTTGGTCTCCGACCAGTAGTAGTCGACCTGCCTGAGCGGAGCGACGGACCAGCCGCGCGAGACGTAGGTCCAGGCATGCTCGAACAGCTGCGCGCGGTAGATCTGCTCCGGCGTCATCGGTTCACCGCTGCGTGGTGAGCCACTCGTGCCCGCGCCAGCAGCTCGGGCGTCACACCGGCCCGCGCCAGCAGCTCGGCGCGCCGGATCATCTCGACCAGCACACCCACCACGGCCTCGGCCACGTCCGCTACCGGATCACCGACCTCGATGATCCGGTAGGACCAGCCGACCCACGACCCGTATCGGGCCTGACGCGCGTACGCATCCGCGGCGTACTCGTAGGGCACGTAGCGCTCTTTCCGGCGCGTGCCCGGCATCGGCGTCTTACCCGACCGCAGCGGGGTGAGCGCGTCGTCCAGGAATTGCCAGTCGATCAGCGCGAACAGGTCCGGATCGTCCTGCATGACGAAGATCAGATCGATGCCGACCGAGCGCGAGTTGAGGTCAATCTGGATCGGCCACGTCACGCGCGGTTCCGGGGTGTTCACAGCCTTCCGGCGGAGGTGGCACCAAGCGTGCGGATACGGCGGCAGGAAGGGGCTGCTCTTGACTTGACGCAGCTGGTCCCAGACGGCCGGCGGCGTTACACTCATGGTGATTTCCTTCGCGGGAATGAGGGTCAGGGCCCGGCGTACTGGAGAGGCGCCGGGTTCTTCCATGTCCGGGAAGCCGGACAGCACGCCGGCGGGATGGTTCGGCGTGCTCATGCGGCACCCCCGTGCCCGCACCCGATGAACGCACGCGGGTGCTCTTCACAGTTGCGCCAGTCGCTCCAGCCCAGGCCGGATCCCACCGAGAAGTGCAGCAGCGAGATCTGCCCCGGCGTCCCGTGATCGGGGATCATGTTGGCCGAGCTGCCCCAGTCGACGTAGCCGCCGCCGTTCTGGCCCACCCAGGTCTCAGCCGCGTCCAGCGAGCCGAACGGGCCGTGCACCGTGGCGTCGCTGGCGCGCACCAGGTAGGTGCCCAGGTCGGACGACGGCGGGGTGCGGTAGCGCACCAGGTAGGTCTCGGACGTCCGGTACTGCGGGACGTGGCGGTAGCGGTTCGCCGAGTTGGCGATCTTGCCGGTCAGCTCGGCCGCTACAGGGGCGGTCAGCATGCGACACCGTCCACACGCGACTCGAGGGCCGGCGGGAGCAGGCGGCGCAGCTCGGCGCGAGCCTCAGGCGAAAGCGGGCCGGCCGCCGCGACGATGGCCGCCACCGCGGCGCGGTCCTCTTCAGATAGTTCGACCTCGGCAGCGGCCACGGGGCGCACGAACGCGGCAAGGTCGGCGACCGAGACCTTGATCAGCTTCCGCCCGATCCGGACGGCGGGCAGCGTGCCATCGGCAATGGCTGCCCGGATGGTGCGCTCGGAGAGACCGAGAACGGTAGCGGCCTCGGCGACCGTAACCAGGTCGGCGGGCAAGACGTCTAAGATGGGCACGGCATTCGCTCCAACGGAGGACGAGACGAAGCCCTGCTGTAGGGCTTCGATCCCGTCTCCCCGGAACCCACCCAGCACGTCAGGGCGTTCCGTTGGAGCGGCGGCGTCCCGGCGAGTCTGCTGCCAGGTGCATTCAGTTAGGTCGAGGTACTGGTGCGGTGGGGCTCTCACCGCGCGACGTGCCACGTTCGCTTCCCCGCGATCCCCGGGGACAAGAATGAAGTTACACGAGCTTCAGCGTCTTGCAATGACGCAAAGTGGGCGGTACCTGTTACCGCGCAACAAGAGTGTGCAAAGTGTGAAGCGGCTGAGCTGCGGATCTTTTCGCGGCAACGCCGAAGATCACGAGTCAATCACGCCGCGCACGGCCCGGTCCGGCACTCCTCCCCGCGGCAAAGGTGGATGCGGTCCCGCACGGGCGCCTTCCCGTTGCCGCGGCCGATCGGCAGGATGCGCAGCTGTCCCAGGTGCTCGGTGCGCAGCAGCACACGCAACGTCGCCCGGTGAGTGTCGAACGTGGCCGCCTTCCAGCGCGCCGCAACGTCCGGGCCCGGCTCGATCAGTCCCGCCAGCTCGGCCGGACGCAGCAGCTCAGCCTCACGCGCCCGCAACTTCTCGGCCCGCTGCTCGAACGCCGCTTCACCGCGAGCGGCGCTCGCAGGCTTGATCCGACCGGCGTCCCGCTCAGTCAGCAGCTCCTCAAGGTCCCGGGCGATCTCGGCCAGCTCGGCGGCGATCTGCTCGAGCTCGGCCGCGTGACCTTCCTGCGCCTGCCGGAAGGCGTCGTAGTTCCGCTCGTCCGCGAGGTAGGCCAGAGCGACCGCGGTCACCAGCTGGTCGAGCTCGGCCAGCGGCACCCGGGCGCAGCCACCAGCCGCCGAGCACGCGTAGGTCACGGGCGCGGCGTACCCAGGCCGGGACGGGTACCGGCGCCCCGCCCGCCGCCGGATCAACGACCCGCAGACGTGGCACACGCCGAGCCCGGAAAGTAGGTGCTTTGTACCGCCGGGCCGCGCGGTGAGCGCGGCGTTGTCCCGCAACCGCTTCTGGACGCGCCAGAACACCGCGGGGTCGACCAGCGCCGGCCAGGCGCCCGGCGCCCGCTCGGCCAGCGGGGACAACCGTCGGCTGCCCGGCTTCCGGCCCGGGTCGTGGATCCGCACGCCGATGTACGCCTCGTTCGTCAGCAGCGTCTTGAGCGCGTCGGGAGGGTAGGGCTTGCCGCGCCGGTCTGTGATGCCGCGCCGCTCCCAGTCCATCGCGATCGAGCGCTGCGTGTGGCCGCGGTCCACCCGGTCGAACAGCTCGGTGATCAGCGGGCCTTCCTCCGGGTGCGGTATCTGGGCCTCGAACTTCCTGGTGTGTTCGTTGTAGACGCGCTGATATCCCGTGAGCACGCGGCCGTGCGGCAGGCCGGCCCGCGCTGCCCCCGCGGTCCCGCGTCGCGTGCGGACACTGAGCAGCCCAGCCTCGAAAGCTGCGTCGGCCGCCGCATGCACCAGGTCCCGCCGGTCGTGCGGGTCCGCCGGGTCCATCAGCCGCCCGCGGACGTCGATCCAGAACCGCACGCCGCGCGCTTCGGCCAGCTCGATCAGGCGAAGCCACTCCGATTCCTTGCGGGACCCGCGCGAGTTCTCCCACATCATCAGGATCGACGCGCCGAAGGTGCCCGCCTCGAGGTCGGCAACCAGCCGTTCGAAGTCCTCGCGGTCCTTCGTCGCGAACCGCGACGCGCTGCCGAGATCGCGATAGCTCGGCCCCTGCAGCTCCCAGCCCATCCGTTCGGCGGAGCGGGCGTGGTCGGCGTGCTGGTCGTCCGGCGACTTCTCCCGGTCCGTGTGGGATACGCGCACCAAATCGCGTGCGATCACGAGGCCGGTAGCGGGAGAATGGGTCATGGCTGTAGAGTACCGCGTACCAGACATGTCCCTCGTCGTGCTCGTCGGCGCTTCCGGCTCCGGGAAGTCGACGTTCGCGCGCACGCACTTCGCGCCGACGCAGGTGCTCTCCAGCGACTTCTTCCGCGGGCTCGTCGCCGACGACGAAAACGACCAGTCGGCGTCGGCGGAGGCGTTCGACGCGCTGCACTACGTCGCGGCGAAACGGCTCGCGGCCGGGCGGATGACCGTCATCGACGCCACGAACGTCCAGCGCGCCTCGCGGGCGAGCCTGGTGAAGCTCGCGAAGGAGCACGATGTGCTGCCGACGGCGATCGTGCTCGACCTGCCGCTCGGCGTCTGCGTGGCGCGCAACGCTTCGCGCCCCGAGCGCGACTTCGGCGACCACGTCGTCCGGCGCCAGCGTGGCGAGCTCCAGCGGTCGCTGAAGTCGCTGGAGCGCGAGGGCTTCCGGCGCGTGCACGTGCTGCGGTCCGAGGCCGAGGTGGCCGAGGCGGAGATCGCCGTCGAGCCGCTGCGCAACGACAAGCGCGACCTGACCGGGCCGTTCGACGTGATCGGCGACGTCCACGGCTGCGCGGCCGAGCTCGAGGAGCTGCTGGCCGAGCTGGGGTACGTCGACGGCGTCCACCCGGCCGGGCGGACCGCGGTGTTCGTCGGCGACCTCGTCGACCGCGGCCCGGACACCCCGGGCGTGCTGCGGCGCGTGATGGGGATGGCGTCGTCCAGCGACGCGCTGGTCGTCTGCGGCAACCACGAGCAGAAGCTGGTGCGCGCGCTGCACGGGCGGAAGGTCAACGTCGCCCACGGGCTCGCGGAGTCGCTGGAGCAGCTCGAAGCCGAGACGGAGGAGTTCCGCCGGCGCGCGCACGAGTTCTGCGACGGGCTGATCGCGCACTACGTCCTCGACGGCGGCGACCTCGTCGTCGCGCACGCCGGGTTGCCCGAGCGCTACCACGGGCGCGCGTCCGGGCGGGTGCGGAGCATGGCGCTCTACGGCGACACGACCGGCGAGACCGACGAGTACGGCCTGCCGGTGCGGCTGCCGTGGGCGCGGGACTACCGCGGGTCGGCGATGGTCCTCTACGGGCACACGCCGACGCTGGAGCCGGAGTGGGTCAACAACACGATGTGCCTCGACACCGGGGCCGTCTTCGGCGGGAAGCTGACCGCGCTGCGCTACCCGGAGCGCGAAGTCGTCTCGGTGAAGGCGCACCAGGTCTGGTACGAGCCGTCGCGCCCGCTCGACGCTTCACGGCCGCTGGGCGGGCGTGAGCCGGCGGTGCTCGAGCTGGCCGACGTCACCGGCAAGCGGATCGTGCAGACCGCGCACCACGGCCGGGTCGGCGTCTCGGCGGAGCAGTCGGCGGCAGCGCTGGAGGTGATGAGCCGGTTCGCGGTCGACCCGCGGTGGCTCGCCTACCTGCCGCCGACGATGGCGCCGTGCTCGACGTCGTCGCGCGAGGACTACCTGGAGCACCCGGAGGAGGCGTTCAACGAGTACCGCGCGGCGGGCGTGGAGTCGGTGCTGTGCGAGGAGAAGCACATGGGCTCGCGGGCCGTGGTGCTGGTGTGCCGGAACGGCTCCGGTGCCCGGCGGTTCGGCATCGAAGGCGGCGGCGCCGTGTACACACGGACCGGGCGGCCCTTCTTCTCGGCAGAGCAGAACGCTGCGCTGCTCGACGACGTGCGGTCGGCGGCCGCCGGGTTGTTCGACGAGCTGAAGTCGGACTGGCTGCTGCTCGACGCCGAACTGCTGCCGTGGAGCGCGAAGGCGGGCGGCCTGATCGCGGACCAGTACGCGTCGGTCGGCGCGGCGGCCCAGGCGGTGCTGCCGGCGGCGGTCTCGGCTCTGACGACGGCGTCCGCGCGCGGCATCGACGTCTCGGACCTGTTGCAGCGCACGGCAACACGTTCGTCCACAGTGGATTTCTACCGGGACGCCTACCGGCGGTACTGCTGGCCGACGTCGGGGCTGGAGGGGGTGCGGCTGGCGCCGTTCCAGCTGCTGGCGTCGGAAGGGGCGGCCTACCACGACCGGCCGCACTCGTGGCATCTCTCGGCGTTGGAAGGTCTCACCGGGCCGCGCTTCCAGCGCACCCGGACGCTCTCGGTGGACCTGCTGGACGCCGAGTCGGTGGCCCAGGGGGTCGCGTGGTGGGAGGAGCTGACGGCCGCGGGCGGCGAGGGCATGGTGGTCAAGCCGTCGGCGAACCTCACCCGCGGCGCGCGCGGGCTGGTCCAGCCGGGCGTGAAGGTCCGCGGGCGCGAGTACCTGCGGATCATCTACGGGCCGGACTACACGCTGCCGTCGAACCTCGAGCGGCTGCGCAAGCGCGGGCTGAACCGGAAGCGCATGCTGGCGCTGCGCGAGTACGCGCTGGGGCTGGAGGCCCTGGAGCGCGTCGCGCGGGGCGAGCCGCTGTGGCGGGTGCACGAATGCGTGTTCGCGGTGCTCGCCCTGGAATCGGATCCGGTGGACCCGCGGCTGTAGTTAACTGTCGGCCTTGGTGGCCGAGGAGTCCTTCACCGGCTTCTCGGCCGCCTCGTCCTTCTTCTCGGCCTCGGCCGGCTCCTCCGCGGCGGATTCCTCGGCCGGCGGGTCGTCGAAGCTGGCCGGGACGCGCTTCAGGTGCTTCGTCATCGAGCGGACCAGGAACGCCACCGCGATGAGGAAGAGGATCAGCACCAGGAAGCCGACCGGGGAAGACTTGCCGAAGTCCTCCCCCTGCCCGCCGTTGTCGCCGTCACCCGGCTGCTGCGTCAGGACCAGGACCGACGCGGTCACCGGAAGCGCCACGCCGGCCGGCAGCGTCAGACTCATGTGTTCACCTTCTCCTCGATGCCGATGCCGGCGAACAGGTCGTCCTCCGGCAACGTGCTGTCGACCTGCGACTTGACCAGCTCGTACTCCTCGGTCGGCCAAGTCTCGCGCTGGATCTCCAATGGGACGAAGAACCAGCGGCTGTTCGGGTCGATCTGCGTCGCGTGCGCCTTCAGCGCCTCGTCCCGCACCTCGAAGTATTCACCGCACTCGACGCGGGTCGTCACCCGCTCCATCACATCGGCCCGCTCGGGGTCCCACTTGGCCAGCCACTCGGCGTACGGCGACTCGAGCCCGGCCTCCTTCAGCGCGGCGTCGAAGGCCACCATCCGGGCCTTCGAGAAGCCGTGCATGTAATACAGCTTCAGCGGCTGCCACGGCTCGCCCGCGTCGGGGAAGCGGCTCGGGTCCGGCGCCGCGTCCCACGCCGCCATCGACACCTCGTGCGTGCGGATGTGGTCGGGGTGCGGGTAGCCGCCGTTCTCGTCGTACGTCGTGATGACGTGCGGGCGGAACTCCCGGATCACGCGCACCAGCGCCTCGGTCGACTCCTCGAGCGGCACGACCGCGAACGAGCCCTCGGGCACCGGCGGCAGCGGGTCACCCTCGGGCAGGCCGGAGTCGACGAAGCCCAGCCAGCGCTGGCTCACGCCGAGGATCTTGGCCGCGCGGGCCATCTCCTCACGGCGGATCTCGTGCATGTTCGCCAGCACCTCGGGCCGGTCCATGGCCGGGTTGAGGATGCTGCCCGCCTCGCCCCCGGTGCACGTGACGACCAGCACCTCGTGGCCTTCGGCGGCGTAGCGCGCCATCGTGGCGGCGCCCTTGCTCGACTCGTCGTCCGGGTGCGCGTGCACGGCCATCATCCGCAGGCGCGGCTTGGCGGTCTTCGTCAACTGGTCCACCATGCTGCGAACGACTCCTTCTCTACCCGTATTCCGCGACCCACCTGCGGGCCGCCCACCCAGCGGGCGGATACTCGAAGCCGTACCCGCCCCACCATTGTCCCCACGGGTACGACAAGAACGAGCAGGAGGCCCCGCGTTGGCAGGCGGACCGGCGGAAACGGCAGCACCCGTGCTGCCCGAAGGCCGGTACGGCGCCACGCGGCCGAAGGCGCCCCGGCGCTGGCGGCGATGGCTCTTCCTGGCCGTCGCCCTGCTGGTCAGCGGCGTGATCGCGTGGGTCGCGTACATCAACCTCGGGTCCGCGCCGATCGACGCCGAGCGCGTCGCGTTCAGCGCGAAACCGGGCAACGCGATGGAAATCACCATCAACGTGACGCGGGACGACAACAACCGGGCGGGTGTGTGCGTCGTCCGCACCCGCGACAAGACCGGCGCCGAGAGCGGCCGCAAAGAGCTCTTGATCCCCGCCGGCGCGAAGTACAGCAGGATGAGCACGACGATCAAGAGCATCGGGGAACCGGTGACCGCCGACGTGTACGGCTGCTCGTACGACATACCAGACTACCTGTCAAGCCCATAGCGGCCAACGGGGTGAACCGCGCGCCCAACGCCCACGGCGCGCGGAATTAACGGGCGTTGACCAGTCACGCCGTGATAGTCTGACCCTTCAGCACGGCCCGCGACGGGCCGTGTTTTTCCTTTATCTCAGCCACGCGGGCACCTAGGCCCGTGTGGGCCGGCTTGAACACGCAAGCCTGGCAGGCCCGACGAGGAGATGGTGACCGTGAGCGACACCAAGGTGACCTGGCTGACCCAGGATGCCTACGACCGGCTCAAGCACGAGCTCGACGAAATGATCGAGAATCGTCCGGTCATCGCCGCGCGCATCAACGACAGCCGCGAAGAGGGCGACCTCAAGGAGAACGGCGGCTACCACGCCGCCCGTGAGGAACAGGGCCAGGCCGAGGCGCGCATCCGCCACCTGCAGGAGCTGCTGCGCTCGGCCAAGGTCGGCGAGAAGCCCGCGAACGACGGCACCGCCGGCCCCGGGAAGGTCCTCACCGTCCGCTACGAGGGCGACGACGAGGACGAGAAGTTCCTGCTCGCCACCCGCGAAGAGGGCGCCGAGGGCGACCTCGACGTGTACTCCCCGGAGTCGCCGCTGGGCAAGGCCCTGCTCGGCGCCAAGGAGGGCGAGTCGCGCGAGTACGAGCTCCCCAACGGCAAGCTGCAGAAGGTCACGCTCGTGAAAGCGGTTCCGTACACCGACACCAAGTAGACGCGGCTAGCGTGTCCTCCCAGGATCCAGGTTCTGGGAGGACGACGTCGTGAGCACCGAACCCATCTGCCAGGCCTGCGGCACGCAGTACGCCGTGGCCCGTGACGACTGCCCGATCTGCGAGGACGAACGCCAGTACGTCCCGGCGGCCGGGCAGCGGTGGACGAACCTTTCTTCCCTCCGCGCGAGCGGCACGTACACGCCGCGCGTCGAAGAGCAGGGCCGCGGCATCATCGGCGTCGGCTCGAACCCCGGCTTCGCGATCGGCGAACGTGCGCTGCTGGTGCAGGCGCGCTCGGGGAATTTCCTCTGGGACTGCGCGGCGTACCTCGACGACGCGCTGGTGGCGCAGGTCCGTGACCTGGGCGGAATCACCGGCATCGCGATCAGCCACCCGCACTACTACACGACGATGGTGGAGTGGGCGCACGCGTTCGACGTGCCGATCTACCTGCACGAAGGCGACCAGCAGTGGATCGGCAGGCCCGACCCGGCGGTGAAGCTGTGGTCCGGCACGACGCTGGACGTGGCTCCGGACCTGCGCCTGATCAACCTGGGTGTGCACTTCACCGGCGGCACGGTCCTGCACTGGCCGGACGGCGAGGAGGGCCGCGGCGCGCTGCTCTCCGGCGACATCGTGCAGGTGATCCCCGACCGCACGCATGTCGGTTTCATGTACAGCTACCCGAACCTGGTCCCGGAGCGCCCGCACATCGTCCGGCGCGCGGCGGAACTGCTGGCGGGGTACCGCTTCGAGGCGATCTACGGCGCTTGGTGGGACGCGATCGTGCGGAGCGACGGGTTCGAGGTGGTGCAGCGGTCGGCGAAGCGGTACCTGGCCCACGTGGCCGACGAAGGCTGAGTGAGCAGTCTGCCGCGGCTGGTCGTGAGTGAACCCGGCACCTCCCGGGGCGCGAACCGCGGGCCGGTCGGCGTGCGCGGGGTCATCCGGTCGGCGCGGTAGATCCGCCAGTCCTCGCGCTCGGGAC
>NZ_JBFBAG010000071.1:0-47731 GCF_040682155.1 Amycolatopsis sp. NPDC051371
AGGACCCGAAACCCCTCACCTGGACGAAGACCGCTGAGGAGATCCTCGACTCCCTGCGCAAATATATCGCACGAGTTTCTGGCGCAGGACACTAGCCATCGAGGCGACAGATCGCAGCACAGCTTGGCAGCCTCGCGATCGGCCAGCTCCCCGGAGTCGCATCCTCAGCCGGCTCGTCGGCCTGATCGGATGCGCACGCATTACCAGCCGCAGAAGAGTGCGTTCCGCTCAGTGGTCGATGCTCTGCCGAGATCAGCCGGCCTTGTAGACCTCGGCGTTCAGGATCGTTCGCTTGGGCACCTTGTGGCCGCGATGCAACTTGACCAGAAGATCGACGGTGGCCACCGCGAGGCGGTGGGTGTCCTGAACGACAGTGGCTCAGAAGGGACTGTCGTCGGCGTCGATCAGCGCCTTGGCTTCCAGCACGCCGTCGATGCCGACTACAACGGTGGCAGCGGTGGCCGCCGAGACGGACATCGAGACGACGTCGACTGCACCGAGGGCCATCTCGTCGTTGGTGCAGAAGATCGCGTCGAGGTTCTGATGGGGCTCCAGTTACCGGATGTGGGCTCGTGTCGCACTGTATGCCCGTGATCGCATGAACTCGCACTGGTCGTCGGTTGTGATCTCGACGTCGGGCAATGCGGATCAAAACCACGGACGCCGTCCCCGCCGACCTGCGCGCGCAGGCCGCCGAGATGGGATTGTTCGGGATCGCGCCGAATCGGAAGCAGCAGCGACCTCGACGCCTGTCACTAAACGTAGTCTTCGGGTCGTTGATCGCGCGCCTCCGACGTGGTGTCGGGCAGGAGATCGCCCTCGCCAGCCCCGGTAACGCCGATCGGCGGGACCTGCGGTTGTCCCTGGTGGCGTGAGGTCGGCGCGGTCGCCTTAGGTGCCAGAACCACCCTGCCATGGGCACTCAGTTGTTCAATCACCCTTCGTGATCAGTAAACTTGGCGGTGACAACCGAGCAAGATGTCCGGCACCGCAACGGTGCGAGGGGGAGTAATGATATTCCGAACTGGTCTCATCGAGTCGTGCCCGAAGGGAAGAGCGGCGTGACGTCCTCTCCTGTGGCTGAGTCTTCCTTGGCCGAACCGCCGGTCGCCGAGCGGGGGACACCGGTGACCGGGGGGCGCCGAAATCTCTTGTGGCGCGGCGCCTACCTGGTGCTCGCGCTGACCGGTCTGGTCATGACATTCCTCTTCATCCGGGGAACGCTCGACGACTCGTTCATCACCTGGCGCTACGGCAAGTCGCTGGTCGAAGCGGGCGTCTGGAACTGGAACCCGGCCGGCCCCCGGGTCGAGGCATACACGAACCCGCTCTACGCGGTCCTCTCGATCATCCCGGCGTTGGTCGGCATGTCGGCAGAGCTGTTTTTCAAGCTCGTGTCCGTCGCTATCGTGATGGGGTTCGTGGTGGTAGTGCGCAAAGCTCGACTGCCCCGCGCGCAGGAGTTCGTGCTCTTGGCGATCGCACTGGCCAGTCCGGTGTTCTACCTCCAGCTCTACCTCGGGCTCGAGACGGCGAGTTTCGCACTGCTGATTGCCTGGCTGTTCGGCATCCTGCACCGCCGCGGCAAGCTGGGCCCGCTTGGTTTCGTGGTGGCGGCCGCGCTGGCGGTGAGCCGGCCGGAGGGCATCGTCTTCGCCGGCGGGGCGATCGCGTGGTCCCTGCTCATCGACTGGCGCGACCGAGGAACCTGGCGCGGTGCGGTGCTCGTCCTGGGCGGCTGGGTCGTGTACTGGTGTCTTCGCTGGTGGTACTTCGGCCAGTTTTTCCCGAACACCTATTACAAGAAGACGACCGACAACACCCCGGCGCTGCAGAAATTCGCGGAGCTCGCTCTCGCGATCACGCCACTGGTGGTGCCCGTCCTGATGGGTGTCGCGATCAGTGTCGCCTGGTACCGGCGCACCCGGGCCACTCGGACGACCTCGCTCGCCGACTTGCTGCGCGACGCGGTTCCGCTGGTGCTCGCGGTGCTCTCCGCGTTTGTCGTGCTCGGGGTCTACCGCCCGTCGAACCTCGTGATGGACCCCGGGCACCGGTTCTACTGGCAGTTGCTGCTGCCCGTCGCCCTCGTCACGCTGACTCGGCCGCTCACCGCGTCACGTGAGGGCGCGGACGTCCAGCACCGGAACCTCACCCTGCTCGGGCTGGCCCTCGCCACCGTCACGGCGCTCGTGTGGGACCTGGCGCACCCGACCAACGCGACCGTCGTGGGGGCCGGCATCGTCGCGGCGGCCGTGGTCATCGGGGTTTCCCGCCGGACACACGTCGCGGTGCTGGCCGCCGTGGTCGGCCTCTCCACGGTCATCGGCTTCGGGCAGGCGAACGACCTGCTCAGCCATCTGGCCTACCGGTACCGGCTCGAAGCCGCGCACCAGGCGCTCGGCGCCGCGGTGGCCGCCACCCGGCTCTCGCCGGGCAAGATCGTCGTCGGCGATGTCGGCGCGTTCCCGTTCCAGGTCAGCCAAGAAGTCATCGACATCTCGGGTCTGGCCACCGTCGAGGCGGCGCACAACGCCCTCGACGCCGGTTTCCTCGAACGGAACAACGTCAAGCTGGTCGTGCTGATCGCGAACAGCGCCGACCCGGACGACGTGCGTTCCGTCGATTCGTCGGGAGTGGCCTACGACTGGGTCAAAGCCAAGGGAGCGGCATTCGTCAGCGGACCTGGTCCGGTGTTCGCGCCGCGTTACCACCTGAACTACTGGATGAGCCGGGACTGGGCCGATGCCGGCCTGCTACAGAAGTTCGAGGCCGCATACGAGGCGTCCCTGTCCAATGACGACTCCGACGCCCGGGTCCTGCGCCGGCACCTGACCGCGTTCCCCTTGCTCGGGTAGTGGACCGGCAGTCCTTCGACGCCGAAGCGTCGGCCATCCGGGGCGACCCGGGCCGGCCGACGCTTCGGCGGTCGTGAATACAGGACAGCAGGCCACACCGTGCTTCGGTGGTCGAGTCTGCGGTGCTAACCGCCCATGGTCCACTGCTGGCTGAGGTTGCCGGGCTGGGCGGTGGCGATGACCACCGTCGTGCCCGCGACGTTGGAGCCGATGTCCATAGTCAGGCCGTTGTAGTTGCGGATCGTCCCGTCGGGCAGCACGCGCCACTGCTGGCTAGTCCCGCCGCCCGCCTGGCAGGCGGCGGTTCCGATCGGAGTGCCGGGAGCGTTGGAGCCAAGGTCGAGGCACAGGCCGTTGGCGTTGCGGATCGTGCCGTCGATCGGGGCGGTCCACTGCTGGCTCGGCCAACCGGAGGGCTGACAGACCGCGGTGATCATCCGGCTACCCGGATTGTTCGAGGTCAGGTCGGCGCACAGACCGTTGTGGTTGCGGATCTTCCCGGACAACGCATGCAGTTCACCCACCGCCCACTGCTGGCTGGCGTTGCCGACGCCGCAGGTCGCGGTGCCGATTGGCGTACCGCCGGCGTTGGCCCCGATGTCCGCGCACAGGCCGTTGGCGTTGCGGATCGTGCCGTCAGACGAAACCTGCCACCGCTGGCTGGGGTTGCCGGACTGAACGACGGCGGTGACCACCAGAGCACCGGCGGCGTTGGAGCCGATGTCCATCGCGAGACCGTTGTAGTTGCGGATAGTGCCATCGGAAAGCACGCGCCACTGCTGGCTGGTGAAGCCGGCTTGACAAGTGACAGTGACGACTTTGGTGCCGACGGCGTTCGAACCGAGGTCCATGCACAGTCCGTTGGCGTTGCGAATGGTTATCGTCGCGGTCTGCTGACGGATCCAGTCGGTTATGTTGTCGACGCGGGCTTCCGTGCTGCCTTGACGGGTCTCGTGGCTCACCAGGCAGCCGTGCTGCCACGTCGTACTGTGCAGCGCTACCAGTTCCACGGTGCCTGCACGCTGGCGGAGCGTGGGGCCACCCGCGTCGCCCTGGCACGTGTCGACGCCGTCGGCACCGGTCACGGACGCGGTGGTGTCGGTGGTGGCATTCACCGTGAAGGGCGCGATGCGGGCCTGGTCGGGGGCCCAGGTGTCCGCGGTGCGCCCGTAGCCGGCGACCAGCAAGCTCTCTGCTGAGGCGGGCGCGGTCGTACTCACCGTGGCTGGCGTGATTCCGGTCACCGGCGCGTTCAGCAACCCGAGGGTCACGTCCCGGTCGGACGTCGGTGCCACGTAGGTCACCTGTGCCGTGTAACCGGTGTTGGTTGCCGTACGTCCCAGAATGACCGTCGTCGGCTTGGGCGGGGCGCCCGCTTGAAGGCCCGTGCCACCGAAACACGACGTGGCCGTGGCGATCCAGGAAGTGTCAACCAGGGCGGCGCTGCACCCGTTGCCGTCGACGCCGGGACTCCCGACCTCGAGCCGGCCGACGAACGCGTAGGCGCTGTCGGTCACCTGCGTTCCGCCGCTGAGAGCGAAGGCGGGGGTGCAGATCAGCAAACCGGCGTTCAGGACTGCGATCAGGGCAGCCGTGAGGGATCTGCTCCGATGATGGAGAAATGGCATGGAGGTCCTCTATGTATGCGGGTTATTGAAAGGTGGTTGGTTGGCTTCGACTCGTCGCCCGTTTGGCAAGTCGGCGAACGTGAGTGCATCGGCCTGGGCGACGGAATCCTTGCCCACGAAATGGGCGGACCAGCTGTGTCGCTGGCAGTGAAATGTGTCGGCCGCCTGTCAGCGCGATGCGTCCAATTGGAGCAGCGTAGTCGCGTCGCCGGGTGGGGTGGTCGCGATTCCGACCTGTGTGTCGCCGTTTGGATTGACGTCCACAGTCGTATGTGCACCAGCATCGGTGGTGAGCTGGGCCTTGAGCTTGTGGCCGGCAGCGCTGGACGTGCCGTCACCTCGGATGGCGTAGACGTTCGGGATCTTCAACGTCAGATGGCCGGTGGCGGCGGTGACCTCGAAGCACAGCTTTCCGGTACTGGCTGAGCCGATCCGGTCCGTGCTCCGCACGATGATCAGTCCGGGTGTTTCCGGGGAAGGGCATGGTTTGTAGAGGATGTGCCCGTCGCCGCTGATCAGCTGCACGCGGTCACTGGCCAAGACGGCGTCTGCTCCTGGGTAAATATAGCTCTCTACCGCGGATGGCTGCTCGTCCGCAGCCGAGGCGGCACCGCTTGCCGGGACGGTAGCGATGCTCACTACGGCAACGGCGACCGCCGCGATTGCCGCGGTGCCGAGAAACGTCCGGTTCAACCGGCGCATGATTCCCCCTACAAGATGGCAAATCCGACATAACAGGCAATATGTGCACCGACATCAAACGATGCACGTAGCGCGAGACTAAGCACCCAATCCTGGAAACAGTATTGTGATTTCGATCACCTCTTAATGGCGGTTGACTGCTCCGCGTTGTCCAGTAACGCTATGAGCGACGGAATTCCGGTTTGCGCACCCCGATTGGCGGCGATGACTGTTGGGCTGGCCGTGGAGGCCCCGCTCCTGCATTCGTCCTTTCGGGAATGACGGCGCCCCAAATGGCCCGATATGACAACGGAACCCTGGGGCGCTTCATTTTGGTATCGTGATGACTGCTGCGGCCTTTCGGCGGTTGACCGAATGTTGCTTCTCTGGTATTGAGCAAGCTGCGCAATTGCCGGTCGGGTGAGTCTATTCACTGCGGCAGTCCGAAGAGGGGGACTCACGTGCGTACGGTCAAAACTCGGTTTCGTGCTGGCTTGATTTTAGCGGTTACGGCGACGCTCGGCGTCGGCGGAATCATCACCCCGCCGGCCGCCGTGGCCTCGCAGAGCCAGCCGATCGTCGCGGCGGCGTCGGTGGAAGCCGGCCCATCGGGCTCGGACCGCCTGAAGGTGCTTCGGCTGTGGCAGTTCGGCGGCCCGGCGACCAGGCAGGACGCGGCGGCGGCTCTAGCCGGCACGGATACGGACGTGACGCGGTTCTTGACATCGCTGAAGGCCGTAGACGTCTCGATCGACCGAAGTGTGCAGGTTAGCCGATTGATGTCGGCTGGGGGAGCGGCAACGCGATCGGCGGCACAGCAGGCGCTGGACGCCGGTACCGAAGACTCGCTGAGCGCGTTCCTGGACACCGGCTGGGAAGCGCCGTACGGGATCGACCTGAGCGTGCGGGTCAGCCAGGTGATGTCCGCTGGCGGCGCACAGGTCAAGGAGGCCGGGCAGCAGGCGCTGGACGCCGACACCGACGACGCGCTGAAGTCGTTCCTGCAGTCCGAATGGCAGGCCCCCTTCGAAATCGACCAGACCGTCAAGGTCAGCCAGGCGATGTCCGGCGGCGGTCCGGAGGTGAAGAAGGCCGGGCAGCAGGCACTGGACGCGGGCACCGTGGACACGTTGAATCAGTTCCTCGGCGTCGATCTGCCCGTGGCGCAGGCGCGAGATGCGGAAACGACGTCCATCGCGCAACTGGTGGCCACGGCCAAGGCGGCCTCGGACCAGGCGGCGACCGAAACCGAGCAGGCGAAGCAGGAATCCGACCGCGCGGTCGTGGAGGCCGCGGCCGCGATGAAGGCTGCCCAAGCCGCCAAGGACGCCGCGGCGGCCGCGCAGGGACATGCCGGCGAGGCCACGGATGCGGCGAACCGGGCCGCATATGCGGCCGACCAGGCGGCGCTCACCGCGCGGCAGGCGATCGGCGCGGCCAACGCAGCGTCCCGTTCGGCGCACACCGCGGCGATGGCTGCCGCGCGGGCGGCCGCCGCGGCCGGCCAGGCGCGGACGGCCGCCTCACATGCCTACGACGCGGCGGCAGCAGCGATCGGCGACAAGGTCAAAGCTGCGGACGCGACCAAGGCCGCGCAGACCGCGCGGGACGCGGCGGTGAGCGCGTCGACGGCCGCCGACGCGGCCAGGGCAGCGCGGACCGCGTCACAACGAGCCAAGGATGCGGGTTCGGCGGCCGGGGACGCCGCAACCCAGTCCCGGACGGCGGCGCAGGCCGCCACCGACGCGGCCAACAGCGCCGCGGCTGCGGGCGGCGATGCCCGGCAGGCGCAGGCCGCCGCCGCGAACGCCCGTGCCCAGGCCGCGCGGGCGACCGCTGCTGCGCAGGCCAGCCAGTCCTGGGCGGACGAAGCGGGCTCGGACGCCGGCGCGGCCGCCGATGCCGCCTCCGCCGCTGCCAACGACGCCACCGCAGCAGCGGCCGCGGCGGACGACGCGGCCGCGCACGCCGGGCAAGCCGCGGACGCGGCGGCCAAGGCGACCGCCCACGCGAACGCCGCCTCCGCAGCGGCGAACGCGGCGGTCGGCGCGTCGAACCAAGCGGCCCGGATCGCCCAGGCCGCCCGCAAGGCCGACGACGACCGGATCGCACTGAACGGCCAGCAGGCCGACGACGCCGCGCTGGCCGCCGCGTCGGCGGCTTCCGCGCGCCCGGTGCCGCCCCGGTGGGACCTCGACCAGGTCAGCACCTGGAACGCCGAGACCACCCGGCTGATCGCCGAGGCCACCGCGGCCGGCACCGCTCGCGCGACCGTGCTCACCGACGCCCGCACGGTCGCGCTGACCCTCGCCGGCCAGGGCGGCCCCTGGACCAAGGCCGCGGCACTCGCCGCGCTGTCGGCGTCCGACGACGAGGTCGTCGACTTCATCACCACCGGCCTGACCGCGGCCGCCGGGCAGGACGACCGCGCCGTCCTCGCCCAGCTCGTCGACACCGGCGCGCCCGGCTTCCAGACGGCCGGGAACGCGGCACTGGCCGGTTCGGACACCGATGTACGGAACTTCCTGCGCAGCCGTGACTACCCCGGTCGGGAACAGGACGACACCCTGCAGGTCAGCCAAGTCATGTCCGCCGCTCGCACGGCCGGTCGCACCGTGGTCGTGCAGGAGGGCCAGAAGGCCCTCGATGCCGGCACCGACCAAGCGCTGCGGGAGTTCCTCGACAACGGCCAGTTCGTCGCGCTCGGCATGGACGACCAGCTGAAGGCCAGCCAGATCCAGTCCGCCGCTCGTGCCGCGGGAGCGCGCGAGGTCGTCAACGCGGCCCAGGCCGCCCTCGATGGACCACCGGTGCTGCTGCGCGAGTTCATCGCCGTCGGCCAATACACCGCCGCCCGCCGCGACCAGAACACGGCCGCCCACAACGCTGCCATCGACGGCCTGCTGGCCCAGGCCGCAAGCTCCGCGGCCACGGCCACCCACGACGCCGACGAAGCTCAGGCCGCGGCGGCTCGAGCCCGCAACGCCGCCGACGAAGCCGCCGGGTACGCCGATCAGGCGGCCACGGCGGCCAACCAGGCCGCCGACTACGCCCGGCAGGCCCAGGACGCTGCCACTCGCGCCGCGGCGTCCGCCCAGCAGGCCCAGACCTCGGCCAACACTGCAGCTGGCGCGGCGGCGTCCGCCGTCGTCTCCGCCGACCGGGCCGGCCGCTCAGCCGCGACGGCTCAGTACTATGCCCACGCCGCCGCGGGCTACGCCCACGATGCCGCGAGTTCGGCCAAGATCGCGTACGACGCCGCGATCCAAGCCGGCAAGGACGCCGCTGCGGCTGCTGTGGCCGCGAAGGACGCTTGGCAGAGTGTCGCGAACAAAGCCGCGACGGAAAAGCAGCAGCTCATCCAGCAGCGGCGCGCCGACTGCGACGATAATGCCCGCGACGTCGAGGCCGTCAACCTGCTGAGCAATCAGGACTGCGTGCTGCTGTTCAGTGGCTCCGAGGCCGACCAGGAACGCATCCTCGGCCACCTGCAGGACATCTGCAGACAGCACATTCCGCAGGGCGACCCGACGCTGGCGCGGTGCCTGGACTACCGGAACCTGTTCAGCCCGAACTACATGGCCGCGCTCCGGGACGACTTCACCAACTTCGTCACCGCCGGAACGGATCCGGACCTCGGCGGGCTGCTCGTGTTGCTCGCCTCCCTGGTCTGCCCGGAGTGCGAACTTGCCGACCTGCTCGCCGGCGGGGCCGCCGAGCTGCGCGCGGGCGCGGGGGCCGCCGCCCTGACGGAAGCGGCCGACGTCGCGGGGGTGGGCCTGCTCGACGCCGCCGGTGCCGGCGCTGCCGCGCAGCTCGGGCGGGCGGCCAGTGCTGCGCAGGAAGCGGCGGCGGAGTCGGGAGCACTGGCCAACGAAGCCGCCCACCTCGCCGACCTGCCCGACATCGGGCTGCTCGAGATCACGGCAACCAACCCGTCGGCCTCGGAAATCCGAGCCGCCGAGGAAATGGCGGGAGCAGGTTCGAGGGTCACACTGCGGGATCCGGTAGGCACCCGTGCCGGTGGCGGGACGAGCGACCTGGTGGTCGACGGAGTGCTTTGGGACGTGTACTCGCCGACGGGGACCTCTATCAATTCCATGCTGGGGAAGATTGCGAAGAAGTACTCCCAGGTGCACGGCGGCGGCGTGATCGTCGATCTGCGGGGCACCGGGCTTTCCGCGGCCGATTTCGGCGGCGCGGAGGAGGCGCTCAGGCGAGTGAATGGTATGATCAAAAGCTGGGGTAAAGATGAACTCATTGGTGAAGTCAGATTCTTTGGTGGTTGATGATGGCGAAGATGCGATGCAAGTGTGGAACCATCCTTCGTGATGACGATCCTCACGATAGCCTTTTTGTTCTGACGCACGATGAGTTCGACGTGGATGTCTCTCCGGAGATATTGCTGGGTAGGGCGCAGTTGGCCGTGCGATGCAAGGTTTGCCATCGGTTGTGGTTTTGGAGTGAAAATGGTGATCTGTCGGAATATCTGAAAGGCGATGTGTTGCCTGGCGGGTCGAATCTGTTGAGTGAATGAACCAGTTTCGCGAGTCCCGCTATAGTTGGTCGGGTCGTTGTGGGATTTGGGTAGTCTCGAGCAAAATTACCTTTGCTCCATGCTGGAGATAGGCCCACGATCATATGACGTACTCACCGCTCGGGTAGCGCAACAGGCGACGGTGATCGAAGGGTCGCGAGTCAGTTGGTGGGTGCACCGCGTGATCAGGGGGCCACCTTCGGCGCCGCAGCCGCCCTGGTCGCCTTCCTGCTCCCGTCGCTGGCCCGTAGCAGCGTGTCAGTCGACGAGGGCTCAACGAGCGGCTATGTGGCCAGCCTCGGTGAAGGGCTGCGGTTCATCGGTGCCGATCGGCTGCTGTGGGCATTGTGGTGCTGGTCGCGGTGAGCGATCTGCTCGACCAGGCGTTGCTGTCGGTGCTAGCTAACGCCTGGTGACGTACCAGAGGGTTGTCGCAGAAGGTCAATGGCCTCATCGATCTCGGTGGGTCGCAGTTAAAAATCGTCGCCGGGCGGGCGGCTACCACCCTATTTTCCAGGACGTGCGCCCAGTTGCCGCATAACGCACCGCGCATGACCGAGTCCGCTACTGTCCCGTCGTCTAGCCTCGACCTCGTGCTGCCCGAGGAAAGTCTGACCGAGGCCGAGCGGAGACTCGTGATTTCTAACCTTGAGAAGCATGACCCGGTTGCCTGGTTGGGTTCACCTGACCACCGTCCCACTCCTGCGCGGATGGGTTCCGCATCCACCGAAGTAGTCAGCCTTGACGTAGGCAACAGGATCACCCACCGAGCAAGCGGCCAGCGCGCGACTGATCCGGCGGGCGCCTTTCCAGGACCCGTCAAGGCAGGCCTCTCCGCCGGCCGTGATCGCGTCGAACAACGCGTCGGTCATCGGCAGCATCGATAGGTGCTGGCCGAGCGTGACGACGTGCGTGCTCTCCACCGCGCTCGCCAACGTGCGGAGCATAGGTCCGGTGGAAATGACCGCTTGCAGGTGGTACCCCATGGTCCTCATTCTCGTGCTGATCGGGCGGCACGGCCGCTCTCCATGGCGAGCGCACGCAGCTGGCCGATGAACCACTGCGCGTCCTGTGGCGACCGTAGCCGTGCGCCGGCGGAGAGCGCGTCGCACCAGCGCCACCAGAGACCGCCGGGTTGGATAAGGCGTGCGGTGTGGTCGGTGCCGAGTGTCTCGTCGATGCACAACAGCGCGCCCAGGGCGGCGTGCTGGTCGTAGTCGAGATCCGGGCGGAGCAAGTATCGGTCGAGGTAGGTGATGAGGGGAGCCGCGTCGGCTTCGGTGCCGAGGCGGGTCAACGCGACGCAGTGTGCCCTACCGGCCTACGGGCCCTCGCTGGCGTGAAGGAGGGCGCCTATCTTGTCCCGGAACCGGGTTCGGCGGGATACCGCGATGAGCCATGCTGCGGTTTTGCGTTCGCGCCAGCCACCGTGGTCCAGCACTTCGAGTTCTGGATCGGTGATCTGTGCGGTCGCCTTGCACAGCTCTCGGAGGAACGAGATTTCCGCTATCGAACGGTCGGCAGCCTCGTCAGGGCGGCGGCTGTCGATCTCACGCTCATCGGCAGGGGCGGACGCCTGCGACCGCTCGACCAGCGGCATGGGCGTTCACCTGGAAGTCACCGCGGGGCCGAGGAGCGCACCGACCCGACCGCTCCGACCCTGCTCGCCCAAGGCGCCGCCGCCCGCCGCCATCGCCCGCCGCCTTACCTCCACCAACCCCACGCCCTTCAGCCGGGCGGTTCCGTGTCCGATACGGCTTCCCGCCCCAGCACCGCACGGCAGTGATCGACTGCCTTCAGTGCCAGCCGAGCTCGGCCAGCTGTTCCCCGGCGTTGCCCGGCGGCCAGACGGTCACCTTGTCCAACCGGCCCGACGCGGTGTGGAATCTGAGGCCGCGGCCGAACGGGTAGCGCACCCACCACAGGCCGGTCACCTCGGCGCGGACGATCCGGATCGGTTCAACGCTGTAAACGCGCAGCTCGATCTGGCCGCGGCTGACCAGCAGGGTGGCCAACGGCCACGTCGCTTTGAGGTAGTTCACCTGGGCTCCGCCCCGCAGGACGAGGTCGTAGTCCTCGTCCCGCAGCGCAGCGAACTGGCGTGCGTGGGCCGGGTCCGGCGGCGGGACCCGACGGAGACCTTCGAACTTCTCCGGCCACCGGAACCTGATGATCGCCGTCGTCACCCCGAAAGCCACGAACACCGTCAGGGCGATCCCTTCGCCAGGTCTCATCGGCGTACCTCCTGCATCGCCGGCGAAGCATCTAACTCGAACAGATGGTTCCCGGATGATCTTTCTTTGCTGTACCGAACAAACTCGTGCGTTGCTGTCCATACCTGCGACACTGTTGCGCCGGGACGGCGCGCAGAGAGAAGAGACATCACCGCCAGCGAGACAGCCGCCACCGCCACCGCATTTCGAACCGTGCCCAGGATTTCTCCATCCTCACGCCGTGATGCCACAGGAACAGCAGTACGGTGCCGCCCGCGCCGAGCAGAGTCAGCAGGCTGCCGGCCACGATGACCGGGGTGTGCTTGTCACCATCGTCGAGTTCGGCGCGTCGTTCGTCCGGCCACACCCGGATCTGCACCCGGCGCCCCACGACGTTCACACGCCCCTGGTGGTGCTCGAAGGTCTCGGTCCTCGTCACTCCGTCGGGTCCGGTGTACTCGACGTCGGCGGTCAGGTGCTCCCGGACGTCGGTCGCGACGACCCGCCCCGGGAAGAGCCCCGCCGACCGGTTCACATCCACGGCCATGGAGACGCCGGTCCACACCACCGCGAGCCCGCCGACCAGCACCACCAGGGGAAGCCACAACAAGGCCGCCTCGGGCAGCCAGGACCTCGACGACGTCATGCCTCCAGCACGCCGGCAAGGCCGCCGCGGTTGCCCGCCGGCCCGGAAACGCTTGCGCTCATCTTGCCCGTGCCGTTCCAGGATCTCAGCTTCAGCCGGCTGTCAACGGCCTTGCCAAAGGTCTCCGCGTAATACGCGGTGAGCGTAGCGACGATGCCGCCGACCTCGCGGTGGCGTCGGCGTCCGCTCATCGGCATGTGCGGGCACCGCGGTCGATGGGCTGTTGGGCATGTGGGAGCCTGCGGTTGTGGACTCGGTGACGCTGCACGTGGCGGCTCGTCGGTACCTGATGGATCGCTACGACGAGCGGTTTTGAGAAGTTCGCCGCGGCCGCCGGTGAGCCCGCACGCGAGCGGAGGCTGCCCGATCCCGGGCCGATCGACCCCGCCGCGCTCGGCCACGCGGCGGCGCTGAACGGAATCGAGATCTTGGGACCTCCGCCGACCCGCTGACGATGCGCGTGATCAGGGGCGCTGCCGGCCTTCCCGTGAAACAGTCGAGCAGCCATGGGGCAGCGCAGGCAGGGCTCCTCTTGGTAGGCGTTGCCGGGAGCCTCAATGGTGACCACGCGCCACCCGTCGGCGCCGCGACGTACGAGAACCACGTGGGCGCTCGGCGGTGTCGGGTCCGTGGTGTCGTCAGGCGTGTCGGGCACGTCGGTTGCTCCCCTCGATGGCGAGCGAGCGGTGTAGTGCGTCACGTCCACGATCTTTCGTCGTTCCAGCAATGTTGGACGTGTGCGCGGACTGTGTCGGCGAAAGGCGCGAGAGACCGACGAGTGAAGGGTTCGCGCACGAACTGCTACGGGGTTAGTACTTTCATCGATGAATGGCGCCGTGAGTGGGAGTCACCCGACGATGACCTCGCGATACACAGTGGCCTCATTGCGTGTCGCCAGGGAGATCCGGCCGCGTTGCGCTGTACGCTGACCATGACCGCCGCCGGGCTGCCGCCGTCTCAAGATCGAGGACCGATGCGTATGAACCCGTGGCTGCAGTTGGGTGCCACGCTGTTCGTTGGCATGCTGACCGCAGGTGGCGCGCTGGTGGGCGTCCGGCGCAACGGCCAGGTCGGCGACCGGGCCACCGAGCAGCGGGAGGCCCAAGGCCGCCGGGAAGAGTGGTCGAAACGGTTCTACGAAGTGCTGGCATACGTGGTCGATGAATCGCCCCGCAAGCGAGTCGCCGGCCTGGAACTGATGACAGCCCTGGCCGATTCGGAGCTCGCCGGACCCGACGAGCGCTGCCTCCTCGAGGCCCTCACCGATCGTGTCCTCAACCCCCTCATCCGCGAACTGGACGCACTTGACGCGGGCGGGAACGCAGCCAAAGGCAACAAGGGCGAGCAACCAGCATGAACGAACCAACGGAGGTGACCCCAGAGCAGATCGCAGCCGCGCGTCTCCGTATCGTCCTCGATCGACGAGCGGGCCGTGAGTCGGCCGAGATCGTGCGGCGAATCGCAGCGCTGGAACCCGCCCAGCCGACGAGCACGACGCCCCTTCTTCTCCCCAGAAGACAAAACACCGAGCAAGATCAGGTGGTCACCCCCTCACGTTTAGGAGTCCTTCGCGATCCCCGCGATGACGAAAGCGCGACCGGCGACGAAGTCGTCAGACCCTTGGTCAGGCACTCCGGTATCCCAGCAAACCTTCCCGTGCTGCTGGGACAGTTCGCCGACCTAGTCCCGCCGGCCGGCAGCAGCATGCAGGATTCGATCCGTGAGTACGTGGATGCTCTCGACGGCTCCCACGCCGATATCTTGGGTCTCTTCGTCTTCCAGGCTTCCGGGCTGCCGGAGCTGATCACCGAGCTCATCCGGGTGAGGCCGAAGCAGCCGCTCCCGGTGTCGATGATTATCGACACGGGGCTGGGCGGAGTCCCGAAGGCGATCTCGATCGCCGAGTCCCGCCCCGAGTTGCTGTCTTTGCGCATTGTGGAGATGCCGGCCCCAGCGGACGTCGACACTTTCTGGTTGGACCGGGTGATGGAGTTCATTCCCGACGACGTTGTGAGCGTCGTCGAGGCCCGTCGCGGTCCTGGGCTGCTGGAAGCCGTCCGGAGGGTCGCAGAGTACGGCAGTCGGCTCAAGTTCCGCTGCGGCAGCCTGTCGGATGCGAGCTACCCAGGCGTTGACGACGTCGCCGACTTTCTCACTGCAATCAGCGCCGCGCAGGCTTCGTTCAAAGCAACCGGCATGAACCGGGCGATCCGGCACATCGATCCGACAACCGGGGAAGCCCATCACGGGTATCTCAACCTGTTAGTCGCCACCGCTCGAACCCTGTCAGGCCACGATGTGCGCGAAGCGCTCAATTCGACTGATGGCCATGCACTCGCGCGCGAAGCCGCCACGCTGTCCGAACAAAGTCAGCGCACTGTTCGCGGAGTCTTCGCCAGCTGCAGCTGGACTTCCTTCGCGGAAGGAGTGCAGGATCTGACGAGGCTCGGGCTGCGTGCGCAGCCCGGACCCGGTCATGGCGCTGAGTTCGCCGACGGCAGCGCCGGGGCGTGACATACCTTGGCCCTCCGCGACGCAGGTACATCTCGATCTTCAGCGGACCGAAGTGGTAGTGCTGCCGCAGGTGGATGATCTTCTCGACCACTTCGGGTGGGGTGATGGTCGGGCAGTGCTGCGGGGCGCTGGAGCGGTCCTTCAGGTCGTCGTGCCCTCGTCTTCGTAGCGGTGTTTCCACCGGTAGAACACGGTGCGGCTGATGCCGTAGTACCGGCTGGTCGCGGCGACGTTGCCGCTGATCTCTTCGGCGTAATGGAGGACGGCCAGGCGCCGGCTCGCGCGCCTGACCAGGTCCTTCTCGCTCCATGCTCGTTCAGTCATGGGCCTCCCTTTGGTCAGGGACCCGGACTGCCGACAACCTCTGTCAGTTTTAGACATCACCACGGCATCGGCTGGTAGCAGGCTGTTCCGCGGAGTCGGTGATCAGGTGCTGGCGGGCAGTCCGCCAAGCCATCGCGATGGCGAGCACGCTCGACGGCGGCAGCGGATTCGGCCGACTACCGCCTCGCACTGCCCGATCGCCTGGTGTGACAGGAAAAGTCACTTGTGACCGCTGGCTGCACCTGTCGCCCGAGGGCATCACGGCCGCTGCGTACGAGGCGATGCCGGAGGGGCGTGCCGGCGGATCGAGATCGTCGACGGCGGCGTCATCGTCGTCTCGGCGCCGTTTCGGTCGCATGAGACCTTCGTGCGGCGCCTCGTCAGCCTGCTCGAGTCCGCCGCTGGGATTGGACATCGGAAGGCGATATCGGAAGACCATAGCTCGTGCCTTGTGCTGCGTTCACAGGCGAAAATATCTGCAGTGGCAAAAACATAAAAGTATGGCTGTCGTCGGCGATTGGGAAGGGCCGCGCTTTTTAGCTGACCGGGTCCCGGTCGCCGCTGCCGGAGATGGCTTCGATGTCCTTGCCGACCGCGCATGGGTCGGCTGTCGGGTCGGTCTGGTTCGCGTGGTCGGCGACGCGGGTCAGCAGTCCGCAGAAGAGGTTCTGCTCCTCGGTCGTGAGCCCGGCCATGACGTGCCGTTCGACTTCGCGGAGGCGTTCCTGCACCCGCTCCCACAGTTCCCGGCCGCGGTCGGTGGCGACTATGACGCGGTTGCGGCGGTCGGCGGGGTCGGGACGGCGCTGCACCAGGCCCGCGGTCTCGAGGTCGTCGACCAGGTAGGTCATTACGGTCTTGTTGACCCCGTGCCGCTGGGCGAGTTGCACCTGGCTGCCGGCGCGGCCGTGCACGGCGTCGGAGATCACGTGGTACCCGCGGGTGCCTCCGGGTAGCTCGTCGAGCACGGTCGTGGACGCCTTGGCGTATGAGCGGTAGACGAGCCCCAAGGCGAGCCCCAGGTCCTCCGTGGTGGACATCTCCCTATCGTACTCCATCCAGAAGACGATCAACATTTTAGACGGTTGTCTCGACAGACCGTCTATTTTGAGTACCATCGGTGGCAGGAGGTATGCCGAACCATGACCAAGACAGACGCAGTGCCAGGACGGCTGCTGCAGGAGTTCAAAGCGGTGCACGACATCGTCCGACGTGACATCGGGCGGTGCCGTGACCTCGCCGCCCAGGCGAATGCCGGAACCGGGGTGGCCGCGCTGCGGAAAGGGGTGAGCCACCTGCGCACCCACGGTGTGATCTTCCAGTTGCGGGTGAACTGCCTGCAGGCTTGTGGCTTCGTCCACCTGCATCACCGCGGCGAAGACGCCATGCTCTTCCCGTCGGTACGCAAGGCGGCGCCCGAGCTGAGCCCCGTGGTGGACAAGCTCGAAGCCGACCACCGGACGGTCTCCGACCTCCTCGACGAGGTGGAGGCCGCGACCGAGGCCGCCGGCGGCTCAGCGGCGGACCAGCAGAGCAGGCGTCGTCTCGCCGAGGCTCTCGACCGGCTCAGCGACCACCTGTTCGAGCACCTCGCCTATGAGGAAAAGGTGCTTGCCCCGGTGATCAACAGCTGGCAGAGGTGGCCCTTCTATGAGTGACTACGGAGCCCCCTTGAGGTTCGGGTTGTCCGTGGCTCCGGATGCCGGTGACCTCCCGGGCGTCACTGAACTGACCGTTGCCGCGGAGGAGGCCGGGCTCGACTTCGTCGCGATCCAGGACCATCCCTACCAGCCCGCCTACTTCGACACCTGGACCCTGATCACCCACCTCGCCGCCCGCACGCGCCGCATCCGGTTCATCCCGGACGTCCTCAACCTGGCCCTGCGGCCTCCGGCGATGCTCGCCAAGGCGGCTATCACCCTGGACGCGATCAGCGGTGGCCGCTTCGACCTCGGGGTGGGGGCGGGTGGGTACGCGCCGATGGTCGAAGGCATGGGTGGCGCCGGCCTCACCGGCGGTGCCGCGGTCGCCGCGGCCGCCGAGTCCGTTCAGATCCTGCGTCGCGCCGTGGACGCCGCGGCCGAGGACAGGACAGTCACCTTCTCGGGTTCCCACCACTCCGTGCGTGCCTTCCGCCCCGGCCCGGCGCCCGGACACCGCGTCCCGGTCTGGGTCGGCGGCATGCGTCCGAAGATGCTCGAGCTGGTGGGCCGCTACGCCGACGGCTGGATCTGCCCCATCAACACGGGGTTGCCGCCCGAGGCGGTGCCCGACGCCCAGCGCATCATCGACACCGCCGCGGTCGCGGCCGGTCGCCGGCCCGGGGACATCGGGCGGCTCTACAACATCCTGGGCTCGATCGGCCGCGACCCCCGCGGTCAAGGTCTTGACGGCCCCGTCGAGAAGTGGGTGGACACCCTCACCGAATGGGCTGTCGGACTCGGCTTCGACACGATGATCTTCTGGCCGGCCACGCCCACGATCGAGCAGGTCCGCGTGTTCGCCGACGAGGTGGTCCCCGAGGTCCGCCGGCGGGTGGCCCGCCAGCGTGCCGGCGGCGGACACCCCCATCAGGAGGCGGCCCGGTGAAGATCGGCATCGGACTGCCCAACCAGATCCGAGACGTCGACCCCGAGCTGCTGCCCACGTGGGCGGCGCGAGCCGAGCACGCCGGGTTCGCGACGCTCAGCACCGTCGGCCGCATCGCCTACCCAGGAGTCCAGGACACCGTCGCCCTCGCGGCGGCGGCCGGCGCCACGGGCACCATCGGGCTGCTGAGCGGGGTCATGCTCCCCACCGTGTGGCCCGCGGTCCTGCTCGCCAAGGAGGTCGCCGCGATCGACGGCGTGTCGGGCGGACGCCTCACGCTCGGTGCCGGCATCGGTGGCAACCGGGCGGACGACTACGTGGTCGAGGGCCTCCCCGGCAGGCAACTCGGCGCCCGGATGGACGCGGATCTGGAGACGTACCACCGGGTCTGGCGGGGCGAGCCGGTCGGCGGCGGATCCAGTCCCGCGGTGCCCGCGGGGACGCGTCCGGTGCCGATGGTGTTCGGCGGCACGGCACCGAAGGCGTTGCGGCGCATGGCCGAATGGGGCGCCGGGTACATCGCGGGACCTGTCCCCGCGACAATGGTGACGCCCATGTTCGATGCCGCACGGGACGCGTGGCGTGAGGGCGGCCGCACCGGCTCGCCACGGCTGATCGCGCTCGCGTACTACGCGCTCGACGACATCGAGCGGGCCAGAGCCAACGCGGGGGACTACTACGCTGCGTCCGGCACGGACACAGCGACGTTGGTCCTCGACACGATGTCCCACACCCCGGCAGCCATCCGGGCGGTGATCACGTCGTTCGCGGGCATCGGGGCGAGCGAGCTGGTGTTCATGCCGGCTACCGACGACATCGCCGAGATCGACCGGCTGGCGGAGATCGCACTGTGAACGTCGCGCCTCGCGGCGAGCCGGCCGCGAGGCACGACAGGGTGTTACAGCCGGTGTGCGCGTCGCTGTGCGCCGGCCCGTGCGGCGATGAGGGAGTCGCCGAGTGTCCACAGTGCCACGCCGATCAGGACGAGGTCCTTGAGCAGGAACTGGCCGGGATTGCCGGACAGGACCGGAAGCGGGCCGGCCAGCTCCTGTACCACCCCCGACGTGGTGAACAGGAAGCTCAAGGTGCCCAGGAACAAGATGATGGCCAGCACGCTCCCGGCTGCCGAGACGCGTGGCCAGAAGGGACGTACCGCGATCAGGGCCGCGGCGAGGAGCTCCAGCGTGCCGAGCGAGTCGGCCACCGCGTTCCGGCTGAGGAAGTCGTAGAGCCAGCTCATCAGTGGACTGTCCAGGATGAGCTTGTGCGCCTCCATCTTGACGAACTTCCCGGAGCCGATCCAGGCCAGCACCACGACAAGTGCGTACCGGCTGCCCCATCGGCCGGTGGCGGAAATCCGTTCGCCGGAAACGTGCGGGGACACAGCGGTGCTCAGCTTGCTCGACACAGAGGTCGTCCTTCCTAGGCGTTCGGTGACTTCCCGCATAGGGGTGAGAACTCAACGCAAGCCTATGCGGGATACCCGGCTCGCCGGCGACGTCATGATCATGCGTCAGACTTGCGTAACATCCGGGAGAGGAGGACCGGTACCGCTGTTCCGCACTGTGTCTATTGTGGACGACCGGCGGCCGGCGGCAGGACGTGGTCGAGCTGGCTGCGTGAGGTGATGCCCAGCTTGGCGAAGACCTTGCGCAGGTGATATTGCACGGTGTGCGCGCTGATGAACAGCCGGGTGCCGATCTCCGGATTCGACAGCCCGTCCCGGGCCAGCCGGGCGACCTGGAATTCTTGCGCGGTCAGTTCCTGGTGCGTGGCGGGGATCGTCCGTTTGCGGGCGGTCTCGCCGGTGGCCCGCAGTTCACGCCCGGCCCGCTCGGCGAAGGCTGCGATGCCCATCGCCTCCAGCATGTCGTGGGCCGTGCGCAGGTGCTCGCGTGCTTCGATGCGGCGGCGTTCTCTGCGCAGCCATTCACCGTACAGCAGGTGTGCGCGGGCGAGGTCGACGCGGAGCCGGGTCTTGCCGAATCGGGCGATCGCTTCACGGTACCGGCGCTCGGCTGTCTTGCCATCGGTCAGGAGTGCGTGTGACCGGGCCTGGGCTCCCAGCGCCCAGTCGGTCCCGGTGGCGTCGGTCAGTTCGGTGAGCTGCCGGAAGGCCTTGGTCGCGGTCGCTGGCGTTCCGCAGCGGGCGGCGGCCTCGATCACTTCGACCAGGCACCAGCAGAGGGCGGCGAGATCGTGGTCGTAGGCGGTGGCCCGCAGGCCTGCGGCCAAGGCCGTGTCGTAGTGGCCGAGGCCGTTGTGGAGGGTGGCGTTCGCCAACTCGGCGAAGGTGATCCCGATGCCTTCCCCGCGTCGGGTCACGTCCTTGATGGTGGCGTCGATCAGGGCGGAGGCCCGTGTTTGGTCTCCGCGTAAGGCGGCGAGACCGAGTGCGCAGTACGGCGCGAGGCCGCTGCCCGTCGCCTCGGTGATGGCGTGGAGTTCGTCGGTCAGCGCCGCGGCTGTGGTCAGATCGCCGGCGAACAACACCATGTAGACCCGGGCGGTGAGCGCGAGCGGGAGTTCGCTGAGCGCACCGGTCTTCCGGGCGAGCTGGAGGTAGCGGGTGGAGAGCGTCTCCAGATGGTCGTCGTCCCAGAGGCGCATGGCGGTGATGCACGCGAGGTACATCCGGCGCAGTTCCTCTTCGGCCGACATGGAGACGCCGAAGTTTTCGAGGGCCGTGCGCAGGATCGGGACCCCTGCCGCGTGACTCACGTTCAGACCGGCCGCGGTGCCGTCGAGCAGGAGGTCGGGGGCGCGCGGGGCGGTGCGTGGGGGCGGTGCTGCGCTGGTGGCGCGGGCCACGTCCAGCACGTCGCTTCCCGGGGCGGCCAGGCGGCCGGTGAAGATGGCGGCGAGCAGGGCGTCGAGGTAGGTCGCGCGGGAGAGGTCCGGGTCGATGTGCTCGAGTCGCCGGGCCGCGGTCAGCAGCAGCGGTGCGGCATCACCGCCCCGGCTGGTGTTGAACGCGAGCTGCGCCCGGAGCAGGTCGACGTTGGCATGCTGGAAGTCGCTGAGTGGCCCGGCTTCGGCCATGGCCAGGAGGTCTTCCGCGACGTCGAAGGCACCCGCCTGAGTTTTGGCCTGTGCGGCGGCCACCGCCCGCTCAGCACGCTTCGCCGGATCCAGCGTCAGCGTCGCCGCCTGCTGCAGGAAGGCGGCGGCCGCGGCCAGACCTCCGCGTGCCCTGGCCCGCCCGGCCGAGCGTTCGAGTTCGGCGGCGACGTCTTCGTCCGGCCCCAGCGCTGCCTGCGCCCGATGCCACGCACGCCGGTCGGGATCGAGCCGCTGGTCGGTGACCTCCACCAGAGCTTGGTGGGCCTTCCGCCGGTCGTTGGCCGAGGCCGACCGGTAGGTCGCCGAGCGCGCCAGCGGATGGCGGAATCGGACCCGGGTCCCGAACTCGGCCAGGCCCGTGTCGGCCACCGCCGCCGCGGCGTCGGGGCTGATATCGAGCCGTTCGACTGCCCGGCTCACCAACGCCGGGTCACCGGTCGGGTCGGCCGCCGCGACCAGCAGCATGCGCCGGACTGGGTCGGGAAGCGCGCTGACGCGCCGCCGGAAGGTGTCCTCGATGCTGCCCGCGAGCGGCATCGCGCCGGGGAGTCCGAACCCGCCGGCCAGCTCCGCCACGGAGAGTCCCCGGGGCAGTTCCAGCAAGGCCAGCGGGTTGCCCCTCGTCTCGGCGACGATCTGGTCTCGGATCCGCTGGTCGAGCGGACCGGTGAGCACGGAGTTCAGCAGCGTGCGGGCATCGGCTTCCGGCAGACCGGCGACCACCAGCTCCGGCAAGCCGGTCAGCTCGTCACTGGGTACCCGGGCCGCGAAGACCAGGCCGACCGATTCGGCGCCCAGCCGGCGGGCGACGAACGCGAGGACCTGCGCCGAGGCCCGGTCGAGCCACTGCTCGTCGTCGACCAGGCAGAGCAGCGGGCGGTCGGCGGCGACGTGGGACAGCAGGCTCAGCACGGCCAGGCTGATCAGGAACCGGTCCGGCGGCGGTCCGGCACTCAGCCCGAACGCGATCCGCAGTGCGTCACGCTGCGGCGGCGGTAGCGCGTCGAGCCGATCCAGCATGGGCCCGCACAATTGGTGCAGCCCGGCGAAGGCCAGCTCCATCTCCGACTGGACGCCGGCGGCGCGGGCTATCCGGCAGCCCGCCGAGTGCTCGGGCAGGTATTCCAGTAGCGCGGTCTTGCCCGCGCCCGCCTCGCCGTGCACCACCAGTGCCCGGCTTTCACCTGCGTGCGTGATCGCCTCGACCAGCTGGTCAAGTACGCCGCACTCGGTGTGGCGGCCGGTGAGCTCCGGCGTGTGCCACGATCCCGGCAAGCCTCCAAGCACCTGCACGAATCCAAGCTAACGCCGCCGGCCCCGGACTACTCATTACGGCTACCTAACGGGGGATGCGACCTCCGTCCGGTTGCTTGCAGGGTGCGGGCATGACCACCGTCCATCATCGCTACACCACTGTGAACGGTCAGCGGCTGTTCCACCGTGAGGCGGGCCCGAGCGGGGCACCGGCCGTGGTGCTGTTGCACGGTTTCCCCGCCAGCTCGTTCATGTTCCGCCACCTGATCCCGCTGCTGGCCGATCGGTACCGCGTCATCGCCCCCGACCACCTCGGCTTCGGATTTTCCGATGCGCCCGCCGCCGACGAGTTCGAGTACACCTTCGACGCGCTGGCCGGGCTGACCGCGGACCTGCTGAACCAGCTTGGCGTCGACCGGTACGCCCTGTACGTGCAGGACTACGGAGCGCCCGTGGGCTGGCGGCTCGCCCTGGGCAACCCCGATGCCGTCACCGCGGTCGTCACCCAGAACGGCAACGGCTACGAGGCCGGCTTCAGCGAGGACTTCTGGCGGCCGGTGCGGGAGTACTGGGATGACCGGAACCCGGACACCGAGGCCGGCGTGCGGCAGGCGCTGACGTACGAGGCCATCCGCTGGCAGTACCTGCACGGGGTGCCCGACGAAAGCCTGGTCAGCCCGGACACCTGGGAGCACGACTTCGCCCAGGTGTCCCGCCCCGGCAACGACCTGGTCCAGCTGGCCCTGTTCGCCGATTACGCCGCCAACCTGGCGTTGTACCCGAAACTGCACGCGTGGTTGCGGGCCGGCGGCGTACCGGTGCTGGCCGTGTGGGGCCGCAACGACGAGATCTTCCGGCCGGAGGGAGCTCAGGCGTTCACCCAGGACGCGCCCGGCGCCGAGATCCACCTGCTGGACGGCGGCCACTTCCTGCTGGAGAGCCACCTCGACGCCGCCGCCGGGCACATCCGCGGATTCCTGGAGAAGGCGCTGTCGTAACCGGACGGAAAGGAGCAGGGCCATGGGCCTGTCCTGGCAGCAGGGACCGCTCGCACCGGGCGCGATCGGCCACTTCCTCGTGCCCGGCCCGTTGCCGGAGCGGCTGCTGTTCGCCGAACGGCTGCGCCGCCGGATGCGGGTCCGGTTCGGCGGCGAATGGGTCGCCGACAGCGAAGACGTGGTGCTGCTGCACGAGCCCGGCCGCTACCCGGTCGCCTACTTCCCGCTCGCTGCCGTCGACGACAGCACGCTCAAGCCCAGCGAGCACACCACCCGCCACCGTGACCTCGGCCCGACAGCGTGGTTCACCGTCCAAGCCGGAGCACACAGCACGCCACGCGCGGCCTGGCAGCACACCGGCCTGCCGGACCACGCCGTCGACCTCGGGGGACGGGTGGCGTTCGCGTGGCGCGCGATGGACGCCTTCTTCGAAGAGGACGAGCGGATCGTCGGCCACGCCGCCGACAGCTACCACCGCATCGACATCCGGCAGACCAGCCGTCACCTCGTCGTGCGTCACGAGGACCGGGTGGTCGCCGAAAGCACCCACCCGCTCGCGTTGTACGAATCGGGATTCGCGCCCCGCTGGTACGTCCCGCGCGCCGACGTCGACGTCTCGGCGTTGACTCCGGCGCAGGGACGGACATTCTGCCCCTACAAGGGAATGTGCAGCTACTACGACATCGCCGGCGCCCGCAAGGCGGCGTGGTCCTACGAGGACGCCTATCCCGAAGTCGGGCGTGTCTCGGGTTTGGTGTCCTTCGAACCGGACAAGGTCGAGGTACACCTGGACGCCGTCCGGCTGAGGCTGGAACCCGGCCAGACCGTGGTGCCGCACGGCGTCGACCGCAACCTCACGCTCGACGAGGCGGATCGGTCGTGACGGTGCTGGTGTCGGTGAACGTGGGGCTGCCGAAGGACGTGCCTTGGCGCGGTGTGACCGTGCACACCGCCGTGTGGAAGGAACCGGTCGCCGGGCCGAGGATGGCGCGACGGCTCAACATCGACGGTGACGGGCAGGGCGACACGAGCGGACACGGTGGTGAGCAGCGGGCCGTACTGGTCTACCAGATCGACTCCTACCGGTACTGGCGGCGGCACTTCGGTTGGAAGGGCTTCACCTACGGCCAGTTCGGGGAGAACCTGACCGTCGACGGTCTGCCCGACGACGAGGTGTGCATCGGCGATCGGTACCGGATCGGCGAGGCGGAGTTCGAGGTCACCCAACCGCGTGTCACCTGCTATCGGGTGGGCCTGCGGCTCGGCGAGCCGGAGTTGCCGGCCTTGCTGGTCAGCCACCACCGGCCCGGCTTTTACCTGCGGGTCATCAGCGAAGGATTCATCCAGGCGGGGGATTCGATCGTCAAGATCCGGACCGGCCCGCACGCGCTCACCGTGGCTGACACCGACGCGCTGCTCTACCTGCCCGGCCGCGATCACGGCAAGCTCCGCACCGCGATCCGGATCCCGGCGCTGAGCCCGGGGTGGCGGGCGTCATTTCGCGAGCTGCTGGCCAGTTCGGATGCCGGCGCGGCGGCGACCCGAGCCGGCCCCGCCTGGGCGGGGTTCCGGCCGCTGCGGGTGACCAAGGTGGTTTCCGAAACGGGGAGGGTGACCTCCCTCCACCTGGCCGACGTGGAGGGGAACCCGTTGCCCGCGGCCCGCGCCGGCCAGTACCTCACGCTGCGGATTCCCGCAGCGGGCAAGCCCACGCCGGTGCGCAGTTACTCCCTGTCTTCTCCGCCCGCGGCCGGCACCTACCGGATCAGCGTCAAACAGGAGCCGCACGGCACGGTCAGCGGTTACCTGACGAAAAACGTGCATCCCGGGGCGGTCCTCGACGTGGCGGCACCTCGCGGCGACTTCGTCCTCGACGAGGACACCACCCCGGTCCTGCTCGTCTCGGCCGGCATCGGCGTCACGCCGTTGCTGTCCATGCTCCACGAGCTCGCGGCACAGCACAGCGGGCGCGACATCTGGTGGCTGCACGGCGCCCGCGGACCCGGCGAGCACGCGCTGGCCGCCGAGGCGCGCGACCTGCTCGCCTCCCTCACTCGCGCCCACGAGCACGTCTTCTACAGCGCCGCTGATCCGGCCGGACAACACGATGCCCGTACCGCGGTCGGCCGGATCAGCAAAGAAACCTTGAGTGCCTTGGCCGTTCCCGCCGACGCGAGCGCCTATGTCTGCGGACCGGCGTCGTTCATGACCGACATGTCCGAAGCGCTCAGTGCCTACGGCATCGATCCGGCCCGCATCCGTACCGAACTGTTCGGGGCGTTGCCGCCCATCACTCCCGGCCTCACCGGGAAGCCCCACCGACCGGTGCACCTCCCACCCGGGCCCGCGGGCACCGGCCCGCTGGTGACCTTCGCCCGGAGCGGCATCTCCGTGCCGTTCGCCGCCGGACTGGGCAGCGTGCTCACCCTGGCCGACGCCTGTGCTGTCCCCACCCGATGGAGCTGCCGGACCGGCGTCTGCCACACCTGTGCCACGCCACTGCTTTCCGGCGACGTCACCTACTCCCCGGATCCCCTGGAGCGACCACCCGAAGGCCAGGTGCTCATCTGCTGCGCCCAGCCCCGTACCGACATGGTCGTGGACATGTAGGGGGAAAGGACCGCCGTGCTCCGATGGGAGGAACCATGCCCGATATTCCGGCAGATCTGAAATACAGCAAGGACCACCTCTGGGTCCGCCCCGGCGCCGGCCCGATTCGCGTAGGAGTCACCGACTACGCCCAGGATTCTCTCGGCGACGTGCTCGACGTGACCCTGCCCGGCCTCCGCGACGCAGTCGCCGCCGAGCAGGCCTGCGGTGAGATCGAATCCGTCAAGAGCGTCAGCGAACTGGTCGTCCCTGTGACGGGAATCGTCTGCTCCCGCAACGACGACCTCAGCCGGGCCCCGGAACTCGTCAACACCGATCCCTACGGCCGTGGCTGGCTGTTCGAAGTGGAGGCCGACCCCGCCACGCTCGGCCGGCAGCTCGAAAACCTCATGGACGCCGACAGCTATCGCGAATGGACCGGTGACTGACTGATGGACTACCAGCTCCAAGTCGTCACGCTGTCCGTCACCGATGTCGACCAGGCCGCGACCTTCTACACCCGGCAAGCCGGCTTCACACTCGACGTCGACTTCGCGCCCACCACCGGTTTCCGCGTCGTCCAGCTGACACCACCCGGCTCGGCCTGCTCGATCCAGATCGGGACCGGCCTCACCGACGCACCGGCCGGATCGGCACGCACCACCTACCTGGCCGTCACCGACATCGAAGCCGCTCACCGGGAACTCACCGAACGCGGCGTCGAAGTCAGCGACATCCGGCACAAAACACCGGTCCACGACTGGAAGGGCGACTGGGGACCCGGCCCCGATCCCGAGCGCCGTGACTACGCCAGCCTCGCCGGCTTCGCGGACCCGGACGGCAACACCTGGGTGATCCAAGAGATCGGCTTCCGCACGCCGGAAGGTGCCGGCGGCGGCCGGCCCAGCACCGAAGAAGGCTTTCGGGTATGAGGATCCGGGTCCTCGCGGCGACGGCGGCGACATTGCTGATGGCCGCTACCGGGTGTTCAGCCGGCGACACCTCGGCCAACGAGGCAGGCCCAGGGCCGCACGCCTTGTACGTCACCAACTGGAAGTCCGACACCATCGCCTCGTTCACCATCGACGAGGACGGTTCCCTGCGGAGTCCCGCATCGTCCACAAAGGTCGGGAGCGGCACGGTCAACCCCCAAGGATCGGTGCGGTCGCATGACGGCCGATGGCTCTACGTGGCCAACTGGGGGACTGCGGACATCACTCCATACAGGATCGAGGCGACCGGGGTCTTGACCGCTCTCGAACCGGTCGCAGGTCCCACACCGAAACCGGTGACACCGTCGGCCGTGGCACTGTCCCCGGACGGGCGAAACCTTTACACCGCCAATTTCACCAACGGCGGCGACGGTACGGTGTCGCACTACCGGATCTCTCCCGACGGCAGACCGCGCGGAATCTCCACCATTCCGGCACAGGGCCGGGGCACCACCGGAATCGCTATCTCGGCCGACGGACACACGTTGCTGACGGCCAACATGGGCTCCGGCGACGTCTCCTCGTTCACCGTCACCTCCGACGGCAGTCCCCAGTACATGATGACCGTGGCCACCGGAGGTGGTGCGTTCTACCCCGCCATCACACCCGACAACAGGCGCGTGCTGGTCACGAACTCGACCGAAGACACGATCAGCCTGCTGAACCTGGACCGCACCTCACGACTGACCGTCGCGACCACCATTCCCAACCCCGCCCGGGAGCCGCGAGGAATAGTGGTCAGCCGGGGCGGTGATCGGGCCTACGTCGCGAACTTCGCCAACGGGACAGGACCCGGCCAAATCACGACATTCACGCTGGACCTCGGCGGCATCCGTACCCTCGGCACCCCCGCGGCCACCGGCTCCAACGGCGCAGAGGGAATCGCGCTGTCCCGTGACGGGAAGACCCTCTACACGGCCAACTTCAACACAGACGGCGACGGAAGCATCACCAGCTTCGCCGTCCTGCCTGACGGAACACTGGGGCAGCCGCGCCCACCCGTTCTCACCGGCGGGAAGCAACCTGACCTCGGCAGTATCACGGTTCCCGTCCCCTGAATGCGCGTGGCGCGGATGCGGTGGGCCGATCGGCGCAACCGCTGCGTCCGTGATCTTACGTTGCCGTGACAGGACTGGCCGGAATCCGTTCGGGAGACCGGGAATTCTTTATCGTCGCGGAGGAAGTGGCTGGCGCGGGAACCGGCCTCAGAGCGGGAAGGGGAGCAGATGACGAACGGCGACGCCCTGGTGCTGGACGCCTGCGGGACGGACATCCACGGAGAGGGAGCGTTGCTGCGGTCCGCGGGGGCCGCCAGGCTGGTGGAGCTTCCCGGCGGGGTCCGGGCCTGGGCCATCGCCGACGCGGCCGTACTGCGCCGGCTCCTCACCGATCCGCGGGTCTCGAAGGACCCGGGCCGGCACTGGGCCGCCTGGCGTGAAGGCCGGGTTCCCGACGACTGGCCCCTGCGGATCTGGGTGTCGGTGCGCAACATGTTCACCACCTACGGCGCCGATCACCGCCGCTTGCGGACGCTGGTGGCCAAGGCGTTCACCCCGCGCCAGGTGGAAGCGATGCGCCCGGGCGTCGAACAGGTCGCGACCGGTTTGCTCGACCGGATCGAGCGCACCGCCGCCTCCGGTCAGCCGGTCGACCTGCGCGAGGGATACGCCTACCCGCTGCCGGTGGAGGTGATCTGCCGGTTGTTCGGAGTGCCGGCCGACCGGCGCGCGGCGATGCGCTCGGTCGTCGACACGATCTTCGACACCACGGTGACTCCGGCCCGGGCGCAGGCGAACGCGCTGGAGCTCTACGAGATCATGCGGGGCCTCGTCGCCGACAAAACCGCCGATCCCGGCGACGACCTCACCAGCGCGCTGATCACGGCCCATGCCGAAGACGCCGGACGCCTCGAGGCCGACGAGCTGGTGGACACGTTGATCCTGATGCTGACCGCGGGGCACGAGACCACGGTCAACCTGCTCGACCACGCGGTCACCGCGATGCTCACCCACCCGGAGCAGTTGGCGGCCGTCTGCCGCGGCGAGTACTCCTGGAGCGCGGTGATCGAGGAGACCCTGCGCTGGCAGGCCCCGGTGCCCTACCTGCCGTTGCGCTACGCGGTCGAGGACATCGCGCTGGACGACGGCATCGTCGTCGGTGCGGGCGACGCGATCCTCGCGGCCTACGCGGCCGCCGGCCGTGACCCCGCCGAGCACGGCGTCTCAGCCGACGAGTTCGACCTGTCGCGCGAAGACACGCAACACCTCGCGTTCGGTCACGGCGTGCACTTCTGCCTGGGCGCACCGCTGGCCCGACTGGAAGCCGCCATAGCGCTTCCCGCGCTTTTCGACCGGTTCCCGGACCTGCGGCTGGCCGTGAGGCCGGAGGAGCTGGCCACCATCCCGTCGTTCCTTTCGAACGGCCACATCGCCATTCCGGCTCTGGTCGGCCCTCCCGAGTTGAGCGGCGGCGGCAGGGCAACGGCTTAACTGGGCTCTTGATGACATCCTCAGTCGAACGACCGAGGGCAGACGAGAGCCGGTGCCGATCTCGGGCGCCGGGGACTGGCGGTGCACGCCGACGCCGCGACGCGAGCACACGCCCCGGCTGGAGCTGAAGGCGAAGCGTGGGTAATCCTTCCTTTGGACGGGACCGACCGGGAGGGTCGGGCCCCTCGGCGTTGTCTGCCGTCAGTGCTTCTACTTGACACCGCGTTCCAGGCAACCGTGCAGTATCTGCCGCGAGATTCGGCCTTTGATCGGTCGGCATCACCTCGACCGGGTGTGCGGCTTTGCTCCGGCTCGGAGTTCGACTACTCATGCCGACGTTGCGGAGTCGAAGACGATGCCTATACAGCGAAACTGTGTGCCCTCTGCGCCTTAAGGATCGAGTGGCATCGGCTGTTCGGAGGAGCAATCGAGACGGCGACAACGGAATGGGCGGCGCTACAGGAGGCGTTCTTGGCCGGCGGCGCCCCGATGAAGACACTCGGCTAGCTCAGGCACAGTCGCGGCGCTGCGGTCTTGCGGCAAGCGGTCGCCACTCGGCTGCCAGTCGCGCACCAGAGGCTCGACGAGCTGCCGAGTCGGTCGGCGGTGCACGACGTTCGCGATCTGCTGGTGCAGTGCGGACTTCTGCCGCAACGTAACGCCGAATGCCTGCGCCGCATCCATCTCTGGCTCAGGGACACGCCGGCCGCGCTTCTTGCCGAGCATGCACGCGTTCTCGCGCAGTTCGTCCGCTGGTACGTCCTGCCGAAGGCGCAACGCGCTGTGGCGCGACGCGGTGTCGGGGACAGTGCGGTACCGCCGGTACCGGCTTTGGTGAACGCCGCGGCCCGATTGATGGCCTGGCTAGACGATCTGGGCGTCGGGCTGCCGGGCCTGACTCAGCCGCTGTTGGAAGAGTAGTTGGTCCACGGCCGGGGCCACTATCGCTACGTCTACCCGTTCCTCAACTGGACCCGCGCCCAGGGCATGACAGCACCGGGTGTACGCCTGTCCCCGCCGACGTATCCGCAGCGGGCGAACTATCTCGACCCCGCTGAGCGACTGTCGCACCTACGCCGCTGCCTCGACGATGACGACCTTCCACTCCAGGTGCGAGTCGCTGGTGCCCTGACTCTCCTTTTCGGCATCTCGATCACGAAAATCGTCCGTCTCAGCCGAGATGACGTGCGCGCGGAGAACGGCATCGTGTCATTGGTCGTCGGTGACCACCAGCTGACCGTCGCGGCATCGCCGTTCTGCAGGCGCGCAACAGTGCGGCTCACACTGGCCGCGGCGTTGCCCGGCGCCGTGCTTGCCAGTCTTACTGGGATCGAGGCGACCAGTGCGGACGTATGGACTCGGCGAGTCGGCCGCGATTGGATGCCCTGACCTGCCTTGACTGGGCCGGTCGGCGGCGAGCGCAATTGCGCGGGATGGCTTACTGGGACTTCTGGTTGCCGGCGCAGTCCAGACCGAGCATGGCGTGTGCGAGGGCGTCGGGGTCGGGGGGCGGCGGAAGCGTGGTGAGCTGAGGCGCGGTGAAGGCCTGGATCAGGTAGGCGACCAGGCGGGCTGAGCTGTCGGGGGCGGTGGCGCCGGCGGCGGTGACGACGCCGGCGTTGGCCATGAGCAGGACGACCATGTCCTGGTCGGCGAAGTCGGGGCGCAGCTTCCCGGTGGCCTTGGCGGCCTCGATGAGCCGCAGGAAGTTCTGGTAGGCCAGGGCGCGCTGTTCTTCCAGGTGGGCGGCGGCGGGGAACGTCATGGTCAGCACGTCGGCGAAACCGCGGTTGGCGACTTGCATGGAGCACACGGTGCGGATGTAGCCGGTGAAGCCGTTCCAGGGATCGGGGTCGGCCATGGCGGCCTCGGCGGCCTCGACGTAGCCGCGCATGGTGTCGGCGAACACGGCGTCGAGGAGGTCCTCGCGGGTGGGGAAGCGCCGGAACAAGGTGGCCACCCCGACTCCCGCGGCGCGGGCGACCGCCGACATCGACACCTCGATGCCGTCGGCGGCGAAGACGCGACGGGCGGCGTCGAGGATCCGCTCCCGGTTGCGTTCGGCGTCCACCCGCAGCGGCGCCGAGTCCTGCCCATCGCCGTGCTCCGTGTTCTGGCCTGGGTTTTCGTGGTCGGCGCTGCCCATGGAGCCCATCATAGGCGACAACTGGAATAGCCTTTCCATATGTGGTGTTACAGTCTGCGATGGAAACGGAAAGGCCGTTTCACTTGACCTGAGGAGATCATCATGCGCGCCGTCGCACTCGACACCGTTCCCGCCAACCCGCAGATCAGCGAGGTAGATGCACCGCGCCCGGAGGCTGGGGAGGTACTCGTGGAGGTGACGTCGGCGTCGGTGAACGGCTTCGACCTGTCGGTCGCGGCCGGACACGTGCAGGGGATGATGGAACACCGCTTCCCGCTCGTGCTGGGTAAGGACTTC
Source organism: Amycolatopsis sp. NPDC051371 (assembly GCF_040682155.1). Classification (NCBI taxonomy): domain Bacteria; kingdom Bacillati; phylum Actinomycetota; class Actinomycetes; order Pseudonocardiales; family Pseudonocardiaceae; genus Amycolatopsis; species Amycolatopsis sp. NPDC051371. Next base: position 31,819 of record NZ_JBFBAG010000071.1, read on the forward strand.
GCCGGGACCATCACCGAACTGGGCGAAGGCGTCGAAGGGTTCGCGGTCGGCGACCAGGTGTTCGGCGTGGTGATGAAGCCGGTCCTCCAGGCAGGGACGCTGGCGCAGTTCGTGACCGTGCCCGCCGCCTACGGCCTGGCCCGCATCCCCGCGGGCCTGTCGGCGAGGGACGCCGGAGCGCTTGGCCTGGCCGGCACCGCCGCCCTCGACAGCCTCGACGTCGCCCAGGTCGCCGACGGTGACACCGTGCTGGTCTCCGGTGCGACCGGCGGCGTCGGCGCGCTCGCGGTCCAGCTCGCCGCCGCGCGTGGCGCGACGGTGATCGCCACCGCCCGTCCCGGCGCCGAGGCCGACTTCGTTACGGGTCTCACCAGCGCTGACGTCCACGTTGTCGACTACACCGGCGACGTCGACGCGCAGGTCCGCGCGATCGTCCCGGATGGGGTGGACGTGGTCCTGCACCTGGCGGGCGACGGTGTCGAGCTGGCCGGTCTGCTCGGCAAGGGCGGCCGGATCGCCTCGACCCGCGGCCTCACTCCGGACGCCATCGAGAACCAGGACGTCACCGTGCACCCGATCATGGCCGACCCCACGAGCCGGACCCTGACCGTCCTGGCCGGGCAGGCCGCTTCCGGGGCGCTGCGGGTTCCGGTCACCGCGACCTACCCGCTGGAGCAGGCTCACGAGGCGTTCACCGCGTTCGGCGAAGGCACCCTCGGCAAGATCGCCGTCACCTGCTCCTGACCGGTTCCCGGAATTTCCTCGCCTCCCTCACCTGAAAGAGACGCGCAATGAACGTGACCTTGTGGATCCTGCAGGCCGTGCTCGCCGCGATGTTCGGCCTGGCCGGCGTGATGAAGTCGACCCAGCCCAAGGACAAACTCGCCGAGAAACTGCCGTGGGTGAAGGACTTCTCGCCCGGCGTCGTGAAGTTCATCGGTGTCGCCGAGCTCGCCGCCGCGCTCGGGCTGATCCTGCCCGCGGCGCTCGACATCGCGCCCGTCCTCACCCCGCTCGCGGCGACCGGCCTGGTCGTCATCATGATCGGCGCGATCATCACTCACGCTCGCCGCAAAGAACCCCAGGCCATCGCCTTCAACGCGGTCCTGCTGATCGTCGCGGCCGTCATCGCCTGGGGCCGTTTCGGCCCCTACGCCTTCTGAAACCCGCTCTCAAGGAACCTGCCATGACCTTCGAACTCGGCGTCTACTCCTTCGGCAACACCCCGCGGCTGTCCGACGGCAGCCGCGGCCCGACCGCCCAGGCCATCCGCGACGTGCTGGAGGCCATCAAGCTCGCCGACGAGGTCGGGCTGGACTTCTTCGGCGTGGGCGAGCACCACATGCGGACCATGCCGCTGTCCTCGCCCACCTCGGTGATCAACGCCGCGGCCGCCTCGACCCACCGGATCAAGCTCAGCACCGCGGTCACCGTCTTGTCGACCGACGACCCGATCCGGGTGTTCCAGCAACTCGCTACTGCCGCGGCGATCGCGCCCGGCCGGATCGAGGCGGTCGCCGGGCGCGGATCGTCCACCATCACGTTCCCGCTGTTCGACTACGACGAGAACGACTACGACATGCTCTACGCCTCCAAGCTGGAACTGCTGATGGCCGTCAACGCCGGGGAGAACCTCACCTGGAACGGCCCGCACCGCACCCGCCCGCTGCGCGACGCCACTGTGTTCCCCAGGCCGGAGCAGCCGTTGAAGATCTGGCTGGGCACCGGTGGCAGCCCCGAGTCGGTGTACCGCGCCGTCGAACTCGGCCTGCCGATGTTCCTCGGCATCCTCGGCGGCACCCCGCAGCACTGGGCCCGCTACGGGCAGGCCTACCGCGAGGCCTGGACCCAGGCCGGACACCCCGCCGAGCAGGCCGGCATCGCTGTCGCGGTCCACGGGTTCGTCGCCGATACCACCGCGGAAGCCCACGCCACCTACCTCGAGCACGAGCACCGCATGATGGCCGACGGGCTCGCCGAGCTCGGCCGCCCAGCCCCGGCCCGCTCCGACCGCGCCGCGGCCTTCGGACGCGGCGGCATGGTCTTCGCCGGAAGCCCGGACGAGATCGCCGATCGGATCCTGCACCTGCACGGGCTGCTCAGCCACACCCGCCAGATCCTGCAGATGGACGTCGGCGGGATGCCGCAGCGCGAGTTCCTGCACGCCATCGAACTCCTCGGCACCAAAGTGCTCCCGCAGATCCACGCCGAACTCGACAAGGACACACCCGCATGAACGTCACCGTCTTCGGCGCCACCGGCGCCATCGGCACCCTCACCGTCGCCGAACTCCTGAAGCGTGGTCACCAGGTCACCGCCTACGCCCGCAACGCGGCGAAGGTCCCCGCCTCATGGGGAGATCAGGTGAAGGTCGTGATCGGCGAGATGTCGGACGCCGCCGCCATCGACTCCGCGGTGGCCGGCGCGGACGCGGTCGTCAGCGCCCTCGGCCCGAGCATGGACCGCAAGGCCACCGGTCTGCCGCTGGTCGCCGGGACCGGCCACATCCTGGACGCCATGACACACCACGGTGTGCGCCGCTACATCGGCCACGCCACGCCCGCCGTCCTCGACCCACACGAAAAGCCCACGCCCGTCACCCGGCTCATCAGGTTCCTGCCGCGCACCTTCCTGCGCCGCGCCTACGACGAAATCACCGGGATGAGCGGTCTCGTCACCGGCTCCGGCCTGGACTGGACCATCGTCCGGTTCATCGCCCCCAAGGACACCCCAAAGCAACCGCGCGTGCGGGCCGGGTTCTTCGGCACCGACAAGCTCGGCTTCGCCGTCAGCCGCGCCGACATCGCCGCGTTCACCGCCGCGCAAGTCGAGGACACCACCTACATCGGCCGCGCGCCGGCCATCAGCAACTGACTCCGATCCCGTCCCGACGAAAGAGATTCCCGTGACCATCGCGATCATCGGCGCCACCGGCAAGCTCGGCGGCCTCACCATCGACGCACTGCTCGCCCGCGGCATCCCCGCCGACGGCATCCTCGCCCTCGGCCGCGACACCGAACGCCTGGCCGCGCTCGCCTCGCGCGGCCTGCGCACCGGCGTCGTCGACCTGGACGACGTCTCCGGCACGGCCACCGCGCTCACCGGCGTCGACAAGCTGCTGTTGGTGTCCTTCGGCGACCTGGGCGGCCGCGTCGCCCAGCACGGCAACGCCATCGACGCCGCCCGGCAGGCGGGCGTGCCCACCTGGTGTACACCTCGGGCCTGCAGGCGCCGACGACCATCCTGCGGCTCGCGGCCGATCACAAGGCCACCGAAGAACTCATCACCGCCTCCGGCATCCCCGCCACCTTCCTGCGCAACGGCTGGTACACCGAAAACCACCAGCAGGACTTCACGGGCGCCCGCGAACACGGCGTCATCGCCAACAGCCTCGGCGATGGACGCCTCGCCACCGCCCCGCGCAAGGAGTACGCCGAAGCCGCCGCTGTCGTCTTGACCACCCCCGGCCACGAGGGCAAGGCCTACGAGCTGTCCGGCGACATCGCCTGGAACTTCATCGAATTCGCCGCCACCGCACAGGAACTGCTCGGCACCCCGGTGGTCTACCAGTCGCTCACCGCCGAACAGGAACGAGAGCAACTGCTGTCCTACGGCCTGGATGAGGGCACCGCAGGGTTCATGGTCGCGCTCAACGCCGACCTGGGCGACGGCGCCATGGCTTCCACCCCCGGCGACCTGGCCCGTCTCATCGACCGACCCACCGAACCGCTGGCCGCAACCCTGAAAACCTGGATCTGACCGGCCGGGGGTCTGGGCCGGGCCATGGTCGGCGGCGCCATTGCAGGTGGAGCAGGTCAGGACGCTGTGTCGAGCTGAAAGACGTCGCACATGCCGCGCTGTTACTCGCTGCGTCGGGTCGGCGCGGCTCGGGGCAGACGCGTGACCTGGTGCGCCTAGGCAAGCGCGGTGTGCAGCCGCGAGTTGTCGATAGCCAGCCGCTGGATCGTCGCGACGGGCTTCGCGTGGGCCGGCCCACCCAGAGCTCTCAAAACTCGGCGTATCGGGTGCTGTGAGGTCTCGAACGGGCGGGCGTCTCCGCGCGAATATCGCACCTTCGATTGTGCGCACCATTCGGCAGGCCAGGCAACGTTGCCTTAAGCACAACGACTTTGCTAGTGCCGAGCCGACGTCTGGACAGTTGCCACGCTTCGACAGAGCGGGGTCAGTGCGTGGCAATGCGGTCGAACACGATGAGGTCCCGGGTCTGCCCAGACTTCGGTTGACACCGGAGCTGACTGTTTCTCAGGCCGCTGACGCGGTCGTGTAGATGGTCTCAAACTCGACCGGGGTGAGCTTGCCCAGCCCTCGTTGTCGGCGTTTGCGGTGGTACTTCGTCTCGATCCAGGACACGATCGCCAACCTCAGTTCCTCCCGGGTGCGCCAATGCCGGGTATCGAGAACGTTCTTCTGCAGCAACGAAAAGAACGACTCCATCGCGGCGTTGTCACCACACGCACCGACCCGGCCCATCGACCCGGTCAGCCCATGAGTGCGTAACAGGCGCCGGTAGGCCGCCGATCGGAATTGGGCGCCGCGGTCGGAGTGGACCACGGTACCGTGCGGGTCGCGCAGTGCGATCGCGTTACGTAGCGCGCTGACGGCGAGTGAGGCCCGCATGTGCGAGGCGATGGAGTAGCCGACGATCTTGTTGGAGTAGCAGTCTTTGAACGCACACAGGTAAAGTTTCCCTTCTCCGGTGGAGTGTTCGGTGATTTCGGTCAACCACGTGGTATTCGGTGCGTCGGCGGTGAAGTCGCGGCGCACCAGGTCGTCGTGCACCGGCGGCCCGGCCTTGCGGGAGAGGCCCTTTTTCTTGGCGTGCAGCGAGAAGATCTGTTGCATGGAGCAGATCCGCCACACCCGGTTCTCCGAGGCGGTGAACCCGCGGCGGGCGAGTTCGTCGGCGATGAACCGGTATCCGTCGGCCGGGTCGTCGGCGTGGATCTTGAGCGCGGCGTTGATCAGGTGCGCGTCGTCCCAGTTGCGCTGGCAGACTGGGGCTGCGCACCATTGGTAGTAGGCCTGCCGGGAGATGCCCAGCACCCTGCACGTCACCGCGACCGGCACCCGCACATGGGCGCGGGCCGCGGCCAGTTCACGGACGAGAGGGAAGGCTATTTTCCCGGCAAGTTGCCCTGCGAGAGGTAGGCGGCGGCCTTGCGCAGGACCTCGTTCTCCTGCTGCAGCAGTCGGTTGCGCTTACGCAACTCGCGTAGCTCAGCGGACTCGTCCCGGGTCACCCCGGGCCGCTTACCGTCCTCGACGTCAGCCGCGCGAAGCCAGTTCGCCAGACACCCCTCGGAGATCCCGAAGTCTTTGGCTACCTGCTTCAACGGGGCCTCACCACGACGGGCGACGGCGATCACGTCCTCGCGGAACTCACGCGGGTAGGGCTTGGGCACGATGACATCCTCTCAAGCGAGGTCGAAGCCTCACACGTCAGGTGTCAACCAGACCCTGGGCAGACCCGCTCCGGTGACGTTGCCGGTGCTGCACGCCACGGCCCCGGTAACCACACCGGCGGTGCGGACGATCGGCGCCGAACACGTGGTCCCGGCGGTGACCGGGCACCCGGTTACCGGACAACCGGCACAACCCACGCCACGCGGAGACACCAGTGTCACGCCGGCGGTGGCTGCGCCGGTCGAACGGATCACTCCTCGGCTAACCTGCGCGCCGGGAACGGCACCAGCAGTAAAGGTAGAAGGCCCCACGCGCCGCCGCAGCGGAGCGCGACCGCCGCACCGCTTCGCGCGATCGGAAAACCACCCGCCACCAGCTGACCTGCTGGGAACGACCGGATGCTTGGCCGCGGTCGGCGAAGGCGCGCTCCGGGTCGATGTGGTCATGCCGTTGTCGTCTCGGCAGTGGGTGGGAAGAGGGCGAGTTCCTCGCCGGCGGTGATGAGGTCGGCCAGCACCTGTACAGCCAGCGACCCGGAGGTGCCCCAGGGACGGGGGCTTCGGCCCCGAGGAACGTGTGCTCGCCCAGGTCGCCGAGCTCGAAGCGCGACAGAACGGCATCGATCGGTGGCTACTACGCACGACGTCTTACGTGTCGCATTCGGGCAGCTACTTCGGCGCGGCCGTCACCCCCACCGACGGGTCTGCGGTGTCCACGAGCCTGGGGGCGGGGTCGGCTGTAGGAGCGGGGTGAGGAAGGCGTCCATGAGCGGCTGGACACCTGTGAAGGTGTTCATCTCGGTGGGGAGTTCGCGCACTTTCTTGGCGATCTCGCCGTAGCCGGAGCGCCAGGCGCTGTTGGGCACGGTGAACGTCGCGGGCAGGTCGAGCACCATCCCGCGGTCGCGGCGGCGCCTGGCCTCGTCGAGCAGGGTGGCGTGCAGCATCGCGCCGTCGAACGGGGAGTTCAGCGCGATGATGGCTAGGTCGGCGAGGTCCTTGTAGCGGGTGGAGTCGTTGCCGGCGATCCGGTGCTTCTCGTACATTGCGCAGATCTTCTCGGCGACGTGGTCCTCGAGCGGGAATATCCGGACCTCGGGCCAGACGTCGCACTCGACGTTGAACGGCGCATCGAGAGGCTCGGCGACCACGGCGCCGCGGGGCAGGTGTCCGGAGACGACGACGTCGACTTTGACGTCGCGGCGCAGCTCGACGTTGCCGAACATCGCGCGGAAGTAGACGGTCCGGGTGGGCCGGTCGATGTGCTTCTGGTCGGTGGTTTTCTGGTGCTCGAAGCTGATGTGATCGTCGAGTTCGGCCGCGGCCGCATGAATCAAGGCGGCGACCGCCTCGTCGGTGTCGGCCTGATCGCCGAGCAGGTCGATGTCGGTGGAGTAGCGGGCTGCGGGCCAGCGCACCAGCAGCGCCTGGCCGCCCTTGAGCACCCAGCGACCGGGGTCGATGTGGAAGACGCGCGCGAGCAGCCGCCGGTGGTAGTACAGGCCCATCAGCTCGCCCGCGGTTACACCCGGGGTGTTCGCGGCCGCGCTCTTGGCGCGGTTCAGAATTGAGCTCTTATAACCGCCTGGCGTGGGCGGTCGTCCCTCACGCGGCACAGGCGTCAGTCGTCGTTGGCGTCCGGTTTGTCACGGGAAGCATCTTGCCGGGGCAACGCGGTGAGCGGCGGACCGGCCGCCACGGACCGGGCGATCTGCCGCCTCAGTTCTTCGCCACCGGGACCTTGCAGTGCGAACGTCGCGAGGGCACGGCTCAGCTCTTCGCCAGCCGGGTTCGCTATCGCATGCATGCTTTTTCGAAGGTCTTCCAGCGCTGGGTTGTGCTGCATCGCATCGAGAAGGTAGGCGCTGATCCCTGCGGTTGCTGGTGCGACGCTCTCGCGCAGACTCTTTCGCAGGTCATCGGTCGGCCCCAATCCGCCGAGATGAGCGAGGGCTGTCGCCGCAACGAGCGCGTCCGCACCGCTACTGGTGCGCTTTCCCGGCCTGGGCCGGGTGGCGAGGTCGTCGATGGTGAGGCCGATCTGCTCAAGAAGGTGTTCCAGCAGAGCGGTGCCGGTGAGTGGGCGGACGCGGTAACGCCGGGCGTAGGGGGCGATGCGATCGGCGAGGGTGTCCAGCCGCAGTTGGCCGACCTCGACGGCCTCGCGGATGATCGTGGCGATGTGACTGCCGTCGATGTGCTGGTCGAGCAGGTCGCAGACGGTGCGCAGCATGGTCGTCACGGGCAGCCCGTCGGCGAGGGTCACGTCCTCGTCGGTGAGGCCGTCGTCGATCTTGAACCACAGGTCGGTGTCGCGGCTGGTACGCCGTCGAGGCACGGTGAAGGCGATCTCGCTTTCCACCAGTTCTCCGAAGCCGTGCAGCCGGGCTGCGGTGTCGTGAGACAGGACCCCGTCGTCGGGGTCGAGAGGTTCGCGCTCCCAGGCCCAGATGCCGGGCCGCAGCGCGAGCCAGGCGGCTTGCTCGGCTTGATGCCGGTGGACCGCGGCACTGGTTGCGACGTACACGCCGCGGCGGACGAGGTCGAGGAAGCCGGCATCCTTGAGCCGGTAGAGCGTGACGGCGTCGATCCCGAGGCTCTTTGCCTGCCGGGCGGTGACCATGCCCCACTGCTCGCCGACGTAGTCGCCGAGCAGCTCGAATGCCTTGTCCATCTCCACACGGCAGATACTACCCGAACGGGTAGCACTTACAACAAGTAAACGCAGCGTTTGTTACATCCAGAACGTAAAGATCGCTGTCTTAAAGTGTAACTTTCGCTGCTCAAACTGTAGTTAACGCTGCGCCATCCGTGGTCCCATTTGTCCGCGAAAGACGGTGCGCTCATCGTGGTGAGGCCGTCGCCGGTCTGTCGGCGAGCGAGGCAGCGCAGCGAGGACTTCGACTCGTTGCCTCCAGCAGCCGGCTGGTGCCAGCTGAACTTCGCGGAGCGATCGATGGCGACGGCGCCCTGCAACAGGTCCGCGCCCAGCCCCAAACCGCGCGTGCAGACCACCACGATCGCCCGGCTCGTCGACACTACCGCCCTCTACGTGACCGGCGGGGGCCCAGTCGATGCTGTCGTGTAGGCCCGGAGCCGGCAGTTCGCCTTCGGGTGTGTTCAGCTGCTGGGTCCAGTCGGCGAGGACCGCGTTGGTGTGGGGAAGGCGATCGCGGATGAACCGCGAGAGCGGGGTGCCGGAGTGGCGGGCCTGCTCGTAGACGCCCCATCAACTCTCGTAGGGCTGATACGGCATCGTGCGTGGCTCCCGTGGTGGGGCGACGAGGTTGTCGCCGGGCCAGAAGGGGGCTTCCGCGGCGATGCGGTGCACGTGGCCGGTCAGGTCGGCAAGCTCGTACTCCCGCTCGGCCGGTCCCACCTGGGAGCGGGAGCCGTCCGGGTGATGCAGCGTGTGGACAGTGGTCGGGCCACCGCCCACCAGCAGGGCCGTGACCTGCGGCAGACCCAGCGGCATGGCGTCACAGCGCCGCTGCCGGGCGAGGTCGACCACGGCATCGACGACCTGTTCCCAGTCAGCGACCTGGGGCCACAGCTGCCCGCCGGCCAGCTCGAACGTCAACGTCGACAGCGGCACCAGGCAGCCGGGCGTGCGATGGGGGAACTCGGTCAGGCACCGGTACATCCGGCCGCCGTCGGGTTGCGGCACCGTCGGGTGCAGCAGCGTCGAGGCGAGCACGATCGTCGCGTTGATCTCCACCGGATGCTCCGGCGACCGATACGGCTCGTGCAAGGCGAGCAGATACACATCCTCAACCGACACAGTTCCCCCTCATCGTCAGCATCCTCATCCCGGCCAACGCGCCTGCTGGCCTCAGCGTCCGCCGGCGCACCGTACCCGAGGGGTCGAAGAACTGATCGAAAAATCTTGGTCGCGGCTCCCCGATCTTGATGGTTTTCCGCCACGTACCCAACGAACCCCCAGCGACAGGTGGGGGATGCAGGAGGAGGTAGCTGGTGGAACCCGTCTCTCTCGCGACGGCGGTGGCTGCGGCCACAAGCGTGATCGGCACGGTCGTCACGGTCTGGGCACGCAGCCGAGTCTCGTGGCAGCGGGCCCGGGAGCGAGCCCGTGCCGACCACGTACGCCACCTCCCACCTGGGAGCCGCTTGGTCGATCTCGGCGCCCGCGGGCTGACCATCGAGGTCGGCGGGAGCACGCCCTCAGAAGATCCGACTGCCGATGGTCGGCGATGAGCACCAGCCGGACGCGGCCGGCGCCCCTCTGCGACCTGGCTATCTTCCGCAAGCTGAGGCGGCCAGGATGGAGGCGATGCGCAGCCAGTGGATCGCCTTCTACGACGCCGAGTGGGCGCTCGTGATCCGGTTCGTCATGAAGGCCGGCCCGGCCAGCCTGGAGGACGCCCGCGACGCGACGCAGGAGGCGTTCGTCGATTCGTGGCGCGAGATGGCCACGCGGCCCGACGAGTGGTCACGGGTCAACCAGCGCGGGTGGATCCGCACCGTGGCGCTACGCCGGTTCCAGCGCCCGCCAGGGCCGCGCTGCCGCCCCCTCATCTGGCCAGGCGTGGAGATACCGGACCTGCCAGCTCCCGGTGTGGAGCTGGGCGAGCACACCGTGCAGATCCACACCGTGCTCGATGCTCTCAGCTGTTTGAATCCGTTCGAGCGGGAGGTGATGGCCTTCCTCACCGACGGATTCCGGTTGGTCGATATCCCTGGTTTCGTCGACCTCACCGAGCAGAAAACCCGGGACATCGCCCGGTCCGCGAGAACGAAGCTCAAACGCCATCTCGCCGCAGCCGTCACCCCGGAGGGAGGCGCACAGGATGAACGTCGGCGACGCTGACCACCAGCACGACCTCAATGACGACCAGCTCGACGCGCTGCTGGCCGCCGCGGACAGCGAACTCCTGCAGCACATCCAGGCCGAAGTTGACCCCACGACCACCCTCGTCGCGGTCATGACCGACGCAGCGGCCGAGGCTCCGACACCCCCATCCGAGCAGACCGAACGCGGCGCGAGCGGATACCACAATCACCCGGCCGCTCTGATCGCCTGGCGCGTCAGCGCGCGTCGCCTCGCCCGCGACGTTGGATTCGTGCACGACTACACCGGGACGTTCCACCAGGATCTTGACCTCCATCCCCGGGCTCTCGGCCGCCGCGCCTACGACACCGGATCTCTCCTCAACCTTTTCGGTGCCTACGACACCGGCCGCACCATCGAGCAGACCCTCGTCTCGGTCCTCGACAGCGCCCGCCTCCTCACCCACGACCTCACCCTCACTTATGACCTCCTCACCCACCTCTTCGAGCTGGCCCAAGCCCTCACCCGTGCCCGCGACCTCATCTCCACCCTCTCCGACCTGGTGGACTGGGATTTGGCCTGCAGACTCGTCAGCGCCGTCCAGGACGCCCTCGGCGACGCCCTCACTCACGCCCGCGCTCTCACTTCGGCAGGTGGCGAGATCGACGCTTCCGGAGCCGACCTGTCCCAGCTGCAGATCGACGACCTTGACCTGGTAGTGGGCGTGGTGTGGACGGCAGAAACCGTCTGGCCGCCGGAGCTGAGAAGCCGAATCCTCACCCGATCCAGGGAAATTCGCACCGGTGTATTCCTGGTGGGCAACGGCACCGAGCGGACCTCGGTGTTCGCGAGCGACTGACCACAGGGAGCAGGCAGTGGATAGCCACCGGGTCGTGCTGAAGGCCGATAGCCCCCCTGCGGGCGCCGTAGCGCCGCGTTGGCGAGCCGGTGGTCGAGCACGCGGACACCGTCGGTGACGAGCACACCGATTTCGCCAACGTTGCGGCCAGTGCTGGGTCGGGGGAGAGGGTGAGGCGGTTGGTAGCGCCGAGGTAGAGATTTCCGTCGCCGCGCGGCACCGGGTGCCGTAGGCGAACCCGCTGTTCGGCGTGCGCACCCAGAGGGTGCGCGACTCAGCGGCGCTGCAGTCCCTTGGCGCCCGCGTCGACCACATCATCAGCGACGACGCCGCCGAGACCACGACCAAGGAATTACGCCGTGCCGAGGTCCGTGGCCTCCTACCTGTTGCGTTGGCAGCCACGGGCGACACAGTTCGGCGTGTTCGCCGGCGTCGGTGTGGTCGGCGTCGGGCCCGCGACAGCGAACGTCAGCACGAGGCATCGAGCCGTGGCGCTGCCGGACGGCGATTCGCTTACCGCGCTGATAGACCAGCTGGAACGACACACGGGCCTGCGCCGACGCTTGACGGTCGTGGCCGACGACGCGCGCTGTTCGTGTGCATCGGCCGCGTGACTTGCACCGCCGCGCCGAGGTCGCGCCGCATGTCGGGGACCGCTACGGGAGTCCTCGGTGCGGTTCACCCGCCCAGTGGGGGGTTCATCCTGGCCGCGGCCGGTGCCCAGCCCGCTTCGACACTCTCGGCGACCGGTTGACCGGCGAGTTCCCCGCCGTGTCGCCCGGTTGGCGTGTTCGAGAGGTGAACGGACAGCAGTGTTGTGCCGGGCCGAAGCTGATGCCCTTGGTCGAGATGTGCACCGTGAGCGACCATCGACGACAGGGCAGACCGTCGCAAATGGAGTAGTGAAGACAAATATTCACACTATTGTGTCTGTGAAGCGATTCGTTGAGTGGCTCTTCTTGGTGCGCCGTCGCTTGTTCATGCCCCTAATAGGTGACCCTTGGCGGAATTTCGTGACGAACTGTGGGTCGGCTTTCGACGTCTGGATCGACCGTTCGGCGCGGCGGCGCATACCGGGCTGGACTGAACCAGGGCTGTTCGGGCACGGTCGACGACGCAGTCCTGGTAGGACGGCATGACGCGTGTCGTGCCGGTCACCCGCACAGTATGGATGGACCTGGACAATTGAGGCGAAAAGGTGAAACGAACCGACCGTGGTCGGGCAGTGACGTCGTCGGCACGTGCGTCGGCGGGTATGAAGTTGATGCACTGCACGCCGTCCCAACTGGAGATCCGCTCAATTGTCGGTATGGGCCGAGCCAACTCGACGACACAAACAGAACTGACCGGGTACTTCCGGCGCAGTCATGACGACGAGATCCAGCAGCGAGTCTCGTTGATCGCCGCCGGCAGGAGCGGCGTTGTCGCGCTCGTGGGCAGCCCGAAGTCAGGGATGAAGCGAGCGTTGTGGGAGGCGGTCCGTGCGAACAGGCCGGGCATGCTCGCGCCGCTGCTCGATGGATGGTGGATCTGGCCAGGCACCAGTCCCAGTGATCCTCAGTCTTTGCTGGCGCAGATCGCCGAGTTGCCCCCGCGCACGGTGCTGTGGCTGCCCAACGCAGCGCGTTACTTGCTCGATCATGGCCCGGAGCTGGGTGAGCGAGTAGCTCGTGAGCTCCGGGATCTGGTCTATGACGCTCAGCGCGGACCAATGATGGTCTTGCTAACATTGAGCAAGAAAGACATGCATACATTGATGGGCTCGCCGGCGCCCGAGCAAGCGGCCCTTAGTGTTCACCTTCGCCATTTGCTGGCTGGCAGCGTTGTCGGAGTTCCGGAGCGTTTCACGGAAACCGAGGTTGTCGCGGCGAGAAGGTCCGATGACCCGCGCATCGTGGAGGCTGCAGAGCGCGGCGCTGATGGCTACGTGATCCAGTACCTGGTTGAGGCTCCAGACTTCCAGGCCCGCTTCTCGATGGCCAGTCCTGCAGCCAGGGCGATCCTGCAGAGCCTCATCGACGCTCGCATCATCGGTCATGAGCCGTGGATGCGAACGGACCTGCTGCAGGCCGGCGCAGTGGGCTACCTTCCAGAGTGGGAGCGGGCGCGGCTGGGTGAGGACTGGTTCGAGGAAGCGATCGACCAGTTGACAGCTTGTGGTGTCGGAGACACCGGGATGCTGCTGGTGCGCTCGGTCAACGAGGCCGATAACACTGCTGCGAAACGGATGTTCCGGCTCAACGACTACCTCGAGTGCCAGTTTGTGACGGAAGCGGAAGCGCTGACGCTCCCGGCGCCGCATCTGTGGCCCTCGTTGTTTGCTTTCGCCGCCCCGAGCAGTTTGATCCCCCTTGGGCGTGAGTGCCGGAGGCGTGGTCTTCTTCGGGAGGCAGCAGCGTTCTTCCGGCGTGTGCGCGACAATGCTACGGCGTCCGCACGTCGCGAGCTCGCCGACATGATGCGTTCGTGTGGTCGTGTTGATGAAGCGCTCGAGCTGTACCGGACTCCTGCTCGTCACCACGTCGCAGCCGCCGTGCTGGCCGGAGGGCAGATTCTGCTGGAGGCCGGGAGGCCCGAGGCGGCGGTCGAATGGCTGAGTCAAGCCAAGGCATCAGGCGATACGGAGTCGTTGAAGCTTGAAGCCATCGCACACGTCGAGGCTGGGCAACGGCAGAAGGCGATCGATGTTTATCGGCGCATGTCCAAGCAAGGTGACGTGAACGCTGCCGTTGTTGCCGCTGAGATGATCGCCGAGGAGTCCGGGTACGAGAAGGGCGTCAACTTCCTTGTCGTGCAGAGGAGCGCGACAGGTCTGAACACGTTACCCGGAATCGCCGATCTCCTTATCGAGCATGTGGATGAGGCGGCGGCGGTCCGGTGGCTACGGGAACAGGCGCAGTCTGGCGACGCTGACGCCTACTTGGTCGGCGCTGATGTACTGCTTGGCCTCGGCGAGATTGAGGAGGCGTTGAATTGGTGCGATTCTGCCGTTGAGCTGAACGTGGCAGGGGCGCGGATTTATGCTGCCCGTATGTACGCCCTGGCCGGTCTGAGCGACACAGCGCTGGCCCACGCGCAGCGAGCTGCGAGCGCCGGCGAACCACAGGCGCTGATCGAGGTTGCCAAGGTTCATGTGGAGCGTGGTCTTCGCCGTCGGGCGATGGAGTGCCATGTCGATGCCGCGGTGCGAGGGCACGATCGTTCGTGGGTCTTGGCTGCCGAACAGGCTGCTTTCTTGGGCGACATGGGCAACGCTGCAGGTTACTTCCGCCGTGCACGTGGTGTTGCGTCACCATCGGAGGCGGGGCGGATCGCAGTCGCATTGTGTCGGTGCGGGACGGTCGAGACGGTTCACGAGGCGTTGAGATGGTATATCGGTGTCATCGACGTGGTCGGCCCAGATGCTGTGCTGCCGGTGGTTGAGTTCCTACGCGGTGATGCCGCCGGAGTCGCGCTTGAGGCGTACTCAGCTCGGCACGGCGTCGACCTGGGTGCAGCGATGAACTGGCTTGCCGAAGGGTTTGCGCTGGCTGCGAGGAAGGCCGCTGCGGCGAACGCCTCGTTGCAGCAAAATACTAATACTGCCAAGTGCATCGGGCAGTCGCCGATCGGACAGTCTGGCGGCGCGGTGTACTGGTTCGAGCAAGCGGCGTGCAACGGCTATCCGGCCGCACGGGTGCGAGCCGCGGAGCTGCTGTTGGAGTTCGATCGCACGCACGAGGCGTTAGTACTGCTGCGGGAGGTTCAGTCGACAGGCCTGCTGCGTAAGACCGATCCTCGACTTCTCGTCGCGTTGATCCGGGAGAAGCACTTTGATGAACCACTTGCCATGATCGAGTCGGAGTTGGACGTAGGAGAGACCGCACTGATCGGTGATGTGGTATCAGCTCTGTTCCGAGTCGAGCGGACCAAAGACGCGATGCGCTTGCTGTCACGTGCTGTCGACGCCGGGAACGTATCGGCCCGGGTTATCTTGGCGGACCGGCAGGCGCGGCAAAACCGGTATGACATGGCCTTGGAGCACTACCTCATCGCCTACTGCCGTGGGTGCGAAGAAGTCTGGGACAAAGTCGAGCGGATCCTGACAGCTAGTGGTGACGTCACGACACTCGCCGAGCTGCGGATGTACGGCGTTACAATCGAGGGCAAGCCGAGTCTGCCGTGGACTCTCGAGGATGTGGCCAGCGACTTGGCGCTGGCCCCCGGCGGCGACGAGGCGGAACGCTAAGCTGGAAGGACGTTTGCTGAGAACCGGCACCGGCGCAAACCGTCTCTACCCGCTGCACCCCGGCCGGATGAAGTCAATCTCGCCAGGGCCGCTGATCCAAGACGATCATGCGGCTGGCGTCGATGGCGGGTTGCGCGCCGGTCGGGTGGCCGGCGCCCAGCGCTATCTCGATGCGGGGCCCGAAGCGTTGCTGCCGTGGTTCAGCCGGCCACGACGTGGGAGACGCTGGTCCTCGCGGTCGACTACCCCCTCGACTGCGACCTGCACTCGGCGGCCGCGGGCTGGCCCCTGCTACTTCTGCGTGCTCCACCTGGTCGCGCTGGCGGATCCGCTGCCGCGCCCCATCCTGGTCTGCAGTCGTTACGGGCCTACGCTGAGGATGCGGACCTGCTCGTCCGGACTTCCACTCTCGCGTGGCTCAGCGACGCTTCCGTCCGTTGCTGCAGGTCTGGCGACTGTCCGACCTGGAATCAGGTGCCGAAATTGTAGCTTTCGTCAATACGCCAGTACTTGCTACGTTGACGGCGCTAATCGAAACGCCCCACCTGTACTAGATCAACTTCCCCAGGTGGCGGGAGCAGCTTAGCCGGTGTCAGCGGCGGAGTGGGATCACT